>NZ_JAGGQR010000088.1:0-24698 GCF_018613205.1 Bacillus sp. ISL-46
CATCATATGGTAAAATGTGGAGTTTTGTAATACTCCTTTATTTCACTATGCCTTCACGGAGCCATAATGATCTGAACTCATTTCATTTAATCGTTAAATCCATATTAAGGGTTATGAAATCCTGCGAATAAGCGAGTATTCGTGAGAAAATCGTATTAAACTGAGGGAGTTCAATAAGGACTATGTTTAAAAAAAGCCTGTATCAATGATTACTTGGTAATCTAAGATACAGGCTTTATATTTAGGTAACTAATTGTCCTTATATATATTTAACATTTTGATGGTCTATTTTTTTATAGCTTAAATCTCAACATTATCGTTTAACAGAGCCATTGTAATAAAGCACTTTTGACCACATTTTGACCACCAAAATATTAAACTTCGCGTTAAATCATAATTTTGGATTATAGGCTATTTATTTAAATGATTCTTAAATTCGTTTTTTGAATTAACAAAAATATATATTATATGACACTATACGCCATTTTATACTAATCTCCCTTGAAAATTGTTTGAATTTAGTATAAAGTTTATATATACATCACATATTAAACCTGTTTAACATGGTATTAAGAGGTGATTGTATGTGCAATAAGGAGGAAGACATAGAAATGGCAATGAATGTAGCATATACTGAAAAGGAGCTGAAAGAAATGCAAAAGAATGCACGTAAACGAAAAATTCTAGCTCTGGCAAATAAAGCATGTGATCGTAATGATGAAGCTCTAAAAAAGTTGAGTAAGAATTGAAATTTGAATATTTAACTTATGAAGATATAATAGATATACACGATTTAGCGTTAGAACGTTATGGTGGATTACAAGACTATGACAAGGGTTGTATTGAAGCTAAAGTTGCTATGCCACAAGAGGGATTTGGAGATTTTGAATACTATCCAAGGTTGTTTCAAAAAGCTGCTGTTTATATGTATTTTATTACAATAAATCATTGCTTTAAGGATGGTAATAAAAGATCAGGTTATTTAGCTGCCAGTACATTTTTAAATTTAAACGGATATAGAATTATTGTTGGCAATGAAGAACTATTCAATAAATGTATAGAGATTGCTGATAAAAAATCTCGCCCAATACTTGAAGATGTTGAAATGTGGCTAGAAAAATATTCTGAGATATATGATTATGAAAATGACTTAGATGTATAATGGTTACTTGTTTATCTTTTTATAAAGGGAACAGGTAACCATTTTTATTTTCATAGAAACCCTTTACTATTCGTATAATACTAATTTTACGAATAATTGTATCAAGATCAAATGTTTGGTATAATATACAATATAATCCACTTGGGGTGATCCCTATCACAAATAACATTCTCGAGAAAGCTCAAGAATTCTTAATCAGTAAAATCAATCCCTCCTTTATCATTGTCTTTGGTTCCTTTGCTAATGGTACAACACATAAAGAAAGTGACATTGATATAGCTTTTTATAATAAAGAGCGAAATCTTACATCCTATGAAGTTTTTATGTTAGCCCAAGAGCTGGCGGATATTCTCAAAATAGATGTCGACTTAGTCGATTTAACCCATGCATCTACAGTCTTCTAAGCACAAATCTTTTCAACTGGAAAAGTGATTTTCTCCAATGATGAAACATTAAGGATGAATATTGAGATGACAGCTTTAAGTATGTACGCAAAGTTAAATGAAGAACGTAAATTAATTATAGAAAATGTAGATGCAAGCGGGACTATCTATGAAAATGATGTTATTTTAAATAAGAAAAGCGTTATTGAGCGCAGCAAAAAAAGAATTCTCGTTGTATATGATCAAAACCCAGAAAACTTGAAAGATTATACAAAACAAGACTCCATTAATCTAAATATACAACGTGCCTGTGAAGCCTGTATTGATCTGGCTATGCATATTGTAGCTCAACAACGGCTAGGATTACCACAAACCAGTCGTGATACTTTTGATATGCTTGAATCCAGTTCAATAATTGATAAGGAAATAGCAAAACGATTAAAGGCGATGGTCGGATTCCGACCAAACTATTAACTTAAGTATTTTAGAGCAAATTGTTGAAAAACATTTAGATGATTTTACTGATTTTACTAAGCAAGTCCTAAAACATTAAGGAAGGAGTCTTTTATGAAATATAAAATTAGAGTGTTTAATAAAAAAACAAACAAAGAAGCAATGAGCATTGATGAAGTTTTCGAATCTATAGAAGCAGCTGAAGCTGAGATTGACCGCCTAAAGGCTTCTCTTTCTCAAGACCTTCAATACGTAAAGGTTCCGGTTAAACAATAAAAGTGAAATAACAACATTTCTGATTTTATTGGTAGATTATTTACCTGAAAGAGTAAGAATTAAATAAAGTACTTCATAATATTATTATGTTAACAACAATTCGTAAAAATTGTATTATACGAACATTAGTTCTATAATGTATGTATAATATATTTTACTGAGGTGTTTTTTATGGCAATTTCCAAACAACATGAAAGGTACGAAAAACAATTAGAAATCTTGCTCAGAGAAATGCCTAGTTACGTGGTGGAATACGTTGATGCTAAACAAGACATCCGCTCCCCCCTTACGCTCTTTAATTACGTTAGAGATTTTCGTGATTTCTTTCATTGGTTAATAAATGAAGGAATTGTAAAGTGTGATCAAATTAAGGATATCCCAACAGATACACTAGCAACTCTTTCTCTGGATGAAGCCAGGAATTATTTTAAGTTTTTGTCGAGGAAAAAATATAAAGTATCACAAACGGATGATGAAACGAAACAAATTGATGCTAAGACAGTAAACCGGCATAAGTCCTCCCTCCGCTCCTTGTTTAAATACCTAACAATCGAAGCGGAAGTAGCAAATAATGAACCCTATTTCCACAGGAATGTTATGCAAAAAATTGAAGTAACCAAAGTAAAACAGACTTTTAATGAGCGAGCTAAACAACTAACGGATAAGATTTTTATTGGAGATAAGGATCTAGAATTCTTAGATTATATAAAGGGTGAATATGAGAGTTCCCTCTCCCCTTCTCAACTTAAATATTTTAAACGTGATAGAGAACGAAATATTAGTATCCTCTCCCTTTTTTTAGGAACTGGAATACGGGTAAATGAATTATCAAATTTAAGGATTAAGGATATTGATTTTTCCTCAAAAGAGATCAGTGTAATACGGAAAGGAAATAAAAAAGATACAGTATCTGTCACCCCTTCAAGCATGCACGACCTGCAAAACTATCTTTCCATTAGAAATGAAAGATATAAAGCTAGAAACGAGGAAAATGAGTTTGTATATGTTAAGTTATACAATAATGAACCTAAACCACTAACTAATCGAGCCATTGAAGACATTGTTTACAAATACACTAAGGCGTTTGACAAAAGGATGTCCCCCCATAAACTGAGGCATACATATGCTACGAACCTGGCAGAACAAACTAATGGTGATATTCCTTTGATTATGTCCCAACTCGGACATACTTCTTCCGATATTTCTTTGCTTTATATAAATACCACTAGAGAAAAAGCAAGACTTGCTGCGGAATCTCTAGATAAACGTAGAGAGAACCGATGACTAAACTGTAGTTCGGAGGTTCGAAACCTCTCTGGGACGTCAAACCATGAAAACGCCGAGTTTATGCTATTTTACCGTTGGAACAGGCGGAAGAGAGTATCGCTTGGTCTTCTTTAAATTTACTCATGATCTAGATATTTTTACAGGTCAATATAAAAAGAGTCTTAAGGAATATGGAAAACTGATAAAATTGATCCAACAAAATTGGAGTTAATGAAAAGTGACAATAAAGTTATTTAATCTTATAACTGAATGAATTTCACAATTCTAATCACTTGTCTCCCAAGCGTTTCAAGGCATGAAAAAAGAGTACCCCCCAAATTCTTGTATAATGTAAGTGACGAAACAAACACAATCAAGAATAGAAAAGAGCTTGACTCCCTATGCCTATTATACGACGCAGAAGCCTGTTTGACATACAGATCGCAATACCTGTTAGCTGCTTAAGCTATAAGGTTTTTTTAAGAAGGTCCATTTTATAGGTCATAGTTCAAGCAGATAGCTCAGTGACTGTTTTATCGTTAAAATTTTTAAACTATAATCCAAGTAATAGATTTTGAATTTAAAAAAGAGACAATCGCCCGAACGATTGTCTCTTTACTATTTTTAAGGATGAATCTTAATGATTTATCCTTATTAATTATTTACATGTACTTTTACACTTTTCTCGATCATGGAAAAGATGTTTTTATGGTTGTTTTTTGCAATTTCTACATAATCACTTGTAACTTTTAGCAAGTCGTTACGACGCTCTCTTACATAGTGTACATAATTCTCACTATTTTCCACAAGGTTATTATCAAATCGATCCATTAGATCAAAAGATAATTTAATTGGAGTTAACGCTAGATTCTCTACACGATCAGATGCATCTCGAAATTGGTCTGTAAGCTCTGGAAAATCAATCTGTAAGGCATCATTTTTTTTATAAAGGGCGCTTACACTATCAACGATTTCACTGTTGGTCCTTTTAGATTCTTGAAAAAGATTTAAAAAAGAATTTCTAAAGTCTTTATTGAACTTAATCGTTTCTTTTACAGTCTTTAGATAAGCTTCTTCTCCACTTTCTTGTAGTTCCTTTGCCCAATCTAACGATAGCGCGAATTGATTCCATATTGTGTCTACAAAAGGCATGACTTGATAACCTTCTTCCTTAACTACAGCAGCTCTCTTTACTTGCTCACTTTTTTTTGTCGTTGTACTCATTTTCATTCCTCCTCTTGTCATTGGTGCCTTTCTCTATTGGATCCTTCCTTTTAAATGAAGGGATATAGAGCTCTAGTAAATTAGAATACGTTGTGAAGAATTGATCTAACATTGATTGGTAGGTTTCTAATTGATTTGCATATCCCTTTAAGTATGTAACGCCTACCTCTGTGATTTTGTAACATCGCTTTGCCGGACCATTTCCCGTAGTATCCCAATCAGATGAAACAAGGTTTTCCTTTTCAAGTTGACGAAGGAGCCGATATAAGCTTCCTTGATCAATCGTATGAAACCCAAATGTTTCAAGCTTTTGAAATAGCTCGTATCCATGAAGTGACATTCTACTAAGAATGAATAATATAAAAGGCAGAACAAAACTCTTTGATGGTTGAATGGTTTGATTGGCGCTATCTTTTGCCATTGGATTATCTCCTTAATTCTTCTATATGTGTAATTTACACCTATAGGGGTATTATGTCAATCGTTTAAATTATTTGAAATATTAAAAATATTATTTATGTTATTCCGTTGGCACAAGATACGGCTACTACTGATTCAACTGAGCAAGATTCGGAAACACCTTTAAAATGGGTCTAACCTAGGAAGGTAAAATTTCCATATCGGTTAGACCCTCCCGATCCATTTAGTGCCGACGCGACACGTACGGAATGATGGGAAGCGTCTTTTGCTTCCTTTTCAGACCGTAGTGATGCCGCCAATATTTGAACTTGATCATCTTCTTTCTAAAAATAACCTCTCCTACCGATGTATATGGGACAAAAAAAAAACACGCCTTTACAGCGTGTTCAAGGATTCTTATCTTTATCGTGAAAGTTCAAAACAGCGATTACAAACATGCCAAAACTAAGCATCAAGGACAGAACTTCGAATGTAGCCATTCATAAATCGCCTCCTTACCCCTATCCTTCCCAGATCCAAGTTTGTCCCATACCAAGGATAGAAAAATAAAAAAAGATGCCTATACCTTTATCATTTATTTTTTGTTATAACCTACCGGTGTAAAAGTTTCATCACCCTTTCCACGGTGCAATGGAACACCCATGCTTCCCACTCGAAAAAACAAATGAGAATGTTCCCGTGATATAAGAAAGAACATAGGAGACAAGTGTCATGATAAGAGATCGAGGTAAAATCAGATGGCAAGGTTTCTTTATGCCTGAACATGAACCAACATTGAAACCACCTCCTTATTGGAATTTCTGTAACGAACAATCATATCGACCTAAACTGGAAACAGTTATGAAGATAAAAAAAGCTCTAAAACAACTTAGTAAAAATGTCCTCGATGATTATTTTGGAATGTGAGGCTTTTTGTAAATGAAATACTTGAGGCGAAATTAACAATTGGTAGAATTAAGGTGCAATTGATTGACTTTGGGGGGAAATTGATTGCAGATGACTGATCCGAAAAGGAATATTCAATAAAAAGGTTCCTCACAATTGTGAAATATATCGATGAAAATGATGTAAGGGTAAAGGAGATAACCGCTACCATACAAAATAACCTAATTTAGTTTTTTATGATAAAAATGGTGGCTGGATTTTGGTGTTTACAACACCTGCCACCATTTTCAGGATTGGTTTCTTTTTTTTGCATATAAAAAGCGCCTGACAGTAGCCACGACTACTCCTGTTACCTGGGCTTGATAATCATTTACCTAAAAAACTAACCCCTAACAAAAAAAATACATTTTTCGATTAGATTTTCCTAAATAGCTCGTTAATCAAACGTATGATTAGTTTTCCTGCGAATCCTTTTACATAAGGGTTTTTATCTCAAAATGCGGAAAAAGAATGCCGAAATTTTGGATTGATTTTTTTAAAAAAATAGCCGAACTGCCGAATTACTATATTAACCTCCATAGGTCGACAAGTTAAAACAATCAAAGTACTAATCAAACGTTTGATTAAATGTTTAATGAACCATTATAAACGAAGGTTTTTTCCTCTAAATTACTAAAATCCTTGTCAACTCAAGTATGTTCTTTTCCTATAAAGGCGCAACCCTAGGCGAAAGATGGAACTTCTCCTGTAACCTTTCATTCTTCTACAAGTTTTCCTAATATGTCCTATTAATCAAACGTTTGATTAAATCTACCCTCAATCCTTTTAACAAAGACTTTTTTCAGGGAAAATAAAAAAAGTATGTCTAAGATTGTTTCGACAGTTCTCATAATTTATCATTCTCTTTTGACCGAATACTTTCTAAACCAGATGCACGTTCTTTTACTTTCCGGACACAGTCTCAATTCTTCTTCATTATCCATATTGGGCCGCATTACATGAATGACTTCCCTCACTGGACTACTGTAGCTAAATTTAGTCAAAACAGAAACACAAATAAAAAAAGCAGCCAGTTTCCGTTGACCGCTTTTAAGCAAGAACACTAGCACCCTTACGCATTTTCGTATTGCTCTAAAGGAACTTTAAGCATAACAAAAAGGCTTCACGGGGAGCGAAACCTTTTTGTTATCAGAGTTCATATTATTCTAATGTCTTGATGGAAATTAAATTTTCTAACCTACGTTACTTTCTTCTATGGCATGCTGCCAACTTGGGTAGTAATACAAAGCACTCCGCATTAAATCAGGATAAAGTTGTTTTACCTCTTTTTTACGTAGAGAATTACCTTGGTTGTGTAACTTCTGGATCTGAGTAATGACTTCCTTTGATGTGAATGGAACATCCATTTTTCATTCCTCTCTTTCCAAGTTATCTTTACTATTTTTCCCTTTGGCCAACAATATAAAACCTGAAAACATAGTTGCCTATTCTTCGCGCCTATGTTTTAACAAAGTCTAGCATATAGTATTGGTATAGTGAAGAAATCTGCTCCATATAAAAAATCCCAACAAGAATGGAGGTTGATATAATCAGTGTTTCCGAAAGTTATTCTTCAGGGAGAACAATTGTATTCCCTTTTTAACCCAATGGCGTACTAATTCCGTCCATACTAATCTATCTTTCCATTGTTGAAAACCAATGACAGTCATAGGTTTTTCTTTTTCAGACATCTCTTTAAACATATAATCAACACCTTTGATTATGGCATAGAATGTTGCAACAGGAATTAACAATGTAGTCATAAAAGTAGTAATCATTCCTTATCCCTCCATTTTTCCAATTCTTCTTCATCCACATTAATGGCATAACTTCGGCCTTCTTTCTTAAGAAACCCTTCATTCACTAATTCCACCATCATGGCATGAACCTTATTGTTTCCTAAACCTATTAATCTTGCTAACTCATTTACTCGGACCTCTCCTGTGTTCGCAATCCATCGTTTCAGCTGGTCAATCGGTTCTTCCTCTTTAATTTCTTCCAGTTCGCCTTCCACGACAACACCATCAAACAAATGAATAAGCTTATCAAAAATTCCTTCCTCCTCTTTCTTATCCAGTGTTAGAACCGGAGCTTGGAATCGTTCAAACTCATTCTTGCCGCCTTCGATCTTGGCAAAACCATCTCCTCTTCCCAACAACTTTTCTGCCCCGTTCCTATCGAGAATCGTTCTGGAATCCGTTGCGGAAGTAACTGCAAATGTAACGCGAGATGGCATATTCGCCTTAATTAACCCTGTAACGACATCTACAGAAGGACGTTGCGTGGCAAGGATTAAATGAATACCTGCGCCCCTTGCTTTTTGACATAATCGAATAATATCGGTCTCAACTGATTTATTCACCATCATTAGATCGGCCAATTCATCAATCACAAACACAATATAAGGTAACTTTTCTTCGCTTTTTAGATTATAGCCTTGAATATCACGGCTTCCTGTTTGGGAAAACAATTCATACCGGCTTTCCATTTCCGCTACTAGCGCCATTAAAATAGCATTGGCTTTTCTCATATCTGTAATGACCGATTTAACCTGCGGAAAATCTTTAAACTGAGAAAATTCAACCATTTTAGGATCTATCAGATACAACATCAATTGTTCTGGAGGAATGCTTAAAATGAAACAAAGAATAATCAAATTAAGGAATACGCTTTTCCCACTTCCAGTTGTTCCAGATACCAGAAGATGTCTTAATTTGGTTAGGCAGGCAAAGATATACCCGCCATTTACATTTTCACCAATTATAAAGGGCAATAGGTTTTCTTCTTTAAATTGATTGAATTCCTCTGATTCTAATACATCGTTAAAGTAAACAGGTGTACGTTCATCTAACGGAATAAAAATATTAACGGTATCCGGTAATTCTCCGATTTCAATGGTAATGTTTTTATTGCCCATTGCACCTTGTACATCCACCAATTTCTTCGTAATAGAGGTATAAGTGATCTCAGGAGGGACTTCCATTTGCACTTTTAAAAGACTGGCTCCCTGATATACATCGGTTACTTCTAGTGGTTTATCTACAATGCCAACCCTTCTAAAGGCATTGTTAATGGCAGTAATTTTGGTTTCATCGATTTCATCCACTTTATTGGTGCTATAAGGCATGAAACTCGAGGCCTTTTGTATAACTATACTTTCTCCAAGGGTTTTGGAAACACTGGTATGTTTAGTGGGTTGTTCCAGAAGCACTTTCTGAACTGCCGAAGCAGCTGTTTTATCACAAAGCACACTATACAATTCACTTTCCGATAAGATCTGATTGGCTAAATCGACCTGGAATTGTCGATTCTCAATGTGCTTAAGAAAGCTCCGCTTATTACTTACTTTTTTAATTGTGAATTCATTAAAAAGTTGTAATTTAACAAGCGCATTTTCTAAAAAAGCGACGAATTGCTTCGCGTATTTTTGTTCAAACATCACAAATCTGCATTCAAATCGATAGTTGGTCTGAAGAATCTTTTGCTCCATTTCCTCAACCTGGTCCCGTTTAATTGTATAATTATTAAGTTTTGTTAAAACTCCTAAAATTCTTTCCTGCCATTTGATGCTGAATTTCCCTTCCAATGGGCGATCATTACCCTTTAAAAAACTTTCATATTGCGAGATGGCCGTTTCCCGCCAGTTATCCTGTCTCTTACAAAACAAAACTTGAGTAAATACTGAAGCATTCGGAACATTATCCATTAAATTAAACAAATCAAGAAACGCATTGGTATCCAAAGGCATAAACAGTGGTTTGGTTAACACCAATTCATACAAATTTATTTCCTTTACATCCTCATTTTGAAAATTCCAATCCTTTTGAAGGCACTCTCCTTCTCTTTTGTCAAAGGATGGTGTAAACAAATACTCTTCTTTATAATCCGAAATCGAATATTTCTCAAATCCGTAAACACCTTCCTCAATGAATCTGGACTGGAGAATTTGTTTCAATAATTGGTTGTTATAATCTTGAATTTCATACACATTGGTTTTCTCATTGACTATAGGGGTTTTATTCATTATCCGTGTTAGTGACATATACTCATCTATTACTCTTGACTTCCTTCATGATCTGAGCACCGCTAATCAGTAGCACCGTGGTATTCACCAAAACCATAGTTGTATTTAAAATTAATATCAATCCTGTTGTTGTTATCATATCGAACCCTCCCATTTTTTAATAAGCTTTCTCTTAATGGAATTCAGTGTATGCTGAATATGTTGTGCCCACAAAAGACCACCATAAAATTGCTTACCTAGTACCGCCAATAATCCTAATTTCACTAATATCATGACTTATTCTTCCATTTCACTAGTTTTCCAGCAAACTTTTTCACTGGATCAAATTTTCTATCTTTTAAGAGAAGTATTCTTTTTGTCGCCTTAAATGATGCTTTTCCTTCTTCGATTGAATCCAATATATCCGTCTTATCACCTGTCATGGACTTCACAAAACGTGGTGGATTGGATAGGCGATATAACCCTCCGCACACTATAAGGAGCTTGATAGACAACGTGTAAATTCCGCCTTGTAATGATTGGGTAGTGAAAATGAAAATTCCCATCATTAATATGAATACCGAATACACCAGCTGGACCATTGACAAAGACTTTACTTTGTTCCACCAAGTTTTAAAGTAATGTTCGTGTCTTTCAAATACCCAACAGGATAGAGCCAGGGGAGTAATAGCTGCCAAGCAGAATAAATCCCACCATCTTCTACCTGCCTGGAGACACACTGGAATCAAAAGGGCAATCGTTGTCAGATCAAACAAAATAACGATTAAGGTATCAAAGAACCCAAGTGTTTCACCGGCGATAAATCCATTTACATTTCCTCCATCGATTCCACCGCCAATTTTTGTAATGGTATTGGAAAGTTGATTCAGAAACGTAAAACCTGTGTTAAAAGCAAAAGGAGCAAAACCAGAGACGGCTACTGCAATGGAATAACGCTTTAAAATTTTCTTGAAATCCGTATGCTTTTTCTTCAACATCTTCATGAACGATTCGTAAATTAGCAGGAACGTAACAAGTGAAATGGAAAGTAGGGAAAAGGTTAGGGAAGTATTCTGTATAAATGGATTATCAAAGATGATTAGAGGAGTTTGAAGTGCAATTTTGGAAAGAAAATGATAAACGCTAGTGAATAAATCTGCTGTTAACTTTGGTAAAGATCCAGGTAAATTATTTAGCCAATCCAAAGCCACTATAATTTTTGCGGTGATATATTCGATATTGGCATACACAGTCTTAGTTGTTTCCACAATGGAAAATCCATCATTTTGACCTTTGAAGTTGTGAGTTAACACTCCTTGATTCTGTAAAAGCATATCGGATACGGTTGCAGCTTGTGCAGTATGAAAGACAGAAGTCAAACTAGCGGTAGTCATTGCCGTAAACGGTATAGCCACTTTCTTTAAAATGGACTGATAAACCATCCGGAGCCGCTGAAAAGTAGGCTTACCACGTAATAAATCAAGAATACGACTGGAACGGCTACCATCACTTGAACCAGACCTTTGATGATGTCTACAGTCCATTCGTTTGACTCTTTCCGATTTCCGAGCATCCGCTTTACCCCTGCCGCTACCAAAAGAATGGCCGCAAATACGACCGCTGACCCCACTGAGATCACCAGTAACTTTAAGAGAAGTTCCAGTAGTTCTGGCGGAATGCCTTCGGCTTTCGTGGGAAGTGTAGAAGCTCCTGTGCTCGGAAAAGTATTGGCCATTGATTTTAATGGTAATACCATGAAGCTGCTTGCTGTTGCCAGAAAGGTCTGAACGATTCGTTTGTATTCCTTTATTTTTTTCTTTGGAAGTTTTTTCACCTCCTCCACTAGTGTAGGGATATGAAAATTTATCTGATTATATCCAGTCATTTCATCCTCTATAATGTTTGGGGATGAATAAGAATAATTAATCAGCGGATCTGGTTCTTTGACGCAAAACCTCACCAACTTTTTTGGCTCCATCAGATTCACCCTTTTCTTTCTTTTTCTTGCTTGGCTTCCATTCATAATTATGGAAGTATGAAAATGCAGTTGAAATTCCAATTCCTGTTCCCAGTACAGCTGCCAACTTCAACGCTGACATGACGATAAAAGTCATATGGCTCCCTCCAAGAAGTTGTAAATTTTTAGAATGATTTGTAATGTTTGAATCCACTGCCTTTAGAATGGTCTTTTAATTTAGCCAACTTCGTCCTAAAATGTTTAATTACATATTTGCTGGCTATGACAATGCAAGTGGTTTGAATACCAATCAAAGCTGTTATCATATGCAATCACCTCCAGTTTTAGTAGTGTTTTTAATTTTATTACTACTTTTTTCTTTTTAGGATTTGTACGATTAAAAATAAATTGTAATTTTTTAACTAACTTTCTTCGGGCTCCGCGTCCTTAATACGATGCAAGCATTCGTTTAGGGGAGGGCAGCCTAGTGCAATCCAAATTCGAAGGAAGTAATCCAATGAAGGTTGAGAGCGATTATTAAGGATAATGCTGATATTTCCAGCATGAATATTTGTTATTTCAGCTAAATCCTTTGCCCTCATTCCTTTGTCTAACATGATTTTTTTAAATGAATTTTCAAGGCGATAAGGTTTACCCAGATCATCGATGCCAGCAAAAGAATCTTCACCCTTTAACCATTTCAGAACCTGGATCACACTGCCGGTGACAAATTCTTCAACACTTGATACTTTTTTATCCTCTTTATCAAACTGAACACGCTTATTTCGGTACTCAATGATGTCCAAAATTTCTTTGTAAAATTCTTCATTTAAAAAAACCGTGATTTTTTTGTAATTGGCCATGTATATCACTCCTTTCGAACTTCCATACTATATTCATACAAACCAATAATCGTAGCAGGAGGTCATAAACATGATGAGTCTTAATAAAAATCGTGATGACAAAATCGAAGAAATCATTGGAAACAACGACGATAATTAATAAGGAGCTGATTGTCAATGCTACAATTTGGCAGCTGGTTTACACCTGATTATAAATCCGCTTGGGAAGAGCGCTTAGAATATACGAGTGATTACATCATAGAGAAAACTGGATTGAACAGAAGCGAATTGACAAACTTACTTCACTATCTGGATGAGCAAAATATTATCAGGTAAAGATGCAATCAAATGCAACTTTATCTGGGATAATAATGAAATAAAATGAAGATTCAGCTCGGATAATGAATGATTCACTGCATTCATATGCGCCTGCATGTAATCCATAAAGCTCATTTTCAATTGAGTCACTCGGGTGCATGTTGCACATATTGTTTTACGTTCATGTTTTGGATATCATTGACGTAGGGGGAAGGGTCGATAAACCTTCCTCCTTCTTTGAGGCCGATATGAAGATGATAACCTCCATTAACGCCAACTACATGACCGGAGTTTCCTGAATAACTTAATAAGTCTCCTGCATGCACTTTGTCTCCAACATTCACAGTCGTTTTTGACATATGATCATAAATCGAAACTTTTCCATCCTCCCACCTAACTAATACGCCATTTCCGATATTGTCTTTGTCGTGCGTTACCTCCTCAACGATTCCATCTCGAATAGTTCTTAAAGGAGTTCCTTCTGGCATTGCAAAATCGTAACCCGAATGCCCTTTTGAACGAAACGTTTCTTGCGCTCAAAAAGTCGATGTAATTTTATACATGTTAACCTACCCTTTATTAGATTTTTTATATAGGCTGCTCTAATAGATTGTTTTTTTAGGAAAGTAATTTTTTCGTTCGTTACTGGAAAACGAAAAGGGTGCTTTTTTTTCGTTACTGGGCTTTTCAGTAATTACTGAAGGCTCAGTAATTACCCTAGTAACGAGTTAGACAAGATTTCTTAGCGGGATGAGTAACGAGTCAGTAACAAACGAATAACGAGCCAGTAACGAGTTTTTTCTTTCCTAGAATAGAATGATCTCCTTGTAAATTCACAATTTTCTTGTGATAAAAAACCTCCTTTCTTAATTTTATGAGTAAAATACTTGGTTATATTCATGGACTAATGAAAAATTCATAATTTTTTATGTTTTTTAAAAGGCGAGCAATTTCCAATAATTCCCCCTATTGACTTTTCCTATGCAAGTGCTTACTTTTGTTCCAGTAAAAACTTGATGAAGGGGAGAGATGAAGGGTAATGGAGAATATCGTCATACTAAAAAATGCTGAATTTGTGGAGTATTCATACACTGATGGTTCAAAACAAATGGTTGGTATGGTTAGAGGGGGATAACTTTGTAAATATGAACCTTCCTACTGATCCAAATCCAAGACAGTTTTTATCATTTGCGAATCCGCACTATAAAGATATGGTTAAAACACTTAAGTCTGAACAGCATATGTTTTCAAGAAAGAATTCTGGAGGCATTACCATCTTTGTTTATTCTTGCGACAGTAATGGCGATGGTTCCGATTCCCTTACATTTAATAAAGGAGACGGAATTGCCAATGATGGTCATACATACCATGCGTTAAAAGTACATGGTCGAGTGAACAGTCTTGTAAAAGTAACCCTTGAAATTGGCCTTAGCAAAGACCACGTTGGTGAAGTCGCCAGTGCCTTAAACTTTAGCAAAAAGCTTTTAAAGCTACAGTCTACAGAATAAAGAAGGGGTATTCTATTGGCACAAAGCTGCTATTGGTATCAAAGGCGCTCACATTATTTATCATGAGGGAGACATTGGTCACGTGGAAGTAATAAAAAATGGCCTGGAGATTTCCTCCTAGCCATTATTCCTTTTAATAACGTTCTTTCTTTAAAGGACCCCTTTCGTTGAATAATTAAATTAATGCTTATGAAATATAAGTATGACCATCTTTGAAATTGAACGAGTAGTTTCCTTCTTGTTTCAACCAAACTCCAATGTCTTTCAAATAACTATTATCCAAAAATTCCATACCATTTTTATATAACAAATAATTAATTAATGCGTCCGTGTTCTGGATAGAGGATAGAGACGCAATCTTCTCTTCATAATTTCTTTGGTTTGCTCTGACTTCTTGCAACTGTGTTCGCAGACTAAAAACATACATAATGATAATAACTGCAGCAACAAATCCAATCATTAGCAAAATGTAGTTTTTTTTTTGATGTGGTTCCATAAACTTATCACCCCCATTATGGAATCCGTCTAAATCCTAAGAAGGGATAAAGTTTCTTCCATTTTTCTACAGAAGAATAAGAAATTCCGTTGCCATTTGCATTAATGAACTTTCCATTTCCTACATACATTCCAACATGGGAAGCTCCTGGCTTGTAGGTTGAGAAGAAAACCAAATCACCAGGCTTAATTTGTTCTTCAGGAACGGGAATGGTTTTGTTGTATTGGGATTGAGCTGTCCCATGTAAATCTATTCCTACTTGTGAGAAGGCATATTCTAATAGCCCCGAACAATCAAATCCTCCTGCAGCTGGTGTTCTACCACCCCACACATAAGGTATACCAAGAAACTTTTTCATAATATTAGGGACTTCCTCTACATCAAAACGTTGGGTACCATCCCCCACAACCACAATGCTTCCATCTTCTGAATGGTAATAACGAAGCACATGTTCAACATAATTCACATCACCGTATCGGGGCCAACCGTTTTTGGCAGCCATCAATTGACTAAATTGGATGGCTACTTCTTTGGAGTATCCCCCATGTTCTAGAGCGAACGGAATAAATCCACTCCCCATGTTATAAGATTGAAGCGCCAATTTTTGGGTCTCCTTGGGCTTTCTTCATCACTTCAGCAAAATATTTGACACCAATTTTAATAGACAATTCGGGATCTGTGATCGCTCCTGGTGGTAGACCGATAGATTCGGAGGATTGCATCACATCTAACTGTCTTCCTCCTGACTCTTGTTGGATAAGGGCCATGATAAGCCCCACATACTCATCAACCCCATATTCCCCTAATTATTTCCTTATAAGGGGTTCATATTGCAATACCTCAGCTGATACTTTCGCTGTTCCTCCGGCTCCTTCTCCTGACATCCCCGATTCAAATTGATTCTCTCCACCTAAACTAATGGAAATAAATAAGGCAAAACCGAAAATAGATGTGAGGAGAAGAAGAATACCTGCAATCATCCAAGTGATAGGTTTTTAAGAAAGGTTATGGTTCCAGCGACTTTTGCACCTTTCTTTAAAACTTGCAAGAATGGAAAGTCAAAAAGAAACAGATGCTGCAAGGGACTCTGTGAAACATTTAACGCAGTGGGAAGTTCAGCAAAATCTTGATGTCAGAAGTTAGTCATAAGCATTGCCACCAATCTGCCACCAAACATTACAAATTACCACCAAAGAATGACAAATTCCACCTAACAATAGAAAAGTAAAACCTTATAAGACTGAACTTCTCACTATATAATACAGTTATTAAATACACATTCCTAAACTGTAGTTGGATTTTGTGAATACACAGGAAAATTTAACTATTTACATTACTTGATGTCATTGGAGGCCAGTTAATGAATGAGCTTAGAGGCGAAACTAACAATATCTAGAATTAAATCGGAGGTCCTGAATCTAGCTGCGGAGTTGGTTGCGGATGAGAGTTCGGATAAGGAGTACGCAATAAAACGACTGGTGGGTATCGTTGAATTTATCGAGGAATATGATGTTAACGTTAAGGATATCGAGTTGTAACAAAAAGACGGAGATTACTCTCCGTCTGCTGTTGCGATTTCATAACCGAATGGATTCAGTTCGTTAATATAAACTTCTTTACTAATGATGTAAAACGTTTCTCCGTTGTCTGTAACTACGACTTCATCCGGACTCTTATCGACTAGAGCTTCGATAAGGTATCGTATGGAGTGCCTAATTTTGCGGAAATATTTATCATAGATTAGTTTATACATAATTATCTTTAACTGCTTTATTTAAAAGGCCTATGCTGCGGTCTAAATCTTCTTTGACTTGCTTCTTATACCGCCTAGCTTCATACTTATTGGCGATTTCATATACCTTAAGCTCTTGGCGCTTTGACCCCTCTTTTTTAATGCGAGACTTTGTAATGATTCCATCATCCAGCAGTTCGCGTAATCCTTTGTAAACTTCAGAATGGTTGGGTTTATAATTAAAGTATTTAATGTTTTATAAAAATCATCCAACATCTTTGGCCGTATGGTCTCCCCTGCTTGATCCACGAGAGCAAATACAGCTTCACAAACGTACGCTGCTTGATTAAAAAATTATCTAGGTTGCATGATTTTACCTCTTTTTCTTTTATTATATTATCCTTCAAAATAAACCCTCCTTGCTGACCTGTTGGTGGTGTTGCTTGAATTATAAACCATGCGTTGTCCGGGAGTATATAATAATAGATGTGAATTTAGCACATATTGAAATTAGAAAATTGTTTTGCAGCCACAAGTTGTTCTAGAGCTATAATTTCTATTTTGTCACGATTTTTCTGTGTATTTATTGGGTGTTACTTTCTTAATCTTAAAAGATTTAAAAAAACATCGTAATCTTACATTCTTCGACCTTATTTTTCTTTTCATTTGTTAATCAAACGTTTGTTTAGTTTTGGTATGAACCCTTGCATATAAAGAAATATTTCATCCTAGCATGTAAAAAGATTGTCACCCGATGTTTGGAGTTTTCTTCTTAATTTTCAAAAATCAGAAAAAAACATTGTAAACTTACATTCTTCGACCTTATTTCTCTTTTCCTTTGTTAATCAAACGTTTGTTTAGTTTTGGTATGAACCCTTGCATATAAAGGAATATTTCATCCTAGCATGTAAAAAGATTGTCACCCGATGTTTGGAGTTTTCTTCTTAATTTTCAAGAATTAGAAAAAAACATCGTAATCTTACATTCTTCGACCTTATTTCTCTTTTCCTTTGTTAATCAAACGTTTGTTTAGTTTTGGTATGAACCCTTGCATATAAAGGACTTTTCTATTCTAGAAGCAAAAAAATTGTCGAGATTAGGATACGATTAAATAGCATTTTGTAGTTAATACAGATATCTAACTTTCAAAGTCTTATTCATATAAATAGTTTCGATTTAATAAGGAAGAGTGTTTTATGTTTGAACTGTTCGGAAGTAAACCACGGAGAAGATAGGGAGATTTCTTAATTCACGAGGAATAAACCAAGAATGCTTATCAGGCAAAAAAATAAGCCGTCCTCCTATCAGAATGGTGTTTATCTATTTCAATACAATATATTAAAGCCTCCCAAGTAATTTTTAAAGTACTCGTTTTTGAAATTTATTAACTAATGAAATATACCATTAATTTAACAATGAAAAAAAGCCTTAGGAAAAACGCCTTAAGGCTATTGAAAAATATGTAATTCTATGTATTTTTTATGATTAGATTCACTTGATTGCGGAGGTTTGATTTGAAAATACGACCTTCGGGTTATGAGCCCGACGAGCTACCGGACATAAAAATCGCTGCCAGGATTTTTTCCGAAATCGGAGAGATAGATCGATTTAATTCTGCCAAGAAACTTGCTGAATTCGCCACACCTTATACATGGGCTGTTCAAAGGGTAATCGGGATAATCTTATTCCACGCAATAAAAGACTACGAGAGTTTTATGACAAGAAACGAAAAGAAGGAAAACCCTTTAGAGTAGCTATCATTGCCTGTGTAAATTAGCTCTTACATTGTATTTTGCCTTACTAAAACGTAGAACTACTTTCCAAGATGTAGCTTAGAAACCAATATCTAACTATATACAACAAAACCTTCCCATAAAAGAAATAAGGAAGGTTATTTGGCATGGACATTTTTAGTATATCATGACGTTTTTAAACTTTTTATAGAAAAATGTTGAAAACTATTAGCTGCTTTAGCTCAAATTTAAAATCACTACTATAGTTAAATAATTTCGATACCTAATTCCATATACTTGTTTAAATTATGACTTAGTGGACCGTCTTCCGTAATTAAGTAATCAAGTTCTGAAACGGGACCAACCAAGTAATTGGAAATAGTATTAAGTTTACTTCTTGTTACTAGGGTTGCGATTTTATTTGAACTTTTAATCATCTGACGTTTAACATGAGACTCTTCTATATGAGGGATGCTGACACCAAAGTCAGGGTGCAGGGAATACACTCCTAAAAAACAGAGATCGGCTCTAATATTTTTAAGCACTTCAATTGCATCTAATCCTACAGTCACAAAAGATTCCTTAAAAAAGGTTCCACCCAAAAGGATGATATCTGTATTTGGATGTTTTGATAATGCCAAACTAATAGAGGGACTATTCGTAATAATGGTCCCTTTAAACTCCATTGGAATTTCTTGAGCAAGAAAAAGATTTGTTGTACTTCCATCTATTAAAAGAACTTGTCCATCTTTAATAATCTTCACTGCTTTTAAGGCCAATTCTTTTTTGGCATCTATATTTTCTTCCGTTCTTTCAGAAAAGGTTAAAGCGCTCGCAGATGCAGGAAATGCCCCGCCGTGTACTCTTTTGAGAAGACCAAATGAATCCATTTCCCTTAAATCTCGTCTAATTGTGTCCTCGGAAACATCCCATTTCATGCTTAATTCTTTAGCAACGACTTTCCCTTCTTTTTCAAGTATTTGTAAAATTTTGCTTTGTCGTTCTTTTCTTAGCATAACAATGATCAGCCTCCGTGTTTTTGCATGTTTTTTCTTATATTATATAATTTTTTCTTGAATTCACCAATTTTTAAAAAAATCCGGCAAAATTCTTCTTGTTTTTTCTTGTTTATAAAGATAAAATATTCTTAAATACGAAAAAACCGGCTTTAAAATGCAAAAACAAGAAATCCTTTGAGGCAAGAAACCTAATACCGACATTTTGTACTAATTTAAAAATTACATGAATAAAAAGGAGGAAAAAAATATGAATAATAGTATTGAAACACTAGCTATAAATACGATTCGCACCTTATCTATTGACGCGATCAATAGTGCTAATTCCGGTCATCCAGGCCTACCTATGGGGGCTGCTCCAATGGCATATGCACTATGGGCGCATCATCTAAATCATAATTCTGCAAATGCAAAATGGTTTAATCGAGATCGATTTATTCTTTCTGCCGGACACGGATCTAGCTTGTTGTATAGTTTGCTTCATTTAGCTGGGTACAATGTATCTTTAGAAGATTTAAAAAGTTTTAGAAAGCTTAATAGCAAAACACCTGGTCATCCCGAATTTGGTCACACAGAAGGTGTTGAAGCGACAACTGGGCCTTTAGGGCAAGGAATTGCAAATGCAGTAGGAATGGCGATGGCTGAAGCGCATTTAGCTACAAAATTCAATCGGGATGTATACCCTGTAATTGACCATTATACATATGCTTTAGTTGGCGATGGAGATCTAATGGAAGGCATCTCTTATGAGGCCATGTCTATGGCCGGCCATATGAAACTAGGAAAATTAATTGCATTATATGACTCAAATGATATTTCTTTGGACGGTGAATTAAACCTTTCATTTTCAGAGGACATTCAAAAAAGAACAGAATCTGCTCATTGGCAATATTTACGAGTAGAAGATGGCAATGATGTAGCTGAAATCTCAAAAGCTATTACATTAGCTAAACAAAATACAAACCAACCAACCTTGATCGAAATTAGAACCACTATCGGTTATGGAAGTCCCAAAGTTGCAGGAACAAACAAAGCACATGGAAATCCCCTTGGAGCAGAAGAAGCTCGTGCAACAAAACAGGTATATGGCTGGCAATATGAAGAGGATTTCTTTGTACCGGAAGAAGTTAAAGCCCATTTTGAAGAGCTAAAACAAAGAGGAATTAGTCAAGAACAACAATGGAATGCATTATTCCAGTCTTATCAAGAGACATATCCTGAATTAGCGAAGGAACTGCAACATGCCATCACGGGAGAAGTTTTAATTAATGCGGAAGACATCCTGACATTTGATACAGGTAAAACAATTTCAACTCGTGTAGCCAGCGGAGAAGCTATTAACCATTTTGTAAAATCAGTTCCTTCTATTTTTGGAGGAAGTGCGGATCTTTCTCATTCTACAATGACAGATATAAAGGAAGACGCAGCATTCGCGGTAGAATCATTTAGCGGACGGAATATCTATTTTGGTGTCCGGGAACACGCAATGGGAGCGGCTGGCAATGGTTTGGCTCTTCATGGCGGGGTAAAGCCATTTGTAAGCACATTCTTTGTTTTCAATGATTATCTCAGACCATCAATTCGTCTGGCATCCTTGCAAAAGCTTCCAGTCACTTATGTATTTACTCATGATTCGATTGCGGTTGGTGAAGATGGTCCAACTCATGAGCCAATTGAGCAGCTAGCTTCTCTTCGTGCGATCCCAGGGCTAACCGTAATTCGCCCATCAGATGCAAACGAAACGGCAAGTGCTTGGGCTTATGCACTACAACAAATAGACGGTCCGGTTGCCTTGGTACTAAGCCGTCAAAACCTGCCTGTGTTCCAAGAAACACAAGCCAATTTAGACAACCTTTCTAAAGGAGCTTACGTATTAACGCAAACAAATGACCAACCAGAGGTTATTTTGATCTCTACCGGTTCAGAAGTGTCATTAGCCATTAACGCGAAAGCTGAACTTGAAAAGGAAAATGTTTCGGTTCGCGTTGTCGCAATGCCAAGCTGGGAACTTTTCGATCGTCAACCGAAAGAATACAAAGAGCTTGTCTTCCCTGCTTCTATTACGAAGCGTGTGGCACTAGAAATGGGTATCTCTCTTGGATGGGAACGCTATGTAGGATCAGAAGGGAAAGTATTATCTATTGAAACATTCGGTGCTTCAGGAACGGGCGCTGCAGTCATGGAGCTATTTGGATTTACGACAGAAAATGTTGTTCGAACTGCAAAAAGTCTACTGCAATCTTAAAATGGAGGAAATATACGATGAAATTATTTATTGATACTGCAAATCTTGTTGATATTAAAAAGGCATATAAAATTGGCGTTTTATCTGGTGTTACAACCAATCCTTCCCTAGTTGCTAAGGAAGGCGTAAAATTCGAAGACCGAATTGAAGAAATCTGCCAAGCAGTTCCACAAGTAGAGTCTGTTTCCGCTGAAGTAACTCCAGAAGCCATTACAGCTGATGAAATGATTGCCCAAGCTGAAGAGCTTATTAAAATTAACGGCGGAGATGAGAAAATTACAATCAAGCTTCCTATGACTTTAGCTGGCTTAGAGGCTTGCCGTTATCTTGCTGATAAAGGCGTTAAAACAAATGTCACACTTATCTTTACAGTAAACCAAGCACTATTAGCAGCTCGTTCTGGTGCAACGTATGTATCTCCATTTTTAGGCCGCTTAGATGATATTTCCGAAGACGGTGTCCAATTAGTATCAAAAATAGCTGAATTGTTCCGCATTCATAATTTCGACACACAAATTATTGCAGCATCTGTTCGTCATCCGGATCATGTAACTCGTGTAGCAATGGCAGGTGCACATATTGCAACGATTCCATTTTCAGTCATTGAGCAAATTTCTAAACATCCACTTACTAATCAAGGAATCGAAAAATTTGCTGCTGATTGGGAAAATACTCTTAAAAACTAAGTTAAATAAAAACCACGACAGGAGAAATTCATGCCTATCGTGGTTTTAATTCCTAATTTGTTATTTAAGATTTTCAATTGCCGCTCTTTCAATTGCAAGTCCGTTGGTAAAACGTTTCATAAATTGCTCAAAGCCCTCTACATATCTTGGTCCGTCTCCCTCACGAATATGCATAAAGAAGAATAGCTGAATGGCAAATTGCAAAATAGCTGCAATCAAGATATGCTAAAAGTTTTAATTCAATGGTTCATGAGATTAACAGTTTCATCCGGACTCATGTCGACTTGAGATTCGATAAGGTATCGTATGGAGCGCCTAATTTTGCGAAAATATTTATCATAGATTAGTTTATACATAATTATCTCTAACAGCTTTATTTAAAAGGCCTATGCTGCGGTCTAAATCTTCTTTAACTTGCTTCTTATACCGTCTAGCTTCATCCTTATTGGCGATTTCATATACCTTTAGCTCTTGGCGCTTTGACCCCTCTTTTATAATGCGAGACCTTGTGATGATTCCATCATCCAGCAGTTCGTGTAATCCTTTGTAAACTTCAGAATGGTTGGGCTTATAATTAAAATATTTAAATGTTTCATAAAAATCATCCAACATCTCTTGGCCGTATGGTCTCCCCTGCTCGATCCACGAGAGCAAATACAGCTTCACAAACGCACGCTGCTTGATTAAAAAGTTATCTCGGTTGCGTGATTTTACCTCTTTTTCCTTTATTATATTATCCTTCAAAACAAACCCTCCTTGCTGACCGTTTGGTGGTGTTACTTGAATTATAAACTATACGTTGTCCGGGCGTGTATATAATAGTAGATGTGAATTTAGCACATATTGAAATTAGAAAATTTTTTTGCAGCCCCAAGTTGTTCTAGATCTATAATTTCAATTTGTCACGAATTATCCGTGTATTTATTTGGAGTTATTTTCTTATTCTTAAAAAATTAGAAAAAAACATCGTAATCTTACATTCTTCGACCTTTTTTCTCTTTTCCATTGTTAATCAAACGTTTGTTTAGTTCCGGTATGAATCCTTGCTTATAAAGGAATATTTCATCCTAGCATGTAAAAAGATTGTCACGCGATTTTTGTAGTTTTCTTCTTAATTCTCAAAAATTAGAAAAAACATCGTAATCTTACATTCTTCGACCTTTTTTTCCCTTTTTCTTTGTTAATCAAACGTTTGTTTAGTTTTGGTATGATCCCTTGCTTATAAAGGACTTTTCCATCCTTGAAGCAAAAAAATTGTCGAGATTGGGATACGTTTAAATAACCTTTTGTAGTTAATACAGATATCAAACTTCAAAGTCCAATTTAATAAATTTCCAAATTCGATATGTATATTTTTCAGAGTCTTATTCTTACAGATAGTCTCGATTTAATAAGGTAGAATGTTTTATGTTTGAACTATTCGGAAGTAAACCACGGAGAAGAATAGGAAGATAGGAAGATTTCTTGATTCACGAGGAATAAACCAAGGATGCTTATCAGGAAAAAAACAATCCGAAATGCAATCAGAATGATTTTATCTATTTCAATACATTTTATTAAAGATCACCCCAAGTAAGTATTAGAGTACTCGTTTTTGAAATTTATAACTAATATAATATTCCATTTATTTAACATGGAATAAAAAAAACCTTAAGAATAGCTCCTTAAGGCGAATAAAAATTATCTAATTCTATGTATTTTATATGAGTAGATGCGCTTGATTGCGGAGGCAGGATTTGAACCTGCGACCTTCGGGTTATGAGCCCGACGAGCTACCAGACTGCTCCACCCCGCGATAATAAAAAGTATTACGTTTGTTTAATATTAAATTAAAAAGCCTGGCAACGTCCTACTCTCACAGGGACGCGTGTCCCAACTACCATCGGCGCTGAGAAGCTTAACTTCCGTGTTCGGTATGGGAACGGGTGTGACCTTCTCGCCATTGCTGCCAGACTATTTTGTTGAGGTATCATTCCCTCAAAACTAGATAATGCAGAAGAAGTTTGTAAAAACGAGTATGCCTTAAAATTTGGTTAAGTCCTCGAACGATTAGT
>NZ_JAGGQR010000008.1:0-51312 GCF_018613205.1 Bacillus sp. ISL-46
CTGAAAGATGATCAGGTTGATAGGTCAGAGGTGGAAGCGTGGTAACATGTGGAGCTGACTGATACTAATCGTTCGAGGACTTAACCAATTTTTAAGGCATACTCGTTTTTACAACTTCTTCTGCATTATCTAGTTTTGAGGGAATGATACCTCAAAAGAAAATAGTCTGGCAGCAATGGCGAGAAGGTCACACCCGTTCCCATACCGAACACGGAAGTTAAGCTTCTCAGCGCCGATGGTAGTTGGGACACGCGTCCCTGTGAGAGTAGGACGTTGCCAGGCACATCTAAGACAACCAGAAATGGTTGTTTTTTTGTTTGTCATCTGTAAGGACAATGACAATAGTAAAAAAGTACGAAGTGTTTTCAAAGAAATTACAAATAGACATACACCCAAATGCTAATTGTTACATAATATATTAATTAAGATGACGGGGAAAAGATTATTCAAAAAATTGTATACAAATAGGCACATGAGGGCAGAATGGATGTATGGAGGTGGAGGGATTGAGTTCATTTTTAGCACAGAAGTATCATGAGGAAACGTGCGTTATTTGTGAAAACCAAAAACCAAAAGGCATACATCTATACACTTCATTTATTTGTACAGAATGCGAAAATGATTTAATACAAACAGATACAAACGATCCAAAATATAAATACTTTCTCAAACAACTGAAAAAAATAACCACACCAGAAATTTTTTCATAAAAGTCCATTATGGGCTTATTTTTTTGCATTCATATGAGATTGGGCACTGATTTTTTGTTAGAATGAAGTGAAACTTCCAGCAGTGGGGGTTTCTTGCCGGCCAATAAGGCTGAATAAACGAAGCTCTTAGAAGGAAGTAAACAAATGAATAATCAATTAAAAACACCTTTGTATGATGTGTTAATCGACCATGTCAAAAAGAACCCTATCTCCTTTCATGTCCCTGGACATAAATATGGTACTATAAATCAACCAGAAGCAAATCGTTATTTTAAGCAAATTTTACAAATTGATGCGACGGAGTTATCGGGATTAGATGATCTACATTCGCCAGAAGGGGCGATACTTGAAGCAGAGTCACTACTAGCTAGCCTATTTCAAACCCAAAAGAGTTATTTCCTTGTGAATGGTTCCACCGTAGGCAATCTAGCAATGATTATGGCAGCTTGCTCAGATGGAACAAAGGTTCTTGTTCAAAGAAATTGCCATAAATCCATTTTAAATGGACTAAGCTTGGCAAAAGCTGACCCCGTGTTTCTCGAGCCTGAATTTGACCAGGAGTGGAAAGTCCCTTCTGGTATACGTATAGAAACGGTTAAAGAAGCTATTAACTTATATCCGGATGCAAAAGCACTCATTTTGACTTATCCGAACTACTATGGAATGGGATATGATTTACAAGAAATAATCAAAGAAGCACATCTGCATGATATCCCTGTGTTAGTGGATGAGGCACATGGACCACATTTTATCCTGGGAGCTCCTTTCCCGCCCTCAGCCCTTCAATTGGGTGCAGATGTTGTGGTTCAATCAGCACATAAGACGCTTCCCGCGATGACGATGGGATCCTTTTTACATGTGAATAGCCAGTTGATTAATGGCAATAAGGTAAAGGAATACTTAGCCATGTTCCAATCAAGCAGCCCGTCCTATCCGATTATGGCATCCTTGGACCTGGCCAGAAATTATTTAGCTACATATAAACCAAACGATTTAACCTTTCTTTTGAATGAGATCCAACGCTTTAAAGAGATGTTGGCGGAAATTCCAGCAATCCGGGTGTTAGAATACCCAAATGATAACGGCGATCCTTTAAAATTAACCATCCAGTCCCGCTCAGGGTTAAATGGCTTTAAGCTCCAAAGAAGATTAGAAGAGGGATCCATTTATACAGAATTAGCCGATCCACATAATGTGCTCTTTATTCTTCCTTTATTAAAAGAAAGACAAAGCTTTCCTTTGGAAGAAGCGGTCCTGAAAATTAAGAAGGCGCTAGCTGGTTTACCTTTAAATGATGCTCAAGAGGTGTTTGAGGTGGCTAGTCAAAAAATCTCAACGTTAGCGATCCCTTTTAAAGAAATGGGTAATTTAATGGTAAAAGAAGTAGATATAACTGCAGTGATAGGTGAGGTATGCGCTGAAACGATTATTCCATACCCTCCGGGTATTCCCTTGCTGATAAAGGGTGAAAGGATAACCAAAGATAAACTCAGTCAACTCGCCAGCCTGTTAAAATCCGGCGCAAGATTTCAAGGCGGCTCCCGATTAAAAGATGGTCTTATAAAGACCTTTTACACAGCTTAAGAGATAGATACAGTTTTGGAGGTTTTATTTAAATGGATAAAGGAATATTTATAACATTTGAGGGCCCGGATGGTGCGGGAAAGTCAACAATTATTAACATGGTAGCCCAGCAGCTTGGAAACGTACTGCTAACGCGAGAACCAGGCGGGATTGATATCGCGGAACAGATTCGTGCCGTGATTTTAGATAAAGAAAATACTGCGATGGACCCGCGGACAGAAGCCTTACTCTATGCTGCTGCAAGAAGGCAGCATTTGATAGAAAAGGTGAAACCAGCCTTAGCAGAGGGGAAAATCGTGTTGTGTGACCGGTTTGTTGATAGTTCTTTGGCTTACCAAGGCTACGCACGCGGGTTAGGAATTGATGAAGTTTTTGCAATCAACCAATTTGCGATTGAAAATTTGATGCCTGAGTTAACAATCTACTTTGATATTGAACCAGAGTTAGGCTTAAAGCGAATCAACAAAAATAAAGGCAGAGAGATTAATCGACTGGATTTAGAAAACCTGGAATTCCACCAAAAGGTTAGCACAGGATATCATCTATTAATCGAACGCTTTCCAGATAGAATTCAGTCTATTGATGCTTCCGGCACAGTGGAAGAGGTTTTTCAAGAAACCCTAAAAATAATAGTAGAAAAATTAGCAAAAAGGAAGCCTTCCCTGTAAGGCTTTTTTTTATCCTAAAATAAATATGTAGCCGTCCCTGCCATTACGAATGTAAGGAACTCTGTTACCTGTTATAATATAGGAAACAACAAAACTAGAATGGGATAAAAAAGAGAGGGTGGTTCGGATGAAACTGATCATAGCTGTTGTACAGGACCAGGATAGCAATCGGTTATCAAAGGCACTAGTAGATAACAATTTTAGGGCAACAAAACTAGCGAGTACAGGTGGATTTCTGAAGTCAGGTAACACGACCTTTATGATTGGTACTGAGGATATTCGCGTTGACCGAGCCCTCCAAATTATTAAGGACAACTGCAGATCCAGAGAACAGTTAGTTGCCCCTGTTTCACCGATGGGTGGAAATGCAGACTCGTATGTCCCTTATCCCGTTGAAGTTGAGGTTGGCGGGGCAACCGTATTTGTCCTTCCAATTGAGCAATACATGCATTTTTAAGCATAGTGAATGTCGGATAATTTTTAATGTAAGTGAGTGATGAGCTTGGTAAAATCATGGGAACAGCTAGAAGAGCTTCAGCCAACTGTGTTAAATATGCTAAAAAACAGTTTAGTGAAAAATCGAGTGGCCCATGCGTACCTTCTTGAGGGCATTAGAGGGACAGGTAAGCGGGAAATTGCGTTGTTATTAACGAAGTCCCTATTTTGCGAGTCCATCATTGATCGTTATAAACCTTGTGAACAATGCAAAAATTGTCGTCGAATCAATCATAGCAATCATCCTGATGTTCATATTGTTGAGCCGGATGGATTATCCATTAAGGTTGACCAAATTAGAAGCCTGCAGGTTGAGTTTTCCAAAAAAGGATTAGAATCTTTGAAAAAAGTTTATTTGCTTGTTCATGCAGATAAAATGAGTGTCAGTGCATCCAATAGTTTACTGAAGTTTTTAGAGGAACCCAATCCTGGGACAGTTGCCTTTCTATTAACAGAACAGCCGCAGAAAATTCTACCAACGATTCTTTCGAGGTGCCAAATACTAACATTTCATCCATTATCGCCTCTAGTTATGATTAAACAATTGGTGGAAAACGGCGTAGAACCGCTAAAGGCTCCGTTACTTGCTCAATTGACCAATAGCTTGGATGAGGCACATAAATTAAATGTCGATGAATGGTTTGCACAAGCTCAAAAAATAGTGGTAAAATTATATGAGGTGTTGAAAAAAAATCCGTTGGAGGCTATGGTAACGCTTCAGACTGACTGGTTTCCACACTTTAAAGATAAAGAACAAATTCACCGTGGTTTAGACCTTTTACTTCTTATTTTTAAGGATTTACTATATATACAATTAGATAGGCAGGAGCAAATTGTTTTTCGAGAGGAAAATAAACGGCTGCAACAATTTGCACTGCAAACATCTGGACGGCGCATATCGGATCAAATGTCAGCTATTCTTGATGCAAAAAGAAAGCTTGAGAGGAATATGAATCCTCAGCTGATGATGGAACAGCTTGTGTTAAAATTGCAGGAGGGATCTTCATTTGTATGATGTTGTAGGAGTACGCTTTAAAAAGGCGGGGAAAATCTATTATTTTGATCCAGGGGACCTCTCTATAGAAAAAGATGACTTTGTGATTGTTGAAACAGTTCGTGGAGTTGAGTATGGTAAAGCAGTCATCGCTCGCAAACAGGTGGAGGAGCATGATGTTGTCCTGCCACTAAAAAAAGTGGTGAGAATTGCCGACCCGAAGGATCGAATGATTGTTGAAGAGAATAAGCAAGCCGCAAAGGAAGCTTATGAAGTTTGTAATGAAAAAGTGAATGAGCATCAACTGGATATGAAACTGGTCGATGTAGAATATACATTTGATCGAAATAAAGTCATCTTCTACTTTACGGCTGATGGAAGAGTTGATTTCCGGGAGCTTGTGAAGGATTTAGCAGCTATTTTTAGGACGAGAATTGAATTACGCCAGATTGGTGTCCGCGATGAAGCGAAGATGCTTGGTGGTATCGGGCCCTGTGGGAGAATGTTATGCTGTTCGACCTTTTTAGGGGATTTCGATCCAGTTTCGATAAAAATGGCGAAGGATCAGAACCTTTCATTGAATCCTACAAAAATATCTGGATTATGCGGAAGGCTGATGTGTTGTTTAAAATATGAAAATGATGAATATGAATCTGCTAAAGCATTGCTGCCGGATTTAGGGGAATTCATTGAAACACCACAGGGTAGAGGAAAAGTAGTAGGATTAAATATATTAGAGCGGGTACTGCAGGTTGAACTAAAGGAACAGGATCGAGTTCTGGAGTATACCTTGGAGGAAATCAATAAAGAAGGTGCCTTTTCTATACAATCCACAGATTAACGAGGTGGAAGACGTGGATAAAAAAGAAATATTTGAATCAGTAAGTAATATGGAAACACAAATTGGCCATCTTTACCAGCAGCTGGGAGAATTAAAGCAGCATTTAGCCGAAATACTAGAAGAGAATCATTATTTAAAGCTTGAAAATGAACATTTGAGACGCCGTTTAGATGTAACGACTGAAGCGGAAAAAAAGGTAACAGAGAATAAAAAGGGGGCAGCCCTGCCCGAGTCACCGGGGGTAAAGCCATTTGATGTTGGGGAAGGATATGATAACCTCGCCCGTCTCTATCAAGAAGGGTTTCATATCTGTAACCTTCATTTTGGAAGTTTACGCAAGGAAGGCGATTGTTTATTCTGTCTTTCCTTTCTTAATAAGAAATAACCTTAAGAGGCTGACAAAAATCAGCCTCTATTTTCATACATTTAGGGGATGGATAATTTGGTCAACTTGAAGGAAGATGAACGGTTAGATTATTTATTAGCGGAAAACTTAAGGATTATCCAAAGTCCGTCTGTTTTTGCCTTTTCCCTTGATGCCGTTTTACTTGCAAGATTTGTATATGTTCCGATTCAAAAAGGGAACTTAATTGACCTCTGCAGCGGGAATGGTGTCATCCCTTTATTTTTAAGTGCACGAACAAAGGGCCAGATTACTGGTGTTGAAATACAGGAACGGCTTTACGATATGGCGGTAAGAAGCATTGAATATAATGGACTAGAACCCCGACTGCAAATGATTCATGGTGATATCAAGGATATGCCTAAACAGCTGGGCCATGGGCAATTTGATGTCGTCACTTGCAATCCTCCGTATTTTACAACGGCGTCAAAGGAAGAGATGAATCCCAATGAACATCTAGCGATTGCCCGTCATGAAATTCTTTGTACACTAGAGGATGCGGTCAAGGCTTCAAGTCAATTGGCTAAACAAGGCGGCAAGGTGGCTTTTGTTCACCGACCGGGGCGACTGCTGGATATCATTACATTGATGAGACAATACCGGCTTGAACCCAAACGAATTCAACTTGTCTATCCGAAGAAGGGGAAAGAGGCTAATACGCTTTTAATTGAGGCAATTAAGGATGGCAGTCCGGATCTAAAAATTTCTCCACCGTTATTTGTTTATAATGATAACAATGAATATACACCAGAAATTAGAGAGATTTTATATGGAGAATAACGATCACTATTTTTATGTACTTACTTGTAAGGACGGTAGTTTATATGGTGGATATACGAATAATCTTGAACGCCGGATTAAGCTTCATAATGAAGGAAAAGGGGCAAGATATACGCGGGGCAGGGGTCCGGTCGAACTTACATACTATAGAAGCTATGAAAATAAAGGGGACGCGCTGAGGGCAGAATACTCCTTTAAGCAATTAAGCAGGAAGAAAAAAGATGAATTTTTAATGAAAGAAACAGGTGATGTGTATGTGGCAGCAAAAAAGCTTTGAGAATGAAGCTACGAAAGGGATCTTATATCTTATTCCCACACCAATTGGTAATTTAGAAGATATGAGCTTCCGTGCGATTCGACTATTAAAAGAGGCAGACTTAATTGCTGCAGAAGATACAAGAAATACAAAGAAGCTTTGTAATTACTTTGAAATTGGAACACCTGTTGTAAGTTATCACGAACACAATAAAGAAACGAGCGGCGATAAATTGATTCAAAAAGTAAAGGAAGGGTTAAAGATTGCGCTGGTAAGTGATGCGGGTATGCCTGCCATTTCAGACCCAGGTTATGAGCTGGTCGCAGCGGCCATTGAAGAAAAGGTAACAGTCGTTCCGTTACCAGGTGCAAATGCTGCCCTAACATCATTAATTGCCTCCGGTTTAGTGTGCCAGCCCTTTTATTTTTTTGGTTTTTTGAATCGAAACAAGAAAGAAAAGCGGGCGGAGTTAGAACACTTAAAGTGGCAGTCAGCTACGTTAATCTTTTATGAATCACCACATCGCCTAAAAGAAACGCTTTCGATTATGTCAGATGTCCTCGGTAACCGGAAGATCGCAATTTGCAGGGAGTTAACAAAAAAGTATGAGGAATTTATTCGCGGATCGATCGAAGAAGTAATCGCTTGGACCACGCAGGATGAAATCCGCGGAGAGTTTTGCTTGATTGTTGAGGGGACGGATCAGCAACAAGAGGAAGAACCAAGCTGGTGGCACAATTTAACGCTTGAAGAACATGTAAATCATTATATTTCTGAAAAAAATATCCCTTCGAAGGAAGCGATCAAACTAACAGCGAAAGATCGTGACATAAATAAAAGAGAAGTGTATCAGGCCTATCATGTCGAATAGATAGAGCTTAAGTGGGATACACCGCTGAACGATGGTATCCGCTTTTCAAAGAAAAAAAGCTCCAACACTAATTGAAGTGCCGGAGCTTTCTATTATTTTACTAATTCAAAGTTGTTTTGGATTTCTTGTAATAACTGTTCTGCACCTTCACGGCTAAGAATCAATTTACCGCCAGCAAGAGTTAAATTATCATCAGATACTTCTCCTGTAACTTGGCAAGTCATATTTGGCTTGTATTTCTTTAAGATAATACGCTCATCATCAACGTAAATTTCAAGAGCATCTTTTTCAGCGATACCAAGAGTACGTCTTAATTCGATTGGAATAACCACACGGCCTAACTCATCAACTTTACGAACAATACCAGTAGATTTCATTTTTATGATCTCCTCTCACATTTGCACTTATTTTTCTCTATCTATTTATTCGTCATTATTCGACAAAATTTTCATAACTTAATAATACAAGAAATTCCCATATCCGTCAATTATTTTATTTGGAAAAATAATAGTAAATTTATTCAATTAAGATGATGATCGTTGATTTAACAACGTTTTTTCTGAAAATTACCTATATTTAGCAGTGAATAATACTATTGGATTGTTGATAAAACAACTGTTCAATTCGGTATTTCTTCGACAAACTTCAACATAAATTGATGCGATTGAACTATATATCCTTCGCAGGAATTGAAGCCTTTATGGGTGTAATAGGAAAATATGAAAAAATAAAGGAATCAGGTAAAAGAGCGCCTCCTTGCACAAAAGTTGGTTTTTCGGTATATTTTGAGGATAGAAGCGGGAAAAAAGAGGCAATAATGGTTAAATAGAGCTTTGGACTCGCAAACTAGCGGAGGGATTAAGATGGAGAATAAATTAAAGACTTTTTACCTAACGACACCGATTTACTATCCAAGCGGTAATTTACATATTGGGCATGCTTATACAACTGTTGCAGGTGATGCAATGGCCCGTTATAAGAGGATGCGCGGCTATGATGTTATGTACTTAACTGGAACGGATGAGCATGGGCAGAAAATTCAAAGGAAAGCTGAAGAAGCGGGGATTACTCCGCAGCAGTATGTCGATGAAATTGTCGATGGAATTAAAGAATTATGGAAAAGACTCGATATTTCTTATGATGATTTTATCCGAACAACGGATGAAAGACATAAACAAGTCGTTGAAAAGATGTTTGCGAGACTGCTTGAACAAGGTGATATTTATCTAGATCAGTATGAAGGCTGGTACTGTACACCATGTGAATCCTTTTATACCGACCGTCAGCTAACGGATGGAAATTGTCCGGATTGTGGCCGTCCGGTGGAAAAGGTTAAAGAAGAATCATACTTTTTTAGAATGAGTAAATATGTAGATCGTCTTTTGCAGTACTACGAGGAAAATCCCGATTTCATCCAACCTGAATCTCGAAAAAATGAAATGATTAATAACTTTATCAAACCTGGCCTGGAGGATCTTGCTGTTTCAAGGACAACGTTTGATTGGGGGATCAAGGTGCCGGGGAATCCAAGGCATGTTATTTATGTTTGGATTGATGCCCTTTCCAACTATATTACGGCACTTGGTTATGGAACAGAAAATGATGCAAAATATTTAAATTACTGGCCAGCCGATGTTCACTTAATGAGTAAGGAAATTGTACGTTTCCACACCATCTATTGGCCAATTATGCTAATGGCATTAGATATTCCACTGCCCAAAAAGGTATTTGCCCATGGCTGGCTGTTGATGAAGGATGGAAAAATGTCCAAATCGAAAGGGAATGTGGTTGACCCTGTCACCTTAATTGATCGCTATGGTCTGGATGTGCTCCGCTATTATTTATTAAGAGAAGTTCCGTTTGGGGCGGATGGCGTCTTTACACCGGAAGGATTTGTCGAAAGAATCAATTTCGACCTAGCCAATGATTTAGGTAATCTTTTAAATCGTACGGTCGCAATGATTGAAAAATATTTCAACGGTGTTATACCTGATTATTCCGGTTCAGTTGGGGAATTTGATGCATCACTGCTGCAAGTTAACCAGGATACAGTTAATGTATACGAAGATGTAATGGAGAAGATGGAGTTTTCAGTAGCGTTATCTACAATTTGGCTGCTAGTCAGCCGTACCAATAAATATATTGATGAAACAAAACCATGGGCTTTAGCGAAGGATGAGGCGAATCGCGAGGTACTTGCTAGTGTAATGGCTCATCTGGCCGAATCCTTACGAAGAATTGCGATTTTACTGCAGCCATTCCTAACACGTACACCGAATTCCATCTTTACGCAGTTGGGTATTCAGGATGAGAGCCTTAAAACATGGGAAAGCCTCACTGATTTTGGTGTCATACCAAGCGGAACAAAGGTAGAAAAGGATGCACCGATATTCCCAAGACTTGAAATTGCTGAGGAAGTAGAATTTATTAAGACGAAAATGCAGGGTTCTGCTCCAGCAGTTGAAGAAGAGAAAGATGTAAAGCCAGAAGAAAAACCTGAAGAAATCGACGAAATTGCTATTGACGATTTTATGAAAATTGATTTGAGGGTAGCCGAAGTTGTTCAAGCAGAGCCTATTAAAAAGGCGGATAAATTGCTTAAGCTTCAGCTTGATTTAGGGTATGAAAAGCGTCAGGTCGTTTCTGGAATTGCCCAATATTATAAGCCGGAAGAATTAGTTGGTCGAAAGGTCATTTGTATTACCAACCTAAAACCAGTTAAACTTCGTGGTGAACTTTCACAGGGAATGATCCTAGCAGGTTCAAAAGATGGTCAACTTTCGCTTGCAACCGTCGATCAAACATTACCGAATGGTTCCAAGGTGAAATAATTATGATACTAAAGGCGCCCTTTTAAGGCGCTTTTGCTTTGTGAAATGTCCAGCTCCAACGCCCAGCGGCTAGTGTACTTCGCCCTTTTCCCTACGATAAGTCAAAGTGCTCCAGTCCATACGCCGCTAAACTGGCGTTTCCGTTTCCGCTTTTCGATGTTCCACGTGGAACATTTTTCGAGACATTTCTTTTTATTACTTGGTTATTGTTGAATATTGGCATTTCTAACGCGAATAAGAAAATGTTAGCGAAAAATAAAATTCTTTTTGAAAAAAATGGTGAAGGAGCAAAACTATGCTATTTGATACCCATGTACATTTAAATGATGACCAATATAACGAAGATTTAGAAGAAGTAATCACTAGGGCTCAAAGTGAGGGAGTCACTACTATGGTCGTGGTCGGGTTTGACCGCAAGACCATTCAAAGGGCAATGGAATTAGCTGATAGCTATGATTTTATCTTTGCCTGCATTGGGTGGCATCCCGTTGATGCGATCGACATGACCGAGGAGGATTTACGATGGATAGAGGAATTAACTGCCCATCCAAAGGTAGTTGCCATCGGTGAAATGGGCTTGGATTATCATTGGGACAAATCTCCAAAGGATATTCAGAAGGAAGTTTTTCGAAAACAAATCAGACTTGCTAAAAAGGTTAATCTTCCAATCGTGATTCATAATCGCGAAGCAACAGCTGATATTGTGGAAATTTTAAAGGAAGAAGGAGCGGAAGAAGTAGGCGGGATTATGCATTGCTTTAGCGGCAGCCCTGAAGTAGCGAAGGAATGCGTGAAAATGAACTTTTATATTTCTCTTGGAGGCCCTGTAACCTTCAAAAATGCCAAAAAGCCGAAAGAAGTAGCTGCTGAAATTCCACTAGATAAACTATTAATAGAAACAGATTGCCCATATTTGGCTCCCCATCCCTACCGAGGGAAAAGAAATGAGCCTAGTTATGTAAAATTAGTAGCTGAACAAATTGCCGAAATAAAAGGATTGACAATCGAAGAAGTGGCGGAAGCAACGACACGAAATGCTAAAAAATTATTCGCCATAAAATGATAGGGGAATTTGTCGAAGCTGGTGGAAGCTTGTCTTATATTTTAGCGATAACAAAAAGTTCTACATGTCTCCTTTTCTACATAGGATAACCGTGTCGATAAGTTTATCTTTGCAATATTCCCAACTTTGTGCATAATTAGAAATACCTTCGCACAGTATGCAAAGATTAACAGCCGACAGCATGGTTCATTAATCTCTCTAAGAAAAGGAGGCGTTTTTCATCGTATTCAAAAACATGAAAAACCTGTTTTCCAAGTCTTTGAGCCGGAAGACATTGACCATTGCTTTTGCTAGTTTCGTAGTTTTGCTAACAACTCTTGGTATTCTTTTTTACGAAGGATCAAAGAAAACTGTTGCCATCACTCTTAACGATCAGCAAAAGGTCGTGAAAACACATGCAGATACCATCAAAGAATTATTAGATGAATTGGATGTATCCACCCGCTCACAAGACTATTTGCAACCTAAGGCGAATGCAAAGGTGAAGGACCACCTGAAAGTCGTATGGAAGCAAGCTAACCAGGTTCACATTGTCAAGGACAACGAGAAAAAAACGATCTGGACGACAGCTGATACAGTGGCTGAACTCCTAAAAGAGCAGAAATTTGTTTTGAGCAAACATGACCAAATCTCACCTAGACCGCAAGCGGCAATACAAGATAAGATGAAGATTGGAATAAAAGAAGCATTTCATCTTACATATGTTGACGGCGGTAAAAAGCAACAAGTTTGGGCCACTTCGGCTACGGTCGCTGACTTTTTATCACAAAAGGGCATTCAGTTAAACACACTAGACCGAGTTGAACCGTCATTAACAGAAACCATCTCAGAGAATGGTGTTGTTAACGTCATTCGAGTAGAAAAAGTCACCGATGTAGTGGAAGAACCTGTTCAATTTGCTGTAGTAACCAAAAAGGATGAAAGTTTAGAAAAAGGCAAAGAAAAGACCATTACCGAAGGCAAGCACGGTCGCGTTTCTAAACAATATGAAGTCCTAATTGAAAATGGCAAAGAAGTAACTAGAAAATTAATTAGTGAGCAGAAGATTGCAGAAAAGCAAGATAAAGTTGTGGCTGTCGGAACGAAGGATTTATCGTTACAAGTTTCACGTGGTGCGGATGAGTCGGGACAGGAGTTTTACGTTACTGCAACTGCTTATACAGCGTATTGTAATGGCTGTTCAGGTAGAACAGCAACGGGACTTAATCTCCGTGCTAACCCGAACATGAAGGTAATTGCCGTTGACCCAAGGGTTATTCCGCTGGGGACAAAGGTGTATGTTGAAGGCTACGGCTATGCTGTAGCAGCTGACACAGGAGGGGCAATTAAAGGATATATCATTGATTTATTCATGCCATCCAATCAGGATTGCTACCGCTGGGGACGCAAAAAAGTAAAGATTAAAATTTTAAATTAGTTTACAATTTGCAGAGGGTCCTATCCTCTGCATTTTGCTTTTTTCATAAATTTCTTTATACTAACATCGAATACATATTGATAAAATGCTTCATCTTTATTTTACTTTATTGTATGAATGGATTCAATAATATAGACGATGTACATTACAAAAATGTTTCAAGTTTTTTTCATTTTTTATTTTTTTTATTACGGAGGCTCACACTTTTAAAATGAAGATTAAAGAAATTATAGTTGTGGAAGGTAAAGACGATACTACAGCGATTAAACGGGCAATCAATGCAGATACAATTGAAACAAATGGTTCAGCTGTAAATGAAACCACCATTGAAAAGGTAAGGCGTGCTCAACAGTCCCGAGGCGTAATTATTTTTACGGATCCTGATTTTCCTGGTGAAAAAATTAGAAAGACGATCGCTGAGGCTGTTCCTGGTTGTAAACACGCATTTTTAACGAAGGAAGCGGCTATGGGAAAAGCAGGGGAAAGCCTCGGTGTGGAACATGCAAGTCCTGAAGCCATCCAAGAGGCGCTTAAGGATGCCCAGACCATGCGTGAAACGTTTACAGAGGAAATAACGCAAGAGGACCTACTTACAGCTGGCCTTATCGGTGGTGAAGGGGCTAAAGAAAGAAGAATTATGTTGGGGAAAATTTTAAAAATTGGTTATACCAATGGAAAACAGCTTCATAAGCGCTTAAATGTATTCCAAATCAGTAAGCAGGAATTCGCTGAAGCACTAAGGGTTGTAAGTCAGGAGGAACTATATGAATAAAGATATAGCTACACCGGTAAGGACAAAAGATATTCTTAAAAAATACGGATTTTCATTTAAAAAGAGCCTTGGCCAAAACTTTTTAATTGATACAAATATCTTGAAAAAGATTGTTAGCTTTGCGAATTTAACAGAAGATTCTGGTGCGATTGAAATCGGACCAGGAATTGGTGCGCTTACTGAGCAGTTGGCCCGCACAAGTAAAAAGGTCGTCGCTTTCGAGATCGATCAACGTTTATTACCAATCTTAAATGATACCCTATCACCCTATCCCAATGTAAAAATTATACATAACGATGTATTAGAGGCAGATGTGGCAGAAGTTATTAGAGAAGAATTTAATGATATGGACGATATCATGGTGGTTGCTAATTTACCTTATTATGTTACAACGCCGATTATCATGAAGCTTCTTGAAGAACATTTGCCTATTCGCGGGATCGTTTGTATGCTCCAAAAAGAGGTGGCAGACCGGATTTCTGCACGGCCAGGGACGAAGGACTATGGCTCTCTTTCTATCGCTGTTCAGTATTATACAGAGGCAGAAACAGTGATGATCGTTCCAAAAACGGTTTTTGTGCCGCAGCCGAATGTGGATTCTGCCGTCATCAGGTTAACCAGGAGGGAACATCCCGCTGTTACGGTCACAGATGAAACATTCTTTTTTCAAGTGACCAGGGCCAGCTTTGCACAACGAAGAAAAACCCTGCTTAATAACTTAACAAGCCAGCTGCCCGAGGGAAAGCAAAAGAAAGAAGACATCCTCCAGGCCTTAAGTGCAAGCGGAATCGATCCTGCTAGAAGAGGAGAGACCCTTTCCTTAGAGGAATTTGGCCGCTTAAGCGAAGAATTATATCCGTTTTTCCACTAGACCCTTTTTATAGGGTCTATTTTTTTTCACAATAAAGCAAAGGTTTGCATAGCCTATGAGAGAAACTTTATTTAAAGGCCTTTTTGCTGGTCTTATTGGAGTGACGGCAGTGGATATAAAATTAATGGATATTGTCGGCAGGCGTTCGTATAATTGTGACATTCTATTTCGCGTGATAGATGTTCGAAAAATAAACGACCAGAAATTTGCAGTCCTATATGGAGAAGACTTTCGCCTTGTGGCAGACGCACCATACGAAGATTTGGTCGTCATCGACGATAATCAAAGAGTCAGATTGAAGAATGAATACCGGACGCTAGAGGAACAGTCTTTTAAGCTGTTTAAACAGGATGTTGAATTAATCAAGAACCGTCAGGAATATGAAGCGACCGGAGGATATGTAAAACCAAGTAATTATTTTCAAATGCCAGGGAAGGTTCTCCATCTGGATGGTGATCCATCCTATTTGAAGAAATGTATGACACTGTATGAAAAAGTGGGAATCCCTGTTTTAGGTATACACTGTAATGAAAAAGAGATGCCAGAAAAAATAGGGGAATTGATTGATTTATATCGCCCAGATATTCTTGTTATTACAGGACATGACGCGTATTCAAAGGCAAAAGGAAAAATGACGGATATTAATGCATATCGTCATTCCAAACATTTCGTCCAAACGGTCAAGGAAGCACGAAAAAAGATTCCCCACTTAGATCAGTTGGTTATTTTTGCAGGAGCATGTCAATCGCACTTTGAATCATTGATTCATGCTGGGGCAAATTATGCCAGTTCGCCCTCAAGAATTAACATCCACGCCCTCGACCCAGTCTATATTGTCGCCAAAATCAGTTTTACACCTTTTATGGAAAGAATTAATGTCTGGGACGTGTTAAAGAACACATTAACAGGTGAAAAGGGACTTGGAGGAATTGAAACAAGAGGAGTGTTACGAACGGGAATGCCTTATCGGCCAATCCAAGAAGAGGATGAATAAGCCTTTGCTGTCCGATAAGGCTTATTTTTTTTATTTCTGAGCCGATACATATTCCCATGCAAATAAGGTAACGATAAAAATGTTGAAATTTAGAAGAAAAAGTAGAATAAAAAATATTGACAATCTTTTTGTTTGACTGATATAATTTATGTTTTTGTTTGACATGACTATGTCAGTGTGTTATACTTTACACAGTGAGGTGGACCGAATGCCAAAAACCTTAGCCGATATTAAAAAGGCTCTTGACACAAATTTAGGGAAAAGATTACTGCTTAAAGCCAACGGAGGACGCAGAAAGACGATTGAACGTTCCGGTGTTTTAGCTGAAACTTATCCATCTGTTTTTGTTATTGAATTAGATCAGGATGAAAACTCATTTGAACGTGTTTCTTACAGCTATGCTGATGTATTAACAGAAACAGTTCAAATTACTTTCTACGAAGATGCATCAGGACATTTAGCCTTAAATTAGAATATAAGCAATACACAGCGGTAAACATTTGTTTACCGCTTTTTGCTATTTTAAAACAGTTTCATGAAAACTCTATATCTATCCCATACTAACAATGCTGTAGTATGAAAGGGGTTGTTTTAATGGGCAGAAGAAGAGGGATTATGTCCAGTCGCTTTAAAGAGGAGCTTGCGAAAGAGCTTGGCTTTTATGATGTCGTTCAAAAAGAAGGATGGGGCGGCATCAAGGCAAAGGATGCAGGGAATATGGTCAAGCGTGCCGTTGAACTTGCACAAGAACATTTGGCTAATCAGGGTCCTAGAGTTTAACTTATAAATAAGTCACTTCCGCTTTTGATATTAATCAATCACATACTTCAGCGAGACCAGAGGAAACTATCCTCTGGTCTTTAAATTATTTTTATACTCCATTTCATCTCAAATAGTTTCTTTTTTCTATAAAAAACTATGATAAAATATGAAATTTGATAGGATTTATCATATCTCACGTCTTAGTTTTATCATTTTGTGGTAAAATAGGACAAAATGTGGATTTTCGGACAATTAGAAAAGTAGAAGCGCCTTGCCCAGGGGCGACAGGCGTAAGACGAGCCGGCGAGAAGGTTGTTCTTTGACCTTCTTGACGGATTGGCTTATGACCCCGAGCCCCTAGGCGCTGGAACTGGACAATAAAGAAGTAGGTGGACGTAGTGAAGCTTTTAGTAAAAGCCCCGGCCAAAATAAATTTAGCATTAGATGTTTTACACAAACGCTCAGACGGTTTTCATGAGGTGGAGATGATTATGACCACTATTGATTTGGCTGACCGGGTTGAATTATCGTTATTAAACGATAATAAAATACATATTCATTCTCATAATCGCTATGTCCCAGATGACCAGCGTAATTTAGCCTTTCAAGCTGCACAGCTTTTGAAAGATCGATTTAATGTAAAAAAAGGTGTGCTGATTTCGATTGAAAAAACGATTCCCGTTGCGGCTGGACTTGCGGGGGGAAGCAGTGATGCTGCTGCTACATTAAGAGGTTTAAGTAAACTCTGGAATCTCGGTTTAACAATGGATGAATTGGCCGAACTAGGAAGCGAAATTGGATCAGATGTTTCATTTTGTGTCTATGGAGGTACTGCCTTGGCAAAGGGCAGAGGGGAAATGATTACCGAATTACCTGCCCCGCCGACATGTTGGGTGATCCTTGCGAAGCCCTTTATTGGGGTTTCAACAGCTGAAGTATACCGAAGACTAGATACCAATAAAATGTCCCATCCAAACATTCGGGGAATGATTGAAGCGATAAATGAACATGATTATCAAAAGGTATGTAAAAACGTGGGGAATGTTTTAGAAGATGTTACCTTAAACCTTCACCCTGAAGTTGCATTAATAAAAGAACAAATGAAACGTTTTGGTGCAGATGCCGTATTAATGAGTGGCAGCGGTCCAACTGTTTTTGGAATTGTTCAGCATGATTCAAGAATGCATCGAATTTATAATGGATTAAGAGGATTCTGTGACCAAGTATTTGCGGTCCGCATGTTAGGGGAACGGCACTCACTTGATTAAAAACGTACGAAAATGGTATTCTATAACTAGAATATTCGTGTTTTTGGGGGCATGTTATGAAATTTCGCCGCAGTGAACGTTTGATTGATATGACAAATTATTTACTAGATCATCCTCGGCAACTAGTTCCGCTTACTTTTTTTGCAGATCGTTATTCATCTGCCAAATCATCGATTAGTGAAGATTTGGGTATCATCAAAGAGACGTTTGAAAAAAGAGGAATTGGGACCATACAAACAGTGCCTGGGGCTTCAGGCGGGGTAAAGTTCTTTGTAAAAGTAAGTCAAGAAGCAGCAGCACCTTTTATTAATGAATTGTGTGAATTAATTGCTAAACCTGACAGGCTTTTACCTGGTGGATATTTATATTTAACTGATATATTAGGGGATCCTCAAGTAGTGCAAAACGCGGGGCGCATTATTGCCTCTGCCTATACAGATGCAAAAATTGACGTGGTCATGACCGTTGCTACAAAAGGAATTCCTCTTGCCTATGCTGTGGCAAGTCAGTTAAATGTTCCAGTTGTCATCGTTCGAAGAGATAGTAAAGTAACGGAGGGGCCGACAGTAAGTATTAATTATGTGTCCGGTTCAGCCAAAAGAATCCAAACCATGGTCCTTTCAAAACGAAGCATGAAACAGGATTCACGCGTCCTTATTGTCGATGATTTTATGAAGGCTGGCGGAACTGTCATGGGAATGATCAGCATGCTTGAGGAATTTAATGGGCATCTGGCTGGAATTGCAGTTCTAGTAGAGGCAGAAAAAATTCAAGAGCGTCTAGTCGATGAATATATTTCCCTCGTTCAGTTATCTGATGTGGATGTGAAGGAAAAAAAGATTAATGTTCAAGCTGGAAATTATTTTACTAAATAATTGGAGGGAATTTGGATGAAAACAGTTCAAACAAATCAAGCACCGGCGGCTATTGGCCCATACTCGCAAGGAATTACCGTAAATAATATGTTCTATAGCTCAGGGCAAATTCCATTAACAGCTGATGGAGCCTTGGTAACAGGCGATATTAAAGAACAAGCTCACCAAGTTTTTCAAAATTTACAGGCAGTTTTAACAGCTGCTGGTGCGTCTTTTGAAACAGTCGTTAAGACAACTGTATTTATTAAAAATATGGATGATTTCGCTTCATTAAACGAGGTATATGGTGAATATTTCTCGATCCATAAACCCGCTCGTTCGTGTGTCGAGGTTGCCCGCTTACCAAAAGATGTTTTAGTTGAAATTGAAGTTGTCGCACTCGTTAAGTAATTTAGTTAATTTCTGTTAATTTACTCCTGTGTTTACAATTGTTCACTATTTTGCCCTAAATTTTCTAAAATATTTTGAATATAAAGAAGGATTTCTGAAAAAGTTGTTGAATTTAATTACTTAGCTTTTTATATCAGAAAAGGGTGTGAGCACATGGAAGTAACTGACGTAAGATTACGCCGAGTTAATACTGACGGACGCATGCGAGCGATTGCATCAATCACTTTGGACAATGAATTTGTTGTTCATGACATTCGTGTTATTGACGGGAACAACGGTTTATTTGTAGCTATGCCAAGCAAACGTACTCCAGATGGAGAATTTCGTGACATTGCGCATCCAATTAATTCAGGAACGCGCGGTAAAATCCAAGAAGCTGTTTTGGCTGAGTACCACCGTTTAGGTGAATTAGAAGTAGAATTTGAAGAAGCCGGAGCTTCCTAAGGATTTTTACAACTAGGGCCTTTCTTCTATGAAGGCTCTTTTTATTGTTTTTAGTTAATCCCCTCCCCTTTATTCCCTCGTAAATTAACTCATTATTACAAAATTAGACTCTTCCCTCACATACCTTGAAAAGAGCGCCCATTTACGTTAATATTTTTAATGGATAAAAAGGTTAATTGGAGGACTTGAACATGCATAATCGTTATGCTGTGATTTTGGCTGCAGGGCAAGGAACGCGGATGAAGTCAAAGCTATATAAAGTATTACACCCGGTATGCGGAAAACCAATGGTACAACACGTGGTTGACCAAGTAATGAAGCTTAATATACAAGAAGTTGTCACAATTATTGGTCATGGGGCAGAAATGGTGCAAGCACAGCTGGGCGATAGCAGTCGGTATGCTCTACAAGATCAGCAGTTAGGTACTGCCCATGCTGTTAGTCAGGCACAGAGCCTGCTCGAAGGGAAAGCAGGAGTGACGATTGTTGTTTGTGGGGATACTCCTCTAATCAAAGCTGAAACGATGGAGTCTCTGTTTAAACATCATGAAGAGTTAGCTGCAAAAGCTACCATCCTCACAGCGAGAATTGAAGACCCAACAGGATACGGCCGAATCATTCGTAATAAAAAAGGCTTAGTTGAAAAAATTGTTGAGCATAAAGACGCCTCTGAAGAGGAAAGAAAGATTAATGAAATCAATACTGGTACTTATTGCTTCGATAATTTTGCATTATTTGAAGCCTTAAAGAACGTTTCAAATGAAAATGTTCAAGGGGAATATTATTTACCAGATGTGATAGAAATTCTAAAAAAACAGGGGGAAGTTGTCACAGCTTTCCAAACAGATGAATTTGAAGAAACATTAGGTGTGAATGACCGCGTGGCTTTAGCAGAAGCAGAACGAATTATGCGTGGCCGTACGAATGCAGCACATATGCGGAATGGGGTAACGATTATTGATCCTGCGAACACCTATATAGAAACAGAGGTTGAAATAGGGCAGGATACAGTTATCTATCCAGGAACGATGATCAAAGGCAAAACAGTGATTGGAGCAGAATGTCAGATTGGACCAAACTCTGAAATCGTTTCGTGTGAAATTGGTGCTGAAACGGTAATCCGTCAATCAGTTGCCCATAATAGCTCGATCGGTGCTCAAGTCAACATTGGGCCATTTGCCCATATTCGTCCAGAATCAGCGATTCAGGATGAAGTGAAGATTGGCAATTTTGTCGAAATTAAAAAGGCTGTCTTTGGAAAAGGAAGCAAAGCCTCCCATCTCAGCTATATTGGTGATGCTGAGGTAGGTTCCGATGTAAACATTGGCTGTGGCTCGATTACAGTGAATTATGACGGTAAAAATAAATTCTTAACAAAAATAGAAGATGGAGTCTTTATTGGCTGCAATTCAAATCTAGTTGCTCCTGTTACGATTAAGAAGGGTGCATATGTGGCCGCTGGTTCAACGATTACAAAAGATGTACCAAGTGAGGCCTTATCGATTGCCCGGGCACAGCAAGTGAATAAGGAAAATTACGTTCAAAAGCTTAATCTAAAGAAATAGGCTAAGAAATTTAGGAGGCTATTATGTCGAATCAATATTTAGACCCAAATCTTAAGGTATTTAGTTTAAATTCCAATCGTCCCCTTGCAAGAGAAATTGCTAAAGTAATCGGTGTTGAATTAGGTAAATGTTCTGTCACAAGATTTAGTGATGGAGAAATTCAAATCAATATTGAAGAAAGTATTCGTGGCGGTGACGTTTATGTCATCCAGTCGACTAGCCAGCCTGTTAATGAAAATATTATGGAATTATTAATTATGATTGATGCGTTAAAAAGGGCCTCTGCTAAAACGATTAATATTGTGATGCCATACTATGGCTATGCACGTCAGGATCGTAAGGCACGTGCTCGTGAGCCGATTACAGCTAAATTAGTGGCAACCCTGCTTGAAACGGCTGGAGCAACCCGTGTTATCTGTCTTGATCTGCACGCACCACAAATTCAAGGATTCTTTGATATTCCTACGGATCATTTAATGGGTGTACCTATTTTAGCTGACTATTTTAAAACTAGAGAATTCAATGGCGATATTGTCATCGTTTCTCCAGACCATGGCGGCGTAACAAGAGCTCGGAAATTAGCGGAACGGATGAAAGCTCCAATTGCGATTATCGATAAACGTCGCCCAAGACCAAATGTCGCTGAAGTAATGAATATCGTAGGTAACATTGAAGGGAAAACGGCGATTTTAATTGATGATATTATCGATACAGCTGGAACCATCACACTCGCGGCGAACGCTTTAATTGAAAACGGCGCATCAGAAGTTTATGCTTGCTGTACCCATCCGGTTCTTTCGGGTCCTGCAATCGAAAGAATTCAAAATTCAAAAATTAAAGAATTAGTGATCACTAATTCCATTGCACTTCCAGAAGAGAAAAAGATTGATAAGATTATTAACTTATCTGTAGCACCACTGCTTGGTGAAGCGATTATTCGTGTTCATGAGGAGCAATCTGTAAGTACTTTGTTTGATTGATGATAAGAATGAAGGGTCTGGCCTCTTTGGTCAGATCCTACTTTTGCTTATGTATAGTTACCTATTTTGGAACAAACAGTCCAAAAAAATGTTTAGACCGCCCTCTTTTGGGGCATTTTTATATAGACAGTTTTTGATAAAATAGGAGGGTAACTAAATATGAGTACTGTACTACAAGCAAAAGAACGGAAGGAATTCCGTCATTCCGCATTAAAGGCCATTAGAAAAAACGGGAACATCCCCGCGATTATTTATGGTGCGAAGGTTGATAGTAAGCCTGTGTCGATTAGTTCAGCAGACTTAACAAAAACGATCCGTCAAGTGGGCAGGAATGGTGTTATTTCTCTTGATGTAGATGGCAGTAAACAAGATGTTGTCTTAACCGATTACCAAGAGGACTCTATTAAAAAAGAGATCATACACGTTGATTTCTTAGCTGTAGATAAATCCTCAAAAATTAATGTGGATGTAAGACTTGTTCTCGTTGGGGATGCAGCAGGAGTAAAAGACGGCGGCGTGATGCAGCAACCGCTTCATCAATTAGCAGTTACATCGACACCGGATAATATTCCACCGCAAATTGAAGTGGATGTAACAAACCTACAAGTAGGTGAAACATTAACCATTGCCGACATTCTATATCAAGGTTCTTCTTTTACGATTAACCATGAGAATGATGAGGTAATCGCTTCGATTCTTCCACCAAAGCAAGAAGAGGAAATTAATGCAGGTGAACAACAAGCACCGGGACATCCTGATAATGAAGAAGGAAGAGAGACCACTCCGGAATAGAAAAGCAATCGCGCTCGGGCTAGACAATGTTCCAAGCACAATGTAAATTAAGAGTTGGAAGGCGTAATCTTCTTCAGGTTACGTCTTTTATCGCATTAAATATTTATGGGAGAAAAATCTATGTTTCGTAAAATATTTAAAAGGTTGGCTAAGCCAGAAGAGGTGGGACCCCAGATGAAGTTAATCGTTGGTTTAGGTAACCCAGGAAAACAATATGACCAGACGAGGCACAATATTGGTTTTGAAGTCATTGATGCTCTATCGAGTAAATTTGCGATCCCACTTAACCAGTCCAAATTTAAAGGACTGTATGGGATTGGTTTTTATAGTGGTGAAAAAGTAATTTTATTAAAACCGCTTACTTATATGAATTTATCTGGAGAATCAATCAGAGCTGTCATGGATTATTATGATATTGACATAGAAGATCTGCTTGTAATTTATGATGATCTTGATTTGCCGGTCGGAAAGATTAGACTTCGACAAAAAGGGAGCCCTGGCGGACATAATGGGATTAAGTCCACAGTAGCCCATCTTGGAACACAACAGTTCAACAGAATAAGGATTGGAATTGACCGCCCTCAGCCTGGAATGAGTGTGCCTGATTATGTTCTAGGACGTTTTCATCCGGACGAAAAGGCTCCAACTGAGGATGCAGTGAAGAAAAGTGCAGAAGCCTGCTCGTCATGGCTGGAAAAGCCCTTCTTACAGGTCATGAATGAATATAATCAGTAAATTGTTCATGACACAAGCCATTGTTTCATACAATAAAGCATTAAAACGAAATGGAAGGATCATCATACGAGCGGTTAATCTAATGAATAAGTTCCTCCTAGTAGGTTAATACTAATAAGGAATCCTAGATTAGGGAGGGACAGGCGTGGCTATCCATTACCATTGTCGTCATTGTGGTACCAAACTTGGTTCAATTGATAAAGCATCGATACACAGCGAAAGCCTCGGTCTTCATAAATTAACAGATCAAGAAAGACTGGAAATGGTTGCGTATGACTCGTCCGGCGATATTCACATCACAGCCATTTGTGAAGACTGTCAGGAAGCTTTAGAGCGGAATCCAGATTACCATCAATACGATTTCCTTATTCATTAACCAGCTTTGGAGTACCGTCCAAAGCGTTTTTCTATTTATAATTTACTAACATAAGAACGTTATTAATATGAATTTTGTTGAGGAGGGAGGAGAAACCTTGAAAGCTTTAAAATCGTTATTTCTAAAGCAGGAAGATGTCCATTCCGTGATCGCGGGAGTGGAAGAGGGATTAAAGGAACAGTTAATTGCAGGGTTATCGGGTTCGTCAAGAACAGTTTTAACCGCTTCTATCTACGAACAAACGCAAAGGCCGATCATGCTCGTCACCCACAATCTATTACAAGCACAAAAACTCTATGATGATATTGTCAATCTATTAAGTGAGAAAGATGTTTTTCTTTTTCCAGCCAATGAGTTAATTGCTGCTGAGATGAGCATTGCCAGTCCGGAATTAAAAGCCCAAAGAATTGAAGCTTTAAACTACTGGAGCAAGCATAATAAAGGAATATTAATTGTCCCAATTGCAGGGTTAAAGAAGATCGTACCTCCTAAGTCTTTATGGAAAGAATACCAGCTCTCGTTAAAATTAGGGGAAGATATAACGATCGAGAAAACCTTAAATACATTTGTAAAAATGGGTTATATCCGAGCGGAAATGGTCACAACTCCAGGGGAATTTAGTGTAAGAGGCGGGATCATCGATATTTATCCGCTTACCGAAGCAAATCCGCTGCGAATTGAATTATTCGATACTGAAATTGACTCGATTCGTTATTTCTCGCTTGATGATCAACGTTCAAAAGAGAAGGTTCCAGAGGTTCATATTGGACCAGCAACAGAAGTAGTGTTAGAGGCAGACAATTATAGCCGCATTATTGATCATCTTGAAGCCGGATTAGGTAAAAGTCTTCGGAAACTAAAAGATGATAAAGCAAAAATGCAGCTATCGCAAAATATAAGTTTTGAATTGGAGCAGTTAAAAAACGGTCAAAAGCCTGACCAAGTCTTTAAATACCTTTCACTAGCCTACGATAGGGCTGCTAGTTTACTAGACTATCTGCCAAGCAATGGCCTTGTGTTTATTGACGAAATAAGCCGGGTTCAAGAGATGAATGATTCCTTAGTAAAAGAAGAGGCAGAATGGTATACAAGCTTACTTGGCACAGGCCAGATTATCCATGATTTACATATTTCCCATGACCTTTCAGTTCTGCTGCAAAAAAGAGAATTACCGATTGTTTATATGTCCTTGTTTTTACGTCATGTCGCCAATACAAGTCCGCAAAATATTATTAATGTCTCCTGTAAGCAAATGCAAAACTTTCATGGGCAAATGCATTTATTAAAGGCAGAGATCGACAGGTGGAAGAAAAGCAATTATTCTATTTTATTTCTAGGACCGGATGAAGAGCGGGTAAAAAAATTAGAGCGTGTACTAGAGGACTATGAAATTACTGCAAGTTTGACGAAGGGTGAACAGCAGCTGTTACCTGGCCGAGTTCAGATTATGAAAGGAAACCTGCAAACGGGCTTTGAACTGTCGATCCAGAAAATAGCTGTGATTACCGAAGAAGAATTATTTAATAAACGGGTCAAAAAATCTACTAACCGTCAAAAACTATCAAATGCTGAAAGAATTAAGAGTTACTCAGAGCTTAAAATCGGTGATTATGTTGTTCACGTGAACCATGGAATCGGTAAGTATTTAGGAATTGAAACGCTGGTCATTAATGGAATTCATAAGGATTATCTCCATATCCGCTATCAGGGGACAGATAAACTTTATGTTCCAGTTGAACAAATTGACCTGGTCATGAAGTATGTCGGTTCAGAAGGAAAAGAGCCAAAAATTTATAAACTGGGCGGAACGGATTGGAAAAAGGTAAAGAAAAAGGTTCAATCCTCTGTTCAAGATATTGCCGACGATTTAATCAAATTATATGCGGAGCGGGAAGCTGCTGTGGGTTATGCCTATTCGCCTGATGGCGATATGCAAAGAGATTTTGAAACATCGTTTGCTTACCAAGAAACAGACGATCAGTTACGATCGATTCATGAGATTAAGAAGGACATGGAAAGACCACGTCCGATGGACCGCCTCCTTTGCGGCGATGTAGGTTATGGAAAAACAGAAGTAGCGATTCGCGCGGCCTTCAAGGCCATCGCAGATGGGAAGCAAGTCGCTTTACTTGTGCCAACAACCATTTTGGCTCAGCAGCATCATGAAACGTTAAGGGAGAGATTTCAGGATTATCCGATTAATATTGGCCTATTAAGCCGTTTCCGCTCGAAAAAACAACAAACGGATACCATTAAAGGTTTAAAAGCGGGTACGATTGATATTGTCGTAGGAACACATCGCCTGCTTTCAAAAGATATTGTTTATCGTGATTTAGGGTTGTTGATCATTGATGAAGAGCAGCGGTTTGGGGTTACCCATAAGGAAAAAATTAAGAAATTAAAAACGAATGTCGATGTATTAACATTGACGGCAACACCGATCCCTAGAACTCTTCACATGTCGATGCTCGGGGTCCGAGATTTATCGGTTATCGAAACACCGCCTGAAAATCGTTTTCCTGTGCAAACCTATGTGATGGAATATAATGGATCATTGGTGCGGGAAGCGATTGAAAGGGAACTAGCCCGCGACGGACAAGTCTACTTTTTATATAACCGAGTGGAAGACATTGAACGCAAAGCCGAGGAAATATCGATGCTTGTCCCCGATGCGCGCGTGGCTTTTGCCCATGGTCAGATGACAGAAAATGAATTAGAAGCGGTGATGATTGGCTTTTTAGCTGGCGAATTTGATGTTCTTGTTAGTACGACCATTATTGAAACAGGTGTGGATATTCCGAATGTTAATACATTAATAGTCTTTGATGCGGATCGCATGGGGCTCTCTCAGCTGTATCAGCTCCGTGGTCGTGTGGGAAGGTCTAATCGTGTTGCCTACGCCTATTTCACCTATCGAAAAGATAAAGTATTAACAGAAGTCGCTGAAAAACGCCTTCAAGCGATCAAGGAATTTACTGAATTAGGTTCAGGATTTAAAATTGCGATGCGCGATTTATCGATAAGAGGGGCAGGAAATTTACTAGGGGCCCAGCAGCATGGATTTATTGACTCCGTCGGTTTTGATCTTTATTCGCAAATGTTGAAAGAAGCCATTGAAGAGCGTAAGGTTAACATCGGCGTTGCTGGAGCAGCTGTAAAAAAATCGGTAGAAATTGACCTTGAAATTGATGCCTACATTCCGGATACATATATTAAGGATGGGCATCAAAAAATAGAAATGTACAAACGTTTTAGAGGGGCCGAGACTCTTGCAGATATTGAAGAGCTTGAAGCGGAAATGTTGGACCGGTTTGGTGAATATCCGGATGAGGTTTCCTGCCTATTCCAAATCGCTGAAATGAAGGTTTATGCCCTTTTAAATGGGGTGGAACAAATTAAGCAGCTAAAACAGGAAATAACCATTTTAGTGAATGAACAGGTTACCAACACGATTGATGGAAGTAAGATTTTTCATATTGGAAGCCAATTTGGCCGAAATGTTACCCCTGGAATGGAAGGTCCTAGGCTGAAAATTGTGATCAAGGTCAAGGAGTATAAAACCTCACAATGGCTGAATATTGCCTTTGAAATGGTTAAGGCACTGTCCCAAGCAAAAAAGGGTCATGAAAATCCAGTAAATTAACTGGATTCCTCTAAACATTGGTAGAAAGTGGACCGCTTGTGGGTTTGCCCCCAAGCAATTAACTGGAATCCTGCTTTATCCAATTTGGGATAATTGTTATATATTTGAAAAATTATAACGTTTATGTATAGAACTTTCCAGATGAAAGATACTAAGTTCAAAGTTGGTGATGATTACAATAAAAGGAAAAACCGTCATCGCCAAGTTGAATAATCATCAGATGAAAGTGAGGCAACATTGGATGAAAGCAACTGGAATAGTTCGTCGAATCGATGATTTGGGTCGTGTTGTCATTCCTAAAGAAATACGCAGAACTTTGCGTATCCGCGAAGGGGATCCGTTAGAGATTTTCGTTGATCGAGACGGAGAAGTCATCTTAAAAAAGTATTCACCTATAAGTGAATTGGGTGATTTTGCCAAAGAATATGCTGAAGCACTTTTCGATAGCCTCGGGAACCCTGTATTAATTTGTGATAGAGATACCGTTATTGCAATGGCAGGCGGTTCTAAGAAAGAGTACTTAAATAAAAATATTAGTGATGTAGTTGAAAAAACAATGGAAGAACGAAATTCATTGCTGTTCACTCAAAAGGGTGATATCGCCTTAGTGGATGGAAATGAAGAAGCAATAACTTCATATACGATCGGCCCTATTATTGCAAATGGTGATCCAATCGGGGCAGTTATCATTTTTTCTAAAGAAGGAACTCTTGGCGAAGTGGAGCAGAAGGCTGTTGAAACAGCAGCTGGTTTCTTAGCTCGACAAATGGAGTCATAAAAGAACTAATCCTATTTAACAAATTTGAAAAAGACAGCCATTGCTGTCTTTTTTATTTAGTTTAAAAGGGAACTCCCCATGATATAATTACCTTCGAGTTTGTATTTTTTAGTAGGTGAATGAATGAAGTCTGTGAATCAATCAAAGGCTCTGTTTAGAGGAGCCTTTATTCTAATGCTTGCGGCCCTTATTACAAAAATTTTAAGTGCCTTTTATCGAATTCCTTTTCAAAACATTGTCGGAGATATTGGCTTTTACATATATCAGCAAGTATATCCGTTTTATGGGATGGCCATTGTCCTTTCGACGACAGGCTTTCCAGTCGTCATTTCAAAGCTCTATGCGGAGCAGAAGCAAAAAGGTGATGACGAAAAATCACGCCTGCTTCTTTTTGTATCATTTATTTATTTGCAATTATTTGGTTTTATCTGTTTCCTAATTCTTTACTTTGGTGCAAAAGCAATCGCTGTTTGGATGAATGACCCCCATCTCTCGATTCTATTAAGGGTAGTCTCGATTGTGTTTCTGTTGTTTCCAATGATGTCGATTCTGAGAGGCTATTACCAAGGGATTGGGGACATGGTCCCAACGGCACTATCACAGGTAGGGGAACAAACCACACGAGTATTGACGATTCTCTTTTTGGCCTCTCTTTTTATGGAAAAGGGTTATTCCTTCTATCTTGTCGGCGGTGGGGCCATGTTTGGTTCGATTACCGGCAGTATGATCTCAGGAATTATCTTGTTTATGTTTTTATGGATACGTAAAGAATGGAAGGTAGTAGCACCAAGGCAAGGAATGTTTCAGAGATATGCAAACGATGCAAAAAAGATCTTTAAGGCCCTTGTCTATCAGGGTCTCACGATTTGTATTAGCGGGATGCTCATGATATTTATCCAATTAGCCGATGCTTTGAATCTCTACTCCCTGCTTGTCGGAAGCGGGATTGATAGAGAAGTGGCTAAAAGCCTTAAGGGGATATTTGACCGTGGACAGCCATTAATCCAGTTAGGAACGATTGCTGCCACCTCCATGTCTTTAACCCTTGTTCCCTTAATCACAAGAGAGCGGTTGGCTGCCAAACCTGAATTTTTACAACACAAAATTCAAGTAGCTCTTAAAGTGAGTATCATTTTCGGTTTAGGTGCCTCTTCAGGTCTATGGGCGATCATTAAACCGACTAACACGATGCTGTTTGAAAATGAAGCTGGTTCAGCGGTGTTAGGGGTATTGAGTTTTGTAATCTTGTTTACGTCGCTTACCGCAACGATTATCGCCATTATGCAGGGCATGGGTGTGCTGCTATTTCCAGCCATCGCAGTTGCATGTATATTTCCGTTAAAATATATCCTAAATGTTTATTTGGTACCCTTATATGGAACAATGGGTGCTGCCATTTCATCACTTATTTCGCTGGGAATGGTCACAGCACTGCTATTCATTCAATTTAAAAAAGTCGTTCGGATTTCGCTATTCTCCCTTCACTTTTGGAGAACGATCATAATGGCCACCGCATCGATGGTCCTCTTTTTAAAGGTTTATTTATATATGTTCGGCTCGGATGATTATGGTCGAATCGAAGCTGTCTTTCAATCGTTAAGCGCGGTAATCGTTGGTGGTTTCCTCTTTTTATTGATTATTATTAGAGGCAAAGTCTTTCGTGAGGAAGAATTGGCGCTATTTCCATTTGGAAGTACATTAATAAAATTATTGGCCAGAAAGGATAGGAATTAACAATGGTAAGAAGGATTGAAATTCTTGGTTTAGGTGCAGGAGATTTGGAACAAATTCCTGTTGGTGTATATAAGAAGTTACTTAAAGCAAACTCGTTATTTTTGCGGACGAAGGAACATCCGGTGGTCTCTGAGTTGGAGAAAGAAGGATTAAGGTATACTTCATTTGATTCCATCTATGAAAAACACGATCAATTCGAGGAAGTATATGAAGAAATTGTCGAGACGCTGTTGCAAAAGGCAGAAAGCGAGACGATTGTTTATGCTGTTCCAGGACATCCACTAGTAGCAGAGCGGGCAGTGCAGCTTCTTTTAGCGTATGGTCCAACAAGGGATATTGAAATAAGCATTGGCGGTGGACAAAGTTTTATTGATGCCTTATTTACCTCGTTAAAGATTGACCCGATTGAGGGGTTTCAGTTACTTGATGGGACATCACTCAACACATCACAACTGCAAATTGACCAACATATGATTGTGAGCCAAGTATATGACCAATTTGTTGCCTCCAACGTTAAATTAACCTTAATGGAAAAATTACCAGATGATTATCAGGTTTATATCGTTACAGCGGCAGGGAGCAGTCAAGAAATAATCGAAAAAGTTCCATTGTTTGAATTGGACCGAAATGTATCGATTAACAATCTGACGTCCGTTTATATTCCGCCAGTCAAAGAGGAACAAATCCTATTGAAGAATTTTTCAAAGTTAAGGGAAATTATTGCTGAACTTAGGAGTCCAACTGGCTGCCCATGGGATAGAGAGCAAACCCATGAATCCTTAAAAAAATATTTAATAGAAGAAACCTACGAAGTAATTGACGCAATTAACCATGAAGATATTGACCATTTAATCGAAGAACTGGGCGATGTACTGCTTCAGGTCATGCTCCATGCCCAAATCGGTGAAGATGATGGTTATTTTTCGATTGATGACATTATTGAAGGATTATCAGCGAAAATGATTCGCCGCCATCCCCATGTGTTTGGAAATGGTCAGGCGGAAAATGCCGAAGAAGTGGTAAGAAACTGGCAGGAAATTAAGAAACAGGAAAAAGGTGAAGTGCCTTCTTCTTTACTTGAAGGAGTGTCAATGGCCCTGCCGAATTTGTTAAGAGCGTATGAATTGCAAAAGAAAGCAGCAAAGGTCGGCTTTGATTGGCAGGAAATCACACCTGCGCTGGAGAAAGTGAAAGAAGAACTCGAAGAATTTGTGAATGAATTAGACGGAACAGACGAGGGCATGGCACGGGCTAAAGGGGAATTTGGCGATTTACTATTTGCGTTTGTCAATGTTGCCAGGTTCCTAAAGATCCATCCAGAAGAAGCATTGTTCGAAACGAATGAAAAGTTTACACGCCGTTTTCAATTTGTTGAGGAAAAAGTAAAGGACAGTGGCAGGACTTTTGAAGAACATACACTGGAACAACTCGACCTATACTGGGACGAAGCAAAGTTATTAGGACTTTAGAAAAAGGGGAGTTTACGCATGCGTCTAGATAAATTTTTGAAAGTATCGCGATTAATCAAAAGAAGGACTTTAGCAAAAGAGGTGTCTGATCAAGGGAGAATCGAAATTAATGGGAAAGAGGCCAAAGCTTCTTCAACGGTTAAAGTCGGGGATGAATTAACAATCCGACTGGGGCAAAGAAAAGTTACCGCAAGGATTGACCGGATCCAGGATACCACCCGCAAAGAGGAAGCAGCAGAGATGTATACGATTATCAATGAAGAAAGAATTGGCTCCACAGAATTTCCAATGTAGTAACCGAGTTCTAATTTTCAAATCCTTCACATAAATTGTATCAAAAAGGTTGTACAAATGATTGTGAGGGATGTTAATGAGCCAGTATTATGATAATAATCCAACAAAGAGCAGTGTTCCAGACCATGACGTCATCATGAGAGGCAGAAAACTTCTTGAGATTACCGGTGTCAAGCAAGTGGAAAGTTTTGATAATGAAGAATTTTTATTAGAAACATCAATGGGATTTTTAGCGATCAAAGGACAAAATTTGCAAATGAAAAATCTCGATGTAGAAAAGGGGATTGTTTCGATTAAGGGGAAAATTTTTGATTTAGTTTACCTTGACGAACAGCACGGGGAGAAAGCTAAAGGATTCTTTAGTAAGTTATTCCGATGACCCTCTCGACTCAATTTATTACGTTGCTTTCAATGATAGGAATGGGGTCATTATTCGGCGCCATGTTCGATACCTATCAGCGGTTTTTAAATCGGCCGAAAAGAAAGCAGTGGATTGTATTCTTTAATGATTTATTATTTTGGATGATCCAAGCTGTGATCATATTTTACACGTTATTTTTAGTGAATAATGGGGAATTAAGATTTTATATCTTCCTCGCGCTTATTTGTGGATTTGCCGCCTACCAGAGTTTATTTAAAGGGATTTACCTTCACTTGCTGGAGGTATCGATTAAAACAACGATAGCTGTCAGCCGCTTTATAAAAAAAGCTTTCCATCTCCTGATTTATAAACCAATCTTGGGTCTTATTCAGCTAATTATTATCATTATCATTTCAACTGGCAGGGGGCTTTTAACCCTTGTTAGATTTATGGGTAAGGTTTTACTATTTATCCTAAAGATTATTTTTGTACCGTTACAAAAAATTATGTTAATTTTTTGGAAACTTTTGCCGAAAGGTCTTAAAAAATCCGTCGAGAAGTTATATAATAATACGGCAGGAAATTTTCACAAAATCAGGAATTATATAAGTAAGATGATAAATAGATGGAAAAAACCAAAAGAGTAAGGCGGTGAGGGAAATGGGAGCAGAACAAAAGAAAAGTGTGTCAAAGATCCAGACAACATATGTTAAACAGCAGGAGTATGCAGAAATTGCCTCAGCTAGGAAAAAGAAATTATTAGCAAGGCGGCTGTCGATGTTTTTGGTTTTGGCCAGTATTCTCTCTTATTTAATGATTTCCAGCACCATTTCCCAAACTGCTAAACTCAAGGCAAAGATTGCTCAAAAAAAGGAACTTAATCACCAATTAACAGACTTAAAGAATCAGCAGGATATTCTCAATGAAAATATTATTAAATTAAATGATGATGATTATATTGGAAAGTTAGCTAGAAAAGAATATTTCTTCTCTGAGAAAAATGAAATTATTTTTACGATCCCTGATGAAAAAAAGGGGAAATGAACCAATTTGTAGCCATATTGACACTGATTTTTTTCTTTTTGTATAATATAGAGTAAGATTGATTTTTTATACTTTTAAGGAGGAACATTCTTTTTATGTCAATTGAAGTAGGCAGCAAGTTACAGGGGAAGGTAACAGGAATTACTAATTTTGGAGCGTTTGTGGAGCTGCCGGGTGGCTCAACAGGACTCGTACACATCAGCGAGGTTGCGGACAACTATGTGAAAGATATTAATGATCATTTAAAGGTTGGCGACCAAGTTGAGGTAAAAGTCCTCAATGTTGAGAAGGATGGGAAAATTGGACTGTCGATTAAAAAAGCGAAGGATCGACCAGAGACGCAGCAAAGGTCCCATTCAAACTCACAATCACAACGTCCTCGTCAGGGTAGAAACAACGATCGCAATAATGCTAAGCCGGAAAATTTTGAAACCAAAATGGCAAAATTTTTAAAAGATAGTGAGGATCGTTTATCTTCCTTAAAACGGCACACAGAGTCCAAGCGTGGAGGAAGAGGAGCTAAGCGGGGGTAAACTTGCTGCTAACTTTTATCAGAATAAGAGTGGCCTTACTCAATATCTATAAATCTAAGACAGGTCTAAATGGCCTGTCTTTTTTTGTTTTTCAATAAAAAAGTGTCAGGCACCATGTGAATTCTTCACATGGTGCCTGACACCCAATGATGACACCCAACGACACTAATTACTATTATTTGAATGATAATAGTGAAAACCGTCGAACGATTCTTTTTGCTTGTTCACTAATTTGACAAACTTTTCTGACTATTAATTTTATAATTATCTGAACGATGAAAGAATAGGGAGTGTGATTTATGGAAAAGACAAATGCTAGTTTCATAGAACCAGTCAGAGAAGTTAATCTGCATTCATCGAAATGGGCTTTGCAGAGTGGAATGAAAAAAGTTCAACTAATGCTAGAGTCCTTTTTCATAAAAAAGGGGTACCTGTTATTATTGGTGGGTTTTTTGCTGGGACGGGCCTTGATTTTGGCAAAGTTGACTCCATTTTGCCTTCCCTTTTTTGCCTCTGTTTATTTAATTAAACGAGATCGGGCACCGCTTGCCTTGATCGGATTGATTATCGGTGCAGTGACCATTTCGCTAACAAATGCGGCATTTACCTTCGTAGTTACGCTTAGCTACATGGTAGTTTTCCGAATATGCAAGAAATGGTTAAGGAATGAAATGAAATCGACACCTTTTATTGTCGGTATTGTGCTTGGGCTGGGGAAATTGGCTGAAGCGTTTATACTTTCAAAGCAATTGACTCTATATGATTTAATGATGGTCGGAGTTCAAACAAGTCTTGCTTTTATTTTGACGTTAATTTTTTTACAAAGTATCCCATTACTAACCTTTAATAAACGGAGACAATTGTTAAAAACGGAAGAAATCGTTTGTTTAATCATTATGCTCGCTTCGATTATGACGGGGACGATTGGCTGGAAGGTTTATGACCTCTCGATTGAGCATATTATGTCGAGATACCTAGTATTAGTGTTTTCTTTTATAGCTGGTGCAACAGTCGGTTCGACAGTTGGGGTTGTCACTGGGTTAATTTTTAGTCTTGCTAGCGTGTCTAGTTTTTACCATATGAGTTTACTTGCTTTTTCAGGAGTCTTGGGCGGCTTGATGAAGGAAGGTAAAAAAATAGGTGTTTCAATTGGATTATTTATCGCAACGCTCCTAATTGGCATGTATGGGGAAGGCGGAGGGTCCATCCTGCTTACTGTATTGGAGTCAGCTGCGGCCATCTTCTTATTCCTCTTAACACCTCAGGTATTAACTTCTCGATTAGCAAAGTATATCCCTGGTACACCGGAGTACACAGCAGAGCAGCAAAAATATATGCGTAAGATGCGCGATGTTACGGCACAGCGGGTTTCACAATTCTCTAATGTCTTCCATGCCTTGTCCAAAAGCTTTTCACAAATGGAGATCCAACCAAAAGAAGAGCAAAATGAACGTGAAATGGATTATTTTATGAGTAACGTAACCGAAAAAACCTGCCAAACATGCTTTAAGAAGGATCAATGCTGGGCGAACAATTTTAATACAACCTATGCCTATATGGAAGAAATTATTCATGAAATGGATCAAAACGACGGGAATGTTTCTTCTAAACTATCGCGAGAATGGGAAAAGATTTGTACGCGATCAAAAAGAGTGTACGAATCGATTGGGCAAGAATTAATGTTTTTTCAAGCCAATCAAAAGTTGAAAAAGCAGGTTCAGGAAAGCCGCAGACTAGTTGCGGATCAATTGTTAGGTGTGTCTGAAGTGATGGATAATTTCGCGAAAGAGATCCAACGGGAAAGAGAAAACCACCACAAGCAGGAAGAACAAATTATGGAGGCCATGCAATCGTTCGGAATCCATATAGAACAGGTGGAAATCTATAGCCTCGAGCAAGGAAATGTCGATATTGAGATGTCTTTGCCATTTTGCGATGGCCATGGTGAATGTGACAAATTAATCGCACCGATGTTATCCGATATTCTCGGTGAAACCATTGTCGTTAATAAGGAAGAATGTGCAACCATACCGAATGACTTTTGCCGTGTGACATTCAGATCATCAAAGGCGTTTACGGTAGAAACAGGAGTGGCCCATGCTGCCAAGGATGGGGGGCTTGTATCTGGAGACAGCTATTCGACGATTGAACTTGGATTAGGTAAATATGCGATAGCTATTAGTGATGGAATGGGAAATGGGGAGAGAGCCCATTACGAGAGTAAAGAAACACTGCTTCTATTACAAAAAATCCTCCAATCAGGAATCGAGGAAAAAGTAGCAATTAAATCTGTTAATTCCATACTTTCGCTCCGGACGCAGGATGAAATTTTTTCTACATTAGATTTAGCGATGATTGATCTGCAAAATGCTTCAGCCAAGTTCCTTAAGATTGGATCCACACCAAGCTTTATTAAAAGAGGGAGTAAGATTATTAAAATTCAGGCAAGCAATCTGCCAATAGGAATGATTCAAGAATTTGAAGTGGATGTGGTCAGTGAACAACTAAAAGCTGGAGATTTACTAATTATGATGAGCGATGGGGTGTTTGAAGGTCCCTTGCATGTAGAAAATTATGATTTATGGATGAAAAGAAAATTACAAGGATTAGAGACAGATAATCCGCAGGAGGTAGCTGATTTAATTCTCGAGGAAGTCATTCGATCGAGATCTGAAATCATCCATGATGATATGACCGTGACCGTAGCGAAAATAAAACACAATACGCCAAAATGGGCATCCATTCCTGTTCCCAAACTGAAACGGCAGGCCTAATAGAGTATTTTATACCGTCTCTCATTAAAATATGTATAAATCATTTAGATCCCGTCGAAAATGGTACCAATACATGTTGTGAAGGGAGAAGGTTATGTATACAGGGAAAATTCGCCAAATTTTACTAATCACCGATGGATGTTCCAATCAAGGGGACGATCCAATTGCCATGGCTGCACTAGCGAAAGAACAAGGAATCACTGTTAATGTCATTGGTGTGATGGAGCAGGATACCATTGATGAAAAAGGAATGACCGAAATTGATGGGATCGCGATGTCAGGCGGGGGAGTCAGTCAGATTGTCTATGCCCAGCAGCTCTCTCAAACCGTGCAAATGGTGACTCGTAAGGCGATGAACCAAACTATTCAGGGTGTGGTTAACCGTGAATTGCAACAAATTTTGGGACGATCGCAAACAATGGAAGACCTCCCGCCTGAAAAACGGGGCGAAGTGATGGAGGTTGTCGATGAATTAGGAGAAACTGTCGAATTAGAAGTGTTGATTCTTGTCGATACAAGCGCAAGTATGAAACACAAACTTCCGACAGTTAAAGAAGCCCTGCTTGACCTCTCTCTAAGCTTGAACGCTCGAACAGGAGATAATCAATTTTCGGTATATGTATTTCCCGGGAAAAAGAAAGATGTCGAAAAATTGCTGGATTGGACACCTAAATTGCAAACTCTGACAAGTGTATTCTCCCAGTTGTCCACTGGAGGAATAACACCGACAGGGCCCGCGTTACGGACAGCGTTATCCTCTTTCGAAGAAAAACAATCCCTAAGGAGCCTGCTTTCACGTGATGATGAATCATACTTTGAAGAGTCAATGTAAGGTAAGCCAAGGGACAATCATTTCAGGGAAATGGCATTTAAAAAAGTATAAAATTATAAAGGAACTTGGATTTGGAGCAAACGGGGTGGTCTACCTTGCTGAGCATAATAGCACTCAAGTCGCTTTAAAAATGAGTGATAATGGTATGTCAATCACTTCTGAGGTAAATGTTTTAAAATCCTTAGCAAAGGTCCAGGGACCCCCAACCCTTGGACCTTCTTTGCTTGATGTCGATGATTGGCAGAGTAATAACGGACGCATTTCCTTTTATGTGATGGAATATATCCAAGGACCAGACTTTTTATCTTTTTTACAACAAAAGGGGAAATCCTGGACAAGTGTGTTATTTTTGCAGCTTTTAAATGATTTAGACAAGCTTCATGAAAATAGCTGGGTATTCGGTGACCTAAAGCCAGAAAACTTAATCGTCACAGGTCCTCCTCCAAAAATAAGATGTATTGATGTTGGCGGCACGACCATTCAAGGAAGAGCGATTAAGGAATTCACGGAGTTCTATGACCGCGGTTATTGGGGACTGGGGTCTAGGAAAGCTGAGCCTTCCTATGACCTGTTTGCAGTGGCAATGATTATGATTAATACCGCCTATCCAAAAAGATTAACGAAAACCAGTGGAGGAATATCGCAATTAAGAGATGCGATCCGACAGAAGCCGGAACTGCTAGCGTGGGAAAAGGTCATCCTAAAAGCACTTCAAGGCCATTATAGCAGCGCTAAACAAATGAGAGCAGACTTATTAGATCTTATGGTCGATAAAAAAATGCCCGATCCGCTATTAAAGCCCATTGGTCCGACCAAACCTTCCCAAAAACAGCCGCCCCGGCCAGATTCAAAAGGGAACCAGCCTGTAACAAGGCAGCACTATCGGAAAAAGAAAAAAAAGAGTGGCTGGATGGAATTTTGGTTAATAGCGATCGTGTTAGGTCTTTTATATGGCTGGTACACATTTAATAAATTGCTGTAATTGTTGAAACTATTCCCAAGGTCATTCGTATAAGAAGAAAGGTTATTTAATACGTAGTTCTGTAAGCGGATAAATAGGAAAAATTTCTAAGCATTTTGTAATGCCAATGCTTTGATAGTTTATTCGTAAAAGTGGTAGACTATTGTTATTCTAAACGTTTTAATGCTTTAAACTTTGTTTTAAGAAAGAGTGCAATCATATGTTGGAATCTAAGGTCAAGGCCTTTCTTAGTCACCAGGGATTCAGATTAGAATCCAAAAAGATTGTCATTGGTGTTTCGGGAGGCCCGGATTCGCTAGCACTGCTTCACTTTTTGCTCGCGGAAAAAGAGAAACAAAACCTTTCCCTAGTTGTAGCCCATGTAGACCATATGTTTCGTGGTCAGGAGTCCTATGAGGATGCGCTGTTCGTCAAAGTATTTTGTGAACAGAATAATCTTCCGTTTGAGATGACTCGCGTCAATGTGCCAGAAATTATCGAAAGCACAGGAAAAAGTTCGCAAATCGCCGCAAGAGATGTAAGGTATGAGTTTTTTTCGAAGATTATGGAAAAGTATCAGTATCGATTTTTAGCCCTTGCACATCATGGTGATGATCAAATCGAAACCATGCTAATGAGATTAACGAGAGGCAGTGCGGGACTGGCTCGAGCGGGTATTCCTTTTTCGAGGCCATTTGAACAGGGAATCATTTTTCGTCCATTTTTAGGATTGGAAAGGGCTGATATTCAGGAATATTGCCTAAATCATAACCTAAGCCCGCGAATAGATCCGAGTAACGAGAAAGGGATCTATAGTAGAAATCGCTTTCGAAAAGAAGTTGTCCCTTTTTTAAAAAAGGAAAATCCACATGTGCATGAACATTTTCAACGGTTTAGCGAGGAATTAAAAAGTGATGAAACCTTTCTTCTGGAGTTAACTGTCCAACGAATGAATACAGTTATGACAAAAAAGGAAGAAAGGGAAATTAGCATTGACATTAAACGCTTTCTTGAAGTGCCTAAACCTTTACAAAGGCGAGGGATTCAACTAATATTAAACTATCTTTACAAAGAAATACCAGCTTCATTATCTGCCGTACATATCGATCAAGTATTTTTCATAATTAATCATCCTCACCCATCAGGTCAACTTGATTTGCCTAATGGTTTAAAAGTTTCCCGTTCCTATCATTCCCTTTCCTTCCAATTTCAACCGATCGAGGTTGAGTCATATTATTTTGAAATGACAGAGCCTGGAACGCTTTTTTTGCCAAATGGCGGGGAAATTAGCAGCAAATATATGGAGGGGGACATTCCAACGGCAAATCCATACACTGCCGTGTTTCATGCAAGCAGTATTAAGTGGCCGATTATCATTCGTTCAAGGAAAATGGGTGATCGGATGACAATTAAGGGAATGCAAGGATCGAAAAAGTTAAAAGCCATATTTATTGATCAGAAAGTACCAGTTTATGATCGAAATATGTGGCCTGTACTCACCGACAAAGAAGGTTCTATTATCTGGCTTCCAGGTTTAAAAAAATCTTTTCTTGAAGGCATAGATTACTCAGCTAAACAATATATACTATTCAAATATCAAAAGTAACGATCTTCTAGGGGGCACATTTAGAATGAAACAGGATATTGAAAAGGTCTTAGTAACAGAAGAAGAGATTCAAATTAAAATCCGGGAGTTAGCTGGACAGTTAACGGAAGAGTATCAGGATCGATTCCCGCTTGCCATAGGTGTTCTAAAAGGTGCAATGCCGTTTATGGCTGATTTATTAAAACGGATGGATTGCTACCTTGAAATGGACTTTATGGATGTTTCCAGCTACGGAACTGGGCTTGTTTCTTCCGGAGAAGTAAAAATCCTCAAGGACCTAGATACATCTGTAGAAGGCAGAGACATTCTAATCATCGAGGATATTATCGATAGCGGTCTAACACTTAGTTATTTGGTTGACCTATTTAAATATCGGAAAGCAAAATCGATCAAGATTGTAACATTGCTCGATAAACCAACAGGTAGAAAAAGTGCAATTAAAGCTGATTATGTTTGTTTTATTGTGCCAGATGAATTTGTTGTTGGATATGGCTTGGATTATATTGAAAAATATCGAAACCTTCCATATATCGGTGTCTTAAAACCTGAAGTATACAGCAATAATCTTTAAGATACTTATTAGCTCATTATTAAAGCAACATATAAAGCTTTAAGCATGAGAGTAATTCCTTGAATTAGTAAGATTTTCTATGATACCATTTAGTATAGTTTGCCTATCGTGGGAGGAGGTAAGAGATGAATCGGATTTTCCGTAATACCATCTTTTATTTATTGATATTTTTAGTCATTATTGGCGTGGTGAGTTTCTTTAATGGAAGCAATGAACAAACAGATCATATTTCATATGATAAGTTTGTAAAGCAATTAGAAAATGGCGAAGTGAAATCATTTTCAATGCAGCCTGAACGAGGCGTTTATGAGGTTCGTGGTGAGTTAGAAGCGAAAAGTAAAAAATTCATAACCTATATTCCAAACAGCGAAAAGATTCTTGACCGAATTGATAAAGCTGATTCTAAAGTGGAAGTAATGCCTGCCAAGGAAACAAGCGGATGGGTGACTTTCTTTACATCGATTATTCCGTTTGTGATTATCTTTATTTTATTTTTCTTCTTACTAAACCAAGCCCAAGGCGGCGGCAGCCGTGTGATGAACTTTGGTAAATCTAAGGCGAAGCTTTATAATGATGATAAGAAAAAGGTTCGTTTTAGAGATGTAGCTGGTGCGGATGAAGAAAAAGCAGAATTAGTTGAAGTGGTGGAATTCTTAAAGGATCCGCGGAAATATGCCGAACTGGGTGCCCGTATTCCAAAAGGAGTGCTTCTAGTAGGCCCTCCAGGTACTGGTAAAACATTGCTTGCTAGAGCAACTGCAGGAGAAGCAGGCGTTCCGTTTTTCTCGATAAGCGGTTCAGATTTCGTTGAAATGTTTGTCGGGGTCGGAGCTTCCCGTGTTCGTGATCTATTTGAAAATGCCAAGAAAAATGCACCTTGTATTATTTTTATTGATGAAATTGATGCAGTTGGACGTCAACGTGGCGCTGGACTAGGCGGCGGACATGATGAACGTGAGCAAACCTTGAACCAATTGCTTGTTGAAATGGATGGTTTTGGGGCAAATGAAGGAATTATCATCATTGCTGCTACAAACCGTGCCGATATTTTGGATCCAGCCCTTTTACGTCCTGGTCGTTTCGACCGACAAATTACCGTGGACCGTCCGGATGTGATCGGACGTGAAGCAGTACTTAAAGTACATGCACGTAATAAACCGTTAGATGAATCTGTAAACTTAAAGAATATTGCCATGCGTACACCAGGCTTTTCAGGTGCTGACTTAGAGAACTTATTGAATGAGGCGGCATTAGTTGCAGCCCGAAGCAGTAAGAAGAAAATCGATATGGAAGATATTGATGAAGCGACCGACCGGGTAATTGCTGGGCCAGCTAAAAAGAGCAGGGTTATTTCCCAAAAGGAACGTAATATCGTTGCATTCCATGAGGGCGGCCATACGGTGATTGGTTTGGTGCTAGATGAAGCCGACATGGTCCACAAAGTTACCATCGTTCCTCGTGGGCAGGCAGGCGGATATGCTGTCATGCTGCCTAGAGAAGATCGTTACTTTATGACGAAGCCTGAGTTGCTTGATAAAATTGTTGGTTTACTCGGTGGTCGTGTAGCGGAAGAGATTGTCTTTGGTGAAGTAAGTACTGGAGCCCACAACGATTTCCAACGCGCTACAGGAATTGCTCGTAAGATGGTAACCGAATACGGTATGAGTGAAAAGCTTGGACCGCTTCAGTTTGGTCAAGGTTCAGGCGGCCAGGTTTTCTTAGGCCGTGACATTCATAATGAGCAAAATTATTCCGATGCAATTGCATATGAAATCGATTTAGAAGTTCAAAGAATCATTAAAGAATGTTATGAACGAGCAAGAGTAATTCTGACAGAAAATCGCGACAAGCTTGACCTAATTGCGAAGACATTACTTGAAGTTGAAACCCTTGTTGCTGAACAAATTAAATATTTAGTTGACCATGGTCATATGCCAGCGCCTAATGTCGCTTTAGAAGCCGTTAAAATCGGTCCGAAAAAAGTAGAAGACGTGAAGGTTAATATCAATACGAAAAAGGATGAGGTTGAGCCGCTTAACCCTCCTAATGAAACAGATAATAAATAAAAGTCGAAAGAGTGCTTCATTGAAGCGCTCTTTTTTTTTATCAAAAAACATATTTATGTTATTATGTTTTCAGTATAGAAGAGAATAATCTGAAAAGTGAGTGATAGATGTGATTTTCGTATTTGATGTAGGGAATACCAATATTGTACTGGGTGTTTATGATCGTGAGGAACTTAAATATCATTGGCGTGTAGAAACAAATAGAAATCGTACGGAAGATGAGTTTGGAATGAACATTAAAGCATTGTTTGATCATGCTGGCCTCTCTTTTTCAGATATTGATGGCATTATTATTTCCTCTGTCGTTCCACCAATTATGTTTGCGCTGGAAAGAATGTGTCAAAAGTATTTTCATGTGAAACCGTTTGTTGTTGGGCCAGGGATTAAAACGGGTTTAAATATTAAATATGAAAATCCAAGAGAAGTTGGGGCGGACCGAATCGTAAATGCTGTTGCCGCTATCCACGAATATGGCAGTCCTTTGATTATTGTCGATTTTGGAACCGCAACAACTTATTGTTATGTGAATGAGGAACGCCAATATATGGGTGGTGCGATTGCCCCGGGAGTGGGTATTTCAACAGAGGCCCTTTATTCGAGAGCTTCAAAATTGCCGAGAATTGAAATAGCCCGCCCTGAAGCGGTAATCGGCAAAAATACCGTGGCGGCGATGCAGGCTGGTATTGTCTACGGGTATGTGGGACAGGTAGAGGGCATCGTAAAGAGGATGATGGAGCAAAGCGAAAAGAAGCCAACGGTCATTGCGACAGGCGGACTAGCTAATTTAATTGCCCAAGAATCAACCATTATTGATATTGTTGATCCATTTTTAACTTTAAAAGGTTTACAGCTTATCTATAAGAGAAACGTGGATATCCTAAGGAATAACAGCTAGAAAGGGGTTAACAAATGAAGGATTATCTTGTAAAAGCACTTGCCTATGATGGCAATATTCGAGCCTATGCCGTTCGTACAACAGAAACAGTAAGTGAGGCACAAAGGCGTCATCAAACCTGGCGGACAGCGTCAGCTGCACTCGGCCGTACGATTACCGCAGGGGTAATGATGGGGGCTATGCTTAAGGGTGAGGATAAATTAACAATTAAAATCAACGGCGGCGGCCCGCTAGGCCCAATTGTTGTGGATAGCAATGCCAAAGGGGAAGTGCGGGGGTATGTAACCAACCCGGAAGTTGATTTTGAATCAACTGAAAATGGCAAGCTTGATGTCCGCCGCGCGGTGGGGACCGAGGGGACGCTTGCGGTTGTCAAGGATGTAGGGCTTCGTGACTTTTTCTCTGGACAGGTTCCATTGGTATCAGGTGAACTAGGAGAAGACTTTACGTATTATTTTGCGACATCGGAGCAAACTCCTTCTTCGGTTGGTGTCGGTGTTTTAGTAAATCCCGATGATAGCATTTTGGCAGCAGGCGGGTTTATTTTTCAATTAATGCCTAGGACACCGGAACCCATCATTTCAAATCTGGAAGAAAGATTAAAAACCATTGAGCCCATTTCCAAATTAATTGAACGAGGTTTAACACCAGAACAAATCCTCGAAGAGCTTTTTGGAAAAGAGCAAGTAAAGGTCTTAGAAACGATGCCAGTGGGCTTTGAATGTAATTGCTCTAAAGAACGCTTTGCTAATGCGATTGTTGGCTTAGGGGCAGCCGAGATCCATGCCATGATTGAAGAAGATGGACAGGCTGAGGCTCATTGTCACTTTTGCAATGAAAAGTACCTCTTTTCGAGCGATGAATTAGAAGAACTGAAAAAGGATGCAAAGTAAGGTGCTTACGCTTTTCTGATTGGGGGAGAGACGTTGGGGAGGAAGCAACTTTGGATGGTTATTGCGGCCCTGATCATGGTTAATTGCCTAACAATCGCCTTTTTTTTATCAAAGGCAAATCTGGCAGGCGGAGGAGTAATGAATGAAGAGGCAGTTGCAACAGTCGGAAAAAAAACAATCCTAAGACAAGAATGGCTGAATGAACTAGAAGCTAGATATGGAAAAGATGTTTTAAAAGAAATGGTCGATCAAAAGGTCATAGAGGAAATGGCAGCGAAATATAAAATTAAAATAAGCAATCAAGATGTTGAACGTGAATATAGAATGCTGCAAGCCACCTATAATTCTTTGAGTAAACAGAGCGTAAAGAATGAAGAGAAGTGGAAGGAACAAATCCGAAGTAACCTCCTTTTAGAGGAACTTTTAACAAAAGATGTCGAGGTTTCAAACGATGAATTAAGTAACTATTATAAAAAAAATGAAGAGCTTTTTCATGTGCCGCCTGCCTTTCATTTATCACATATTGTTGTGAGTACAGAGGAAGAAGCAGACCAGGCTTTACAGGAATTAGCACAAGGTTCGGATTTTTCGACATTAGCGATGGAACGGTCGATCGAGGAATTTTCTGCTAATGAAGGCGGAGATATAGGATACCTTAGTGAGGAAGATGAAAGGTATCCGGTCCAATATATTCAAATAGCTAAGGAATTAAAGAAAGGCGCCCACAGTATGCCGATTAAGGTAGACCAGGGTTATGCAATCATTAAGCTAGAAGGAAAAATAAATGGAAAGAAATATTCCTTTGAAGATGTAAAAGAGCAAATTCGTCGCCAAATTGCTCTAGAACAAATGAAATCCCCAGCTACTGCTTCTACTTTTTGGGATGATGCTAAGGTGGATTGGTTTTACGGTAAAGAGGGAAACTAAAAACACAGATGTTACTTCTGTGTTTTTTCATTCCCAAATTTGAAATATTGTAAAAATGGCGAACAAAACGATTGACAAACTAAGTATAAAACTGGTAAGTTTAATTATATAAATCCAATCAAATTACTCGGAATAGGGGTGCTCTAAATGGTTCGTGTTGCAAATTCAGTTGCCGATTTAGTCGGTCAAACGCCTATTGTTAAATTAAACAGATTAGTAGATGAAAATAGTGCAGAGGTTTATTTGAAACTTGAATATTTTAATCCTGGAAGCAGTGTAAAGGATCGTATCGCTTTAGCTATGATTGAAGCAGCAGAAGAACAAGGTTTAATTAAACCTGGTGTCGATACCATTATTGAGCCTACAAGTGGAAATACTGGAATTGGACTAGCTATGATTGCTGCAGCAAAAGGTTACAAGGCCGTTTTTGTTATGCCTGAAACGATGAGTTTGGAAAGACGGAACCTCCTTCGTGCTTACGGTGCGGAACTTGTGTTAACACCTGGTCCAGCTGGTATGAAGGGTGCTATTGCTAAGGCAGAAGAATTAGTGCAGGAACATGGTTATTTCTTACCGCAGCAATTTAAGAACCAAGCAAATCCTGAAGTTCATAGAAGAACAACAGGTAAAGAAATCGTTGAACAAATGGATCAATTAGATGCATTTGTTTCAGGAATCGGAACTGGAGGAACGATCTCTGGAGCAGGAAGTGTTCTTCGTGAAAAATTCCCTGAAATAAAAATCGTTGCTATTGAACCAACAGATTCACCTGTTCTTTCTGGCGGATCACCTGGCCCGCATAAGCTCCAAGGGCTTGGTGCAGGATTTATTCCAGAAACCCTAAATACTGATATTTATGATGAAGTGATTCAAGTTGGAACGGAAGAAGCATTTGCTGCATCAAGACGTGCAGCTAGAGAAGAAGGAATTCTTGGTGGTATTTCTTCAGGAGCAGCAATCCACGCTGCATTAGAAGTTGCGAAGAAACTTGGAAAAGGTAAAAAGGTTCTAGCAATTATTCCAGATAACGGTGAACGTTATTTAAGTACTGCGCTTTACCAATATGATGCTGAATAATTAGAAACGCGGAAACGTACGTTTAGCGGCGTTTGAATTAGACAATTAAAGAGAGGCGTCGGCTTGCCGATGCTTCTTTTTTTTGTAAACTAATTAAGATTTCATGTATGATAAAAAGAGTGAAAAAAGCCTGTATAGGAGGATTAGGTATGAGAGCAACTCAAGAACAAATCAAATGTGGACCATATACCTTGGATAGTAGTAAAAAAACCATTATTATGGGCATTTTAAATGCAACTCCAGATTCCTTTTCAGATGGCGGCAAATTTAATCATGTTGAAATGGCTGTGGAACGAGCAAAAGAAATGGTCGCAAATGGGGCTGATATCATTGATATCGGCGGTGAATCGACACGGCCTGGCTTTGCAGCGGTTCCCCTCGAGGAAGAACTCAAACGGGTAATGCCGGTAATTGAGGCAATCGCTAAGCATGTCGATGTACCAATCTCGATTGATACGTATAAGGCAGAAGTGGCAAAGCAGGCGATTGAAGCAGGAGCCCATATAATCAATGATGTATGGGGGGCAAAAGCCGATGAAAAAATGGGTCAAATTGCTGCAGACTACGGTGTTCCAATCGTGCTTATGCATAATCGTCATGACCGAAACTATAAGGTCTTCATGAGAGATGTCATTAATGATCTTTATGAAAGTATAACGATTGTTAAAAATGCAGGTGTAACGGATGAAAATATTATCCTCGACCCTGGTATCGGTTTTGCGAGAGATTACCAAGAAAATCTGCTAACTATGCAGAATTTAGATACATTTGTTAAACTAGGCTATCCAGTATTATTAGGGACATCCAGAAAAACAGTGATTGGACAGGCATTAGATCTTCCTGTTCACGAAAGAATGGAAGGTACAGGAGCAACGATTTGTTATGGAATCCAAAAGGGCTGCCACATAATACGTGTTCACGATGTCAAGGAAATGAGCAGGATGGCAAAAATGATGGATGCCCTAATGGGAAAGGGTGAACTGATTGGATAAAATTTATGTCAATCGAATGGAGTTTTACGGCTACCATGGTGTTTTCCCGGAAGAGACTCGGCTGGGACAGCGATTTGAGGTTGATTTATCCGTTTCCCTTGATTTAAAAAAAGCAGGCGAAACAGATGAACTGGAGCACTCAGTAAATTATGCTGAGTTATACCAAGTATGTAAGGAAATAATCGAGGGGCAGCCGTATAAGTTAGTCGAAGCTGTTGCAGAAAGCATTGCTTCAAACGTCCTGATGGGGTTTCCACTTGTATCCGAGGTTACAGTAACCGTGATTAAGCCAAATCCGCCGATTTCAGGCCATTACAGGTCTGTTGCAGTAGAAATTACAAGGAGAAGATAAAAGTGGAAAACACAGCATTTATTGCCCTTGGCTCGAATCTAGGAAACCGATATGATAATTTAACGAGTGCAATCAAAAAATTAACAAGCTATTCTGATCTTCATTTGGTAAATTACTCCTCTATTTACGAAACAGATCCGGTTGGCTATGAAGACCAAGACTTATTTTTGAATATGATAATTGAGATTCAGACGGCATTAAGTCCAATGGAATTGCTGGATTTATGCTTAAAAATCGAATTGGAACTTGGGAGAAAAAGGGAAATAAAGTGGGGTCCGCGAACAATAGACCTTGACATTCTTACATTTAACCAAGAAAATATTGAAAGCGAGAAGCTCATAGTTCCACATCCGAGGATGTTAGAACGGGCTTTTGTAATTATTCCACTTTTAGAGATAATTCACGACAGTCCATTTTTAAAGATAAATAAATTGCTTGAATCATCGTTAGAAGAATTACCTGATAAAGAAGGAGTCCGAATATGGAAGCGGAAAAATGGGGAAGACGGATTCGTGCCTATCGGAAGCTAAAGGGCTTTACACAAGAAGGCTTTTCGAAGGAACTAGGTGTATCTGTATCGATTTTAGGAGAGATTGAAAGAGGAAATCGCCTGCCTGCAGTTGACCTGCTTGAGAGAATTGCGGATTCATTAAAAATAAGTATAGATGATTTAACGCCTAAGGAATAAGTTCATCAAAGAATAGGAGGTAGTTTCCTGTTGAAAATTGGCGATATTGAAATGAAGAATCCAGTGGTTTTAGCTCCAATGGCTGGGGTATGTAACTCTGCATTCCGTCTAACGGTGAAAGAGTTCGGTGCTGGTTTAGTTTGTGCAGAGATGGTAAGCGATAAAGGTATCGTTTATAAAAACGAAAAAACAATGAATATGCTCTACATCGATGAGCGTGAAAAACCGCTTAGTTTGCAAATTTTTGGCGGCAAAAGGGAAACACTTGTCGAAGCAGCCAAATTTGTTGATAAGAATACGAATGCTGATATTATCGATATTAATATGGGCTGCCCTGTTCCAAAAATCACTAAATGTGATGCGGGGGCAAAATGGCTTCTTGATCCAAATAAAATCTACGAGATGGTTTCTGCGGTAGTTGCGGAAGTGGAAAAGCCTGTTACCGTGAAAATGCGGATGGGTTGGGATGAACAGCATATTTTTGCTGTTAAAAATGCCCAAGCAGTCGAACGCGCAGGAGGTAAAGCTGTGTCGCTTCATGGCCGAACGCGTGTTCAAATGTATGAAGGAAAAGCTAACTGGGATATCATCCGTGAAGTAAAGCAAAACCTTAACATTCCGTTGATTGGGAATGGGGACGTCCAGACACCACAGGATGCCAAACGAATGATCGAGGAAACTGGTGTGGACGGAGTCATGATTGGAAGAGCTGCATTAGGAGATCCATGGATGATTTATCGTACCGTACAATATTTAGAATCTGGGATATTAATGCCTCAACCAACTGTTAGAGAAAAGATTGATGTATGTATTCTTCATCTTGACCGTTTAATTGCTCTGAAAAATGAAAATATTGCGGTTCGCGAAATGCGCAAGCATGCTGCTTGGTATTTAAAAGGGGTCCGCGGCAACGCTAAAGTTCGTAATGCCATTAATGAGTGTGAAACAAGAGATCACTTAGTGACATTATTAAACGACTTAGTGTTAGAAGTTGAGAAAAAAGAACAAAGTCAGTTGATTGTAGGGTAAATTTGTCACTTAAAGTGTCTTTTTCTATACTAATTGGATGCTGCCAGTGAAATAACTGGCAGTTTTTATTTTATTAAGATCTTTTTTGATGTCTGAAACTATAAGTTTGTGTAAAATAATAAAGTATGTAGAAAAATGGATGGATTAATAAAAGCATTTTACATAATAAATGATTATTGGAGTGGATTTTATGAGTCAGGAAGATTTAAATGACCAATTAAGGGTCAGACGTGAAAAAATGAACACCATGCGCGAAAATGGTCTTGATCCATTTGGTAAGCGTTTTGACCGTTCACACAATACAAATGAATTGATTGAGCAATATGGAGAATTAGAAAAAGAAGACATCGAAGCAAAAAACCTTTCCGTTTCTTTAGCAGGCCGAATTATGACGAAGCGTGGAAAAGGTAAAGCAGGTTTTGCGCATGTTCAAGATTTAACGGGTCAAATTCAAGTATATGTTCGTCAGGATGCTATTGGTGAAGAGAGTTACAAACTATTTGATACCGCTGACCTAGGGGATATTATTGGGGTAACTGGAACATTATTTAAAACAAAGGTGGGCGAGCTATCCGTAAAGGTAGAAAACTTTGTGTTCTTAACAAAGGCATTGCGTCCGCTGCCTGATAAGTTCCATGGACTTAAAGATGTAGAACAGCGCTACCGTCAGCGTTATTTGGATTTAATTATGAGCCAAGAAAGTAAGGCAACATTTATTGCGAGAAGCCGTATTATTCAATCGATGCGTCGTTATTTAGATGACCATGGTTATTTAGAAGTTGAAACACCTATGATGCATTCTATCGCTGGGGGTGCGTCCGCACGTCCGTTCATTACGCATCATAATGCTCTCGATATGCCGTTGTTTATGAGGATTGCCATTGAGCTTCACTTAAAGCGGTTAATTGTCGGGGGTCTGGAAAAGGTTTATGAAATTGGTCGTGTATTCCGGAATGAAGGGGTCTCTACCCGTCATAACCCAGAATTCACAATGATTGAACTTTACGAAGCCTACGCAGATTATCGCGATATCATGAGTCTTACTGAGAATTTAATCGCCCACATTGCTCAAGAAGTAGTTGGTTCCACTACAATTCAATATGGGGAATATGAAGTAGACCTTAAACCGGAATGGAAAAGACTTCACATGGTTGATGCCATCAAAGAATACACGGGTGCAGATTTCTGGAAAGAGATGAGTGTGGAAGAGGCTCGTGAACTTGCTAAAGAACATGGTGTCGAAATTAATAACAACATGCTTTATGGTCACATTGTTAATGAATTCTTTGAGCAAAAAGTAGAGGAAAAGTTAATCCAGCCTACGTTTATTTACGGCCATCCAGTAGAAATTTCGCCGCTTGCGAAGAAAAATGATGAGGATCCGCGATTTACAGATCGTTTTGAATTATTTATTGTAGCGCGTGAACATGCAAACGCGTTTACAGAGCTTAATGATCCGATTGATCAAAGAGAACGTTTCGAAGCGCAATTAAAGGAACGCGAACAAGGGAATGACGAAGCCCATATGATGGATGATGACTTCGTTGAAGCGCTGGAGTATGGTATGCCGCCTACTGGAGGATTAGGAATTGGAATAGACCGCATAGTTATGCTGCTGACTAATTCACCATCTATCCGCGACGTACTGTTATTCCCGTTAATGCGTCATAAGTAATATCTTTAAAAAGTGCCGGTGCCACTGGCACTTTTTTTATTGCCTCTAGCCGTGAAGAGTTAGAATATTTTTACTTTGTAATTTTATATAAAAAAAATAATAAATACTATTGCACTAGGTCTTTAATGGTGGTATATTAATATCTGTTGCTGCGAGGCAGTGATGGCAAGATAAAAGAAATAAAAAAAGTTATTGACTTCACATTGATAACTTGGTAAGATTATAAAGTCGCTTTTAGGCGATAGAGAAAATTGATCTTTGAAAACTAAACAAACAAAATCGTGCAAACAAACAAAAATTTTAGTTTCAATTAAGAAACTAAGCCAACGTAACAAAATGAGCTAATCAACTTTCTTGGAGAGTTTGATCCTGGCTCAGGAC
>NZ_JAGGQR010000089.1:0-5599 GCF_018613205.1 Bacillus sp. ISL-46
ACTTTGTTCAAAATATCTTTCCATATAAAAAATGACTAACTTTGGATATATACTAATTTCCGGATAGCACACCTGTTACTGAAAAAAATAAGAATTAAAAGAAAATTAAATCGAAATGATTCCTAAATTCATTTACAAATGCATATATTTATTTTAGAATTTAAAACGTAATAATTACGATTTAAATTTTATAATGAAGAATTAAAAGAATAAATTTAATTGGGGGGTAAACATGAATCGCATTCTTCGAAGTAATATCGTAGATATTACAGGTTTTTCAATGATTGGACTGGCTCTTTTACTTCTTTCTTTCAGCTCCGGTTTTAAACTTCCTTTGGCTTTTCCACCATCTTTATTAAATCTGAACACCATTTTTCTAAGTATTTTAATAGAAGCCCTTCCGTTTGTTTTAATTGGGGTTCTTATCGCGGGTTTTATCCAAATCTTTGTTACTGAAGATCTAATTCAAAGATGGATTCCTAAAAACAAATTTTTGGCTGTAATAATGAGTTGTATAGTTGGGGCACTTTTTCCTGCTTGTGAATGTGGAATCGTTCCAATCGTTCGGCGGCTCGTTTCGAAAGGAGTTCCTATCCACGCCGCGATAGGCTTTATGTTGACAGGTCCTCTAATCAACCCAGTCGTTATTACTTCTACATACATGGCATTTGGAAACGATATCAAAATTGCTGGATTGCGAATGGGATTAGGTTTTCTAGTTTCTCTTATGGTAGCTTTTGCAGTCAGCTGGGTTTTTAAAGGGAATCAACTAAATGCGTCAATCGGTAAAGATGCCTCCGCTATTCATTCTAAAAAACAACCTTTTTCTAACCGGTTTTGGTCAATGCTTATACATTCAATTGATGAGTTTTTTGATATGGGGAAATATCTTATCATGGGAGCTTTAATTGCTGCCACTGTACAAACCTATATGCCGGCAAGAGCCTTGTTGGAAACTGGAAGTGGTCCTACATCTTCATTACTTGTAATGATGGGATTGGCTTACTTTTTATCCCTCTGTTCTGAAGCCGATGCCTTTATCGGCGCTTCCTTCAGCAGTATCTTTCCACTTACATCCATCCTTGGCTTCCTAATATTCGGTCCAATGATGGATTTAAAAAATACAATTATGATGATAAGCGTATTTCGATTTAGGTTTGTTATGGTTGTGTTGGCATTGATTGTTTCGATTGTCTTTATCACTTTAATGCTGGTCCAAAGTTTATTTTAAGGAGGACAAGGCGTGCAATTCCATTTTCAGCAGGCTATAAGAGCGTTTATTTTACTATCTTTTTCATGTTTGCTTTTTAAGATGCATTTTACCGGAGAAATGACAAAGTTTATTAATCCAAAATATGAAGGTCTTAGCCAAATAGCTTCTATTATATTTTTGATTTTGTTTTTTATCCAAAATACAAGAATATGGTCAGCTAGGGATAATAGTCATCATCATTGCCATCACGATGAACATAATTGTAACCATGATCATGGAGATTCTAGATTTAATACAAAAAAAATATTTTCCTATTTTGTTATTGTTTTTCCATTGTTAACTGGGTTTCTGATTCCCGCCAAAGTGCTCGATGCCTCCATTGCCAATAAAAAAGGAGCTATGCTGATTCTGTCTAACCAGACACAAGCCCCTCAAGATGATAAAAATCAATTAGACAGCAAGCCTACTCAACAAAGGGAAGATACTAACATAAATAGACAGGAAGAATCCCCAGAATCTGATGCTCCAGTGGACCCAAATCTATTGGAAAATCAAAAAGATATTTCAGAGGATGAATATGCGCAACTGATTAAAAAGTTAGAACAAAAATCCAATATCGTGATGAACGATTATGTATTTGCTGCTTATTATGAAGAGATAAGTAAGGATATCAATAAATTTAAAGGTAGAAAAATAAAATTAAAGGGATTCATATATAAAGAAGATGGTTTGTCCCACAACCACATAGTTATTTCAAGGTTTTTGATTACACACTGTGTCGCTGATGCTAGCATAATCGGATTTCTTTCTGAGTTCTCAGAACCTTCTTCCCTTGTAAAGGATACATGGGTCGAAGCAGAAGGTGTATTAGATATAACAACATTTAACGGGACTGAACTTCCACTTATTAAAATTACAGGCTTGAAGAAAATCAATGAACCTGAAAAGCCCTATCTTTATCCGATCAGTATAAAAATCTTGTAAGAATTAAAAAAGAAGCTAAAAAAGAATTCCTCAGCTTCTTTTTTTTTGTGTACTTTAACTTAGTCAACTCCAAGTCTTTTTTCTCTCATCATATTTGGATTCATAATAGGGATAAATATTTATTACAGTATTAGGAAACATAACATGAGGATTGCATTTCAAATTAATGGAGGAAACCTCTTATGCAAAGTGAAAATAACATCAAACTAACGTCTGCTGAAATTTCACAACTATGGACTGCCTACATGAATGATAGCCTGTCAATTTGTGTACTTACATACTTTTTGGAAAAAGCAGAGGATCCTGAGATTCGTCCTGTAGTAGAATTTGCACTAGAGTTAGCACACGCACACGTAAAAAAACTTATATTAATCTTTAACAGTGAGAAATTTCCCATTCCATACGGATTTAAAGAAGAAGATGTCGATATTACAGCTCCTCGATTATTTTCGGATCCTTACTTTCTTTATTATCTTCAACAATGGAGTTCAATAGGGTTAGAGGCTTATGGCATCTCGTTGTCTTTAGCAACACGTTCTGATGTATTCCAATATTTTTCAGAATGTATCGATGATTCGAAGAATCTTCTCAAAAAAACAGGAAATGTTTTACTATCTAAAGGTCTCTATATACGAGCACCATATGTTACGACTCCTGAAAAGGTTGATTTTATTCGAAAACAAAACTTCTTAGCTGGTTGGTTTGGAGAACGTAGATCACTCACTACGTTAGAAATAACGAATCTTTATGCTAATCTTCAAAGAAATGTGTTAGCTATGACAACATTCATCGGCTTCAGTCAAGTGGCAAGGTCAAAAGAAGTGGGTCGTTTTATGGCAAGAGGAAAAGAAATCGCTTCAAAGCATATTGAAATTTATAGTTCCGTTTTAAATGAAAATGATCTTCCTGCTTCTGTGTCTTGGGATAACCAAGTATTAAACTCAACGGTTTCCCCTTTTTCCGATAAACTAATGATGTTTCATGTAAATGCACTAGCCGCGGGCGCCATTGGATATTACGGAACAAGCTTGTCAACAAGTTCTAGACGTGATTTATCTACAAATTACCTCCGAATCTTAGGGGAAGTTCTAAAATATACAGAAGACGCTGCAAACATAATGATCGATTATGGTTGGATGGAACAACCACCAAAAGTAGTGGACCATGATAAATTAGCTAATACTTAGAGGGAAATAAAATGAAGAAAACAAAACAACTTGAAAGCGTCCTTTGGAGTATTGCATTACCAGGATTTTCTCAAATCTTAAACGGAAAGTTTCTTAAAGGATTACTTATCATTTCTTTAGAATTTTTAATTAACATTCAATCAAATTTTAACGAAGTAATCATGTTAAGCTTTCATGGTCATATCCAATCAGCCGTTGATAGAACGAATTATCAATGGCTGATGTTTTATCCTTGTCTATATATGTTTGCATGTGGGATGCTTATAAAGACGCTGGCGGTGGAAAAGAATCTTCGTTTTTGCCGTTTGTGTTTTCTGCTTATTTTATAACAGTTGGTCTAATCTATTCCCCAACATTGAGGATAATGGGAATACTCTTCGGACCGGTTTGGTTGCCAATGTTATTTTTATTAGTGGGTTATTTATTAGCACATTTTTTAAAACCATCTTTCAAAAAACCATCAGATTCAATAAAATTTTGATGGTTTTCTAATGTAATGTTCCTTTAAGTTGATCTTCCACTAATGCAACCGTTAGTCTATTTTCATGGTAGCACAATAAGAAAAGCTGCCACAATTTGCAGCTCTGATCTTTCGCTAAAGCACCCGTTACTTTAAGTACATTCCTCACATTCTTAACTAATCAAAACTACCATATCAAAGCATCAAATATTTTTATTTGACCATTTTGGTCATCGACGTTGTATATCCCAGTTTTCTTTGTTTTCCGTTCAATAATGTACTTATTATTTTTGTAAATTACAGATATTAATTTAACCTCTCCAAATGATATTGTTGGTGTCATGTTCCATCACAATTGATTTCAATTGTTCTTTGAAGGAAGCTTCGGTTACTTAAATAGACTAAAAACACTCGTGAAAAATTTATTTCACAAGTGTCTGAGGACTTTTATTTTTCCATTAGTTGCTCCCGTTCTTCCATCTGAGGCGGTTCATCCATCCCTTAGTCAAAATAAAAAGGACACAGATAAAAATTTAAATTGTAGAATCTTATTTTCTATTTATTACTCGACTAACTATTTCAGTTACGGCAGCTCTATTCATTTTTTCCTTCCCCTCTGTTAAAGCATCAAGTGTACCATGAGCAAGTGCTATCGGGAGTTTACAAAAATTAAGGATCGGACCGGGTTTAATATCCTCTAAATAAACGTCAGCCAATGCTAGGTTACGTCGGGCGTACCTAAACATATCTTCTAACTCCCATCCATCGGGAAAGAAATCCACACCTCGTTCTAAATCTTCAGCACGATTGCGAAGAATATTGACAGACTGTAAGCCACGACCAAAGGCTATAGCTAATTCCTTGTCCGTTTCCACAGCATCATACCACTTCCAAATATCTGAGAGCATAACTCCTACCAAACCTGCAACGTAGAATGTGTATTCATTCAAACCTTCTTCATTCTGAATCCGCCACTCTTTTAAAGCCCAGTCCGCCATCCCCTTCGCCATAGTAGATGTGGCATTCGAAATGTTCTCTACAATTGTCGGTGGACAATGATTTATCCAATCGCCAAATCGTAAGGTAACCTCAGGTAGGAGGGAGTGGTATGGGTGAAATAAAGCCATTAACTTCTTATTATTGAAGGGCTTTTTCAAGAGCGAGCTGATTGAATGTAATAGATTATGTTTGGATTCCAATCGGAGTTGGGGGTGGTCTTCAATCTCATCAATAGCTCTCATGCATAAGTAAGCGGATGTAACAGCTTCTTGTAATCCTGACGGTAGATGACTAATAGGAATAAAGAAAGTCCGGCTTGTCGCCATCAACATGTTTATCGCACTTCTATGTAAATTGATTTCTTCACTCATCTTGTATTGCCCCCTTTTTTGCCAACATGCAAAATTTCTTTAATTTAAGTGGTATTATCCCCACTATATTAAATATCTAATAATAAAGTTCTAACACGAAATTCAAGCCCTTGTTACTCAATAAACCTGCCCGTTAGCACAACAAAAAAGGGATTGCCGCAGCAGTCCCCTTCTTTAACTCTTGCCCCATTTAGTTGAAGAACAGTTCCATTGAAAAGGGATTGGTACTTGAGTAACTCTGTTCTATTTTAAATATAGGTAAAGCCCAAAATCTTGCATAACGGAGGTGTGCTCCATTTGTCGCAACATAGTAGCTATATTGCCACGGTGATAGGCGCTTAAAGGGTATATCGATTCTCATCAGCGCCTCATGTTAAAAACCATT
>NZ_JAGGQR010000089.1:5665-6886 GCF_018613205.1 Bacillus sp. ISL-46
TAGACGTACAGCATCCCGAAAACGGCTCAACTGTTATCATCTAAAAAGTTTAAGTCCAAAGAAATTCATACTTCTTTCTGAATTAGAAAATAATACAGAAGAGGTGAGAAAATGGAAAATGATAATTTAAAACTTACTTCTTCCGAAATAGGAACACTATGGGGAGAGTATGTAAACGGAACAATGACTGATATAGTAAATAGGTATATGTTTTCTATTATTGAAGACGAATCAATAAAAAAAGTTTTTTTAATTGCCATTGAGACCTTGGAAAAGCAAAAGAAGCAGCTTGTTTCCTTCATTGAGAAAGATGGATTTCCCGTTCCAATTGGATTTACGTAGTCCGACCTTAAAAAAAGTGCAGAGAGATTGTTTTCTGACACATTCTGCTTAAATTATTTACATATTATGACTATACATGGTTTGTTGGGGCATACAACTGCTTTAAGTGTTTCTGTTAGAAAGGACATACGGGAATTTTATAAATCATGTGATAATGATGCAAAAAATATGTACGATTTAACCATTGAGTTATTGCTTGAAAAAGGAATATTCCAAAGGGACCCCTATTTCTATCCTAACGAGAGCCCTGAATTTATTTCTACCAAAGATTTTACTGATGGATTCTTCGGAAAAGGGAGACTTTTATCTGCTTCAGAAATAATCAGTGTTTCTCTTAACATTAAAAAGGGCATTATGGCAAAAGCTCTTTCAATCGGATTCAGTCAAGTCACAGAATCGAAAGAAGTAAGAAAGTTTTTTGAGGAATTAGAAAAAACCGCAGATGAAAACCTACAAGCCCTTTCAAAAATTATGCACAAGGATAATTTGCCAGTTCCAATGTCGTGGGAATCAGAGGTTACAACGTCAAAAGACTCTCCTTTTTCAGATAAATTAATGTTGTATCATATGGGTTTCTTGGCTCAAACTGCACAAGTATATTACGGAACAGGTCTAGCAGGAGCCATGCGAACAGACCTAGCTGCAGCTTATGAAAAAGCAATTCTAAAAACATTAGGAATTACCAAAAACTGGTTCGATATTATGGTGAAAAACAAGTGGTTAGAACAGCCACCACTTGCTCCCAATAGAAAAGAACTTGCACAAGATAAATAAGGTATACCCCTCATTAGTGAGGGGTATCAGATTGTAGACAAAAGGCATTCGAATTAGCCCATTCGATGCCTTTTTATTGGATTTTTGCTCGTAAGAGCAAAATTT
>NZ_JAGGQR010000090.1:0-8956 GCF_018613205.1 Bacillus sp. ISL-46
TACGAAGCAGGGGAGACCCCGCAGGCGCTTAAGCGCCGAGGAGGCTCCCCGCTACGCCCGCGGAAAGCGAAGCGCCTGGAGCGCAAATCAACAAACAAATTAACAAAGACATAAAAAAGACTGCCGGCAAACCCAAGTTTTTCGGATTTGTCGACAGTCTGAGACGATTCGGTCCCGAATCGTCTTTTTTCATGCCTTTTATCTGTAAGATTTTTTTCCATATGGTTAATAAAATCACCCAAACATTCAAACTAACTTTTTACTCATGTTGTACCAAATCACTCCGCCATGGTGGGAGCTTGAAACCCCATTGTTGAGGTATCCGTGGTTTTCATAGAAGTGAATTAAGTCAGCTTTACAGGTAAGTGTCATCGTCTCACGTTTTTTTGCACTTGCCTCTGTTTCTATATGTGCAAGTAAGGCTGATGCCACACCACGTTTTTGAAAATATGGGGACACCGCTAATCCTAAAATACTTTGATGACCGCCAGACACAGGATTCTCCTTTATATCACTAAAGAGGTCATCTGTAATGTATGCACGATCAATGACAGGACCATTGACTAGACCAACAATCACGTCCTTCTCTTCAGCTACAAAAAAACTATCTGAAATAAAATGAATGCGCTTTTCAAAAGCTTCTTTGGTCGCTGCTTCCTCTTTTGTAAAGCAAAGATGTTCAATGTCTATTAGATTTGGTAAATCTTCCAATTTTACGTTTCGAATTTTTAACATATCTATCATTCCTACATCCTAATTAATTATATAAATAATTCGATCAAATAAATTTACCTAAGTGTCCTTTACGGGCTCGTCTTAATTACATACACTAAAACAATTCAACAGATTGGGAGTGAAATAAATGTATTCTAACTTAGTTACAAATGTTAGAACAGCCTTGGCTTACACGGTGCAGGCCATTCGATTTGCCGATAGTGCCTTAATCCTTTTTTTAGAAATGCCCGCATTTCCTTTACCACCAAATCCAATTAAAGTACAATTCTACCAAGATGTCGTCGATAATCTCACAGAGGCTTATCTTGCCATGAAAGCATTACCTTTCGATACTCATTTTCCTAGTGATCCTGTTTTTCCAAATGCCCCTATTGTTCCCCAAAGCCAAGATAACCAACACCTTATTCATCTATCCGACAACCGCATCTCACTGGCATTAGATAAGACGGAAGATACCATTAATTACCTTGACCAAGCAATTCTGTTAAGCGGTGACAATGATCGACTTAATGGGCAGCTCTTTTTCATTAAACTAAGTTTAGTAGCCGCTCGAGACGCACTCGTTTCAGGTCTAAATGAACCGGATTTTGATGTAGGTTAACTCCTATTTTTCTAAGCTGACGGGCACAATTAACCTCTAATTTTACCGTCGACTCCTTTTTTCTATGGTGGCGGGCACAATAATGATGGACAAAAGTTACCGCAGTAGCAAGGGATTTGTCTTTCATAAGCTTTATGATGGACAAAAGTTTCCGCAGTAGCAAGGGATTTGTCTTTCATAAGCTTTATGATGGACAAAAGTTACCGTAGTAGCAAGGGATTTGTCTTTCATAAGCTTTATGATGGACAAAAGTTACCGTAGTAACAAGAGATTTGTCCATCATAGGTTCCGCTTAATGATGCTTCTAATTTAGAGTCTTATTCTTTTATCTCAATCACAAATGGGAATGCCCTTCCTGTTCCATAGTGTTTAAACTCAGCCCAAATTTTATAGGTGCGAAGCTTATCGAAGGTTGTTTCAAAAATCGTAACCACATAACATGCCATTAATTTATAATTCCTCTTTTTCCATTAATAATTCCTCCTTATTTTCTTATCGATTGAATGAAATGCCTTTACATATGTTGATAATATAGTCTTAGTTTCTTCTTACACAATTCCCCAGGTTTGAGTCCATGATGTTAGTGACCGTGAATTTCCTTTTTCCTCTTCTTCCCATGGTTTCATTGTACGGCGTATCCATTCCCTGCAAACCGCAGACATTTTGAAAACTACCGCAGAAAAATGGGGCACCACCGCATCTGTTTTAAAGATGATGATTCCACATCAAAAAAACAAACCTTATCACAGTGCAAAGGTTTGTTTAGGTTCTGCTAAAATAGTTGACCTAAATTCTGGCAGGATGTATAATTCAAACATAAGTTTAACCTTTAAACAAAAGTTTATAAGGCCGTTTTTCTTAACTAAACAAACATCATAAGGGGGTACATATTTTGAAAAAACAAAAAGTTGGAATGGCTCTATCACTTGTTCTTGCTGCAGGTACACTGTTAGGCGCTTGTGGAAAAAGTAATGACAACAAAGGCGATGAAGCGGCCAAAGGCGGTAGGAATGATAAAACTTTCACTGCTGCAATGGTGACTGATATCGGGGGGGTTGATGACAAATCATTTAACCAATCATCTTGGGAAGGTCTCAAAAGTTTTGGCGAAGAAAACGGTTTGAACAAAGGTAAAGGCGGTTACGAATACCTTCAATCCAAATCGGATGCAGATTATACAACAAACTTAAATAAACTTGCTCGTGAAGGATTTGACTTAGTTTATGCGATCGGTTTCTTGATGCCAGCAGCAGTTAAGGAAATTGCAACCCAACAAAAAGATTCCAAATTTGCAATCGTTGATGCTGAGGTAAAGCAGCCAAACGTTGCAAGTATTTTATTCAAAGAGCAAGAAGCTGGATTCCTTGCAGGAATTGCAGCGGCTAAAACAACAAAATCTAACCATATCGGATTTATTGGCGGCATGGAAATTCCGGTTGTTGAACGTTTCGAATCTGGTTTTTTAGCCGGTGTTAAAGCTGCTAAACCTGAGGTAAAAGTGGACGTGCAATATGCAGGTGCTTTTGACAAGGCAGAACTTGGTCAAACAATCGCTTCTAAAATGTATTCTTCTGGTGCGGACGTAATATTCCACTCCGCAGGGGGAACTGGTGTCGGTTTATTTAAAGAAGCAAATGACCGAAAAGCAAAAGACCCTGGCAAAGATATTTGGGCTATCGGTGTAGACCGTGATCAAGCTGATATGGGTAAAGATGTGGTTCTTACATCGGCTTTAAAACGTGTTGATGTAGCTGTTAAAGACCTGGCAACAAAAACAAAAGAAGGTAATTTCCCAGGCGGCGAAGTTGCGCTATTTGGTTTAGCAGAAGATGGTGTTGGCTTATCCCCTATTAATGCAAAAGCTACAAACAAAGCGGAAATTGAAGCGGCCATAAAAGAATGGGTTGAAAAGATTAAATCAGGTGATGTAAAAGTTCCTGAAACACGTAAAGAATTAAAAACTTTTAGTCCAAAGTAATCGTACTGATTAGGAAGATTAAATGGGGTGAGTTTGTGCCTGAAAGAATGAATGATAAAGAACAATTGATTATCGATTTAATACGTAAGAACCCCTATGTTTCTCAGCAAGAACTGGCTGAAATATTAGGCTTATCCAGGCCTTCCATTGCAAATATTATTTCTGGCTTGATTAAAAAAGGTAATATTCTAGGCAGAGCTTATATTCTTAGTGAATCACAACATGTTATTTGTATAGGCGGGGCTAATATTGACCGTAAATTCCATATCAAAGACAAAGCCCAGTTAGGTACTTCCAATCCGATTTACGCCACTCAGAATGCCGGCGGGGTTGCCCGGAATATCGCTGAAAATCTAGGGCGACTTGGAATGGACGTATCACTTATTTCTACATGCGGCGCCGATAAGGACTGGTCGGTCATTGAAGATTCATCATCTCTTTACATGAACTTAGAAACCGTGACCCAATTTCCTGAAAAATCAACAGGTTCCTACACGGCTGTTTTAGACTCTAGCGGAGAATTAGTTATTGCGTTAGCGGATATGGAAGTGTATGAGGCAATCACACCTGATTTACTGCTTAAACATGACGTACAATTAAGTCACGCAAAATGTATTATGGTCGATTTAAACTGTCCGAAAAAAACGATTCAATTCTTGTGTCATTTCGCATATAGCCATGATTTACCGATTGTGTTAATACCCGTTTCATCGCCAAAGATGAATCGATTACCAGATAATTTAGAAGGTGTTACATGGCTCATTACGAACCGAGATGAATCTGAAACATACTTCCAAACAGAAATCAAAAATGAGGAAGATTGGAAGAACGCATTAGAAAAATGGCTGGCACTAGGGATAGCCAATGTGGTTATTACGAATGGAAAACAAGGCTCGATGATAGGTAATAAAAAAGAAGGAATTTTTCATGTACCTTCTATTGAAATTAATGAAGTCGTCGATGTAACGGGTGCGGGAGACGCTTTTTCCTCCGCTGTTATTTACTCTTGGTTAGAAGGTAAATCGTTGGTCGAAATTGCTAAAGCTGGGAGTATGAATGCTTCTAAAACACTGCAATCATCTTATACAGTTAGACAGGATTTATCAGCAGAACAACTACAAAAAGACATGGAGGAATTATCATGAAACAATACATTACATTATCTGAAGAAGTACGTATCGCCAAGGAACAAGGAAAACCAATCGTTGCCTTAGAGTCTACAATTATCTCACATGGTATGCCATACCCACAAAATGTGAAAACCGCACGTGAAGTGGAACAAATTATCCGTGATAATGGTGCTGTTCCGGCAACAATTGCAATCGTTGATGGTAAAATTAAAATTGGATTATCCGATGAAGAGCTAGAAATGTTCGGTAAGAGTTCAGATGTAGCAAAAGCATCTAGACGTGATTTAGCTTATTTACTCGCTACAAAAAAACTAGGGGCAACAACAGTAGCCGCAACCATGATTTGTGCCGAGGCTGCAGGAATTAATATCTTCGTAACTGGTGGTATTGGCGGTGCTCACCGCGGTGCAGAGACTACCATGGATATCTCTGCAGACCTAGAAGAACTCGGACAAACAAACGTGGCCGTCATTTGTGCAGGTGCCAAATCGATTCTAGATTTAGGGTTAACAATGGAATATCTTGAAACAAAAGGCGTACCTGTTATTGGTTATCAAACCGATGTACTCCCTGCCTTCTATACGCGCAATAGTGAATTCTCAGTGAACTTCCGTGCAGACGATGCGGAAACAATCGCCTCGACGCTAAAAGTTAAATGGGATTTAAACCTAAAAGGCGGAGCTGTGATTGCCAACCCAATCCCTGAAGAATTCGCTATGGATGAAAAAACCATTACTAATGTAATTGAAGCAGCTTTAAAGGAAGCAGAAGAAAAACACATATCTGGTAAAAATGTAACGCCATTCTTACTAGGTAAGGTGAAAGAATTAACTGATGGTAAGAGCCTAGATGCAAACATTGCTTTAGTTAAAAACAATGCAGTGGTGGGAGCTCAAATAGCTGTAAGTTTTAATGGTATGAAATAAGGATTGAAAAACAACTTTTCCCGGCAGCAGCCTCATGCTTGCAGACACAATCTAGCTTCTAGATGAGTCTGCAAGCTTTTTTATTGATATAGGATTCTTTTGGAAGTTTAGCTTCTATTTTACACAAGAAAATATTAAAAAGAGCGGAATCCTCATCCTTCGTTTATACTCACTTTCATTCCTAAATTCTTCTGGCCTTGGAGTACCTTCTCTTAAATCATCAATCTTAAATCCAATATCATAAATTTTGGAATATTTTATAAAAATTATTAATTATTTAGAAATCTCTACTCTTCACCCTACCCTGATAGTAGAACAAGGAAAATGCGATGCCTTTTTAATGCATCGCACTCGCTATTCAACAATCTTAATTAATTCCAACTGAATGACTTCTTCTTTCTAACAATACCGTATCACGCCACACACCATCCATTTTTCCAATACGCTCTCGCATTCCAACTTTCCATAAAACCACCTGCTTTAAATTATTTATTATGAATTAACTTCTTCAATAATGGATTCTCCCTCACTTTGGTCCGAATCTGTCCATTTCCACCTTTCATGTAATCTAATTCTTCCATCTGGTAGAGATTCTGGAGTAGAGAAACATTGACCGCCTCTTATTTCGTTTTTTGTATTAATATGATTATATCTAAACTGTAAACTGCCATTTTCCTCAACAATTCCAATAAGAGTACCTTTTAGTATGTCTCCTCCACTATAGGTTGCTGAGAGTATGTTTCCTTCTTGTTGGTATTCAAAAATTGTTTCTACAGTAACCTCACCGTTAGCTGTATTTTCAACTGAAATAAATTTCCGGCCATTGTAATTTATCAACATTTAACCTCCTTCAGTAGTTTTAATATTCAAACATTTTATCACATCTTTTGTACTTCTGTTCAATCAAACCTTGTCTTTATTATAAAAATTTAATTTTTATTAATAGTCTTCAATAACTCCTGGCCCTTTAGCTTAATAACAAAAAAAGAGGTCGCCGAAGCACCCCCTCGATAAAGAAGGATTATTCTCATAAAAACCATTCACCCTGAGCAATTTTTTCTACTTTTCCTCCTACATTAACGTTGATTTTCCCGTTATTATTACTTGCCTTTAAAAATAGTAAAGAAGGTCTTTTAATTTCATATCCTTGTTCTACACTAATATTTATTTCACTTTTTTCAAAATATCGGTATTTAACAAGGTAAGATGCTAAACATCCATTGGCACTTCCAGTGGCTGCGTCCTCGGGAACACCATAATAATCTGCAAAGTCTCGAACATTTAAATCATTTTCAGAATTATACGTTTCAGGAGAAAAAACCATTATTGCTTTTGCATTAATATGTTCAATTAACTCAAAGTATTTTTCTTTATTTACCCTTACTTTTTTAACTGCTTCTAAAGATTTTAAAGGTACAACAATCACTGGAAGGCCTGTTGAAACCTCTTGGATAGGAAATCTATCATCTATGTTTTCTTTATCTATATTTAAAACATCAGAAACAATATTTGTATCTAAAATCCCACCAAAAGTTGGTTCATTTTGTTTCATCCATATAATTTCTTCTTGATTATCGAACGTGACGGGAATCTGTCCGGCTTTGAAATTTAATATAAGTTTGTCCAAGGGTTCATCTAGGATTTCATTTTGAATGATATATGCAGTTCCTAATGTCGGATGCCCAGCAAAAGGAACCTCTTCATTAGGTGTAAATATACGAACATCATAACCAGCATCTTTTTTTGTATCTGATAAGATAAAAGTAGTCTCGGAGAAATTGATTTCCTTAGCTATTTGTTGCATTTTATTATCTGAAATGTTTTCAGCATTCTTAAAAACAGCAAGTTGATTTCCTGTATATTTCCCTTGTGAAAAAACATCAACAATAGAATAATTTATTTTCCCCATAAGTTTCTCCCCATTTATATATTTGTAATTTATTATATAACATACCAAATATTTCACTTTAGTTCCCTAAACTTGATTTCATTCAAGTAAACTCCTGTGCGTACATTAAGAAATAAACTCCTCCGTTATTTGATGAAAATCCTCCAGTTTGGCCATTTCTTTTCAAGCGTCATATTAAGCACAACAAAAAAGGGATTGTCTCAGCAATCCCACTCTACAACCCTTAAACCCTATTAATTGTATTGGTGCTCTTTTCGACTGAATCTGTATCGATTGAGTTGATCTATGATAGTAAAATCCTATAGGCCACTTGTCCAAACACACCTACAACGAAAAATGGTTAATGGAAGAGCTTGAAAAAAGAAACCTTGCTGTTATTGACATTTCGTATGCTGTGTTAGGGACAAGAGGAGATTTGTATATCGATTTGAATAACCAATTACAATAACAATCAAAGAGTGATATTCTCAAAATGTTCAACAGTTGGGAATGGGTCATAGAAATGATGTAACAGTTTTTTCCATTCTTGGTACTCGTTTGATTGCCTAAATCCAACTGTATGGTCTTCTAATGTTTCCCACTTTACCAGTAATAAATATTTCCCCTTCACTTCTATACAACGCTGTAATTCGTGCGATATGTAACCTTTCATAGAAGCAATGATATCTGATGCCTGACGAAATGCTTCCTCATAATCCTCTTCCATTCCTGGCCTAACCTTAAGCATAACCGCTTCCAATATCATGTAATTCCCCCTTAATAGATTTGCCTTTGCCGTTTTGTAAAAATTCGACATAAATCTATTTTTTTCCTTTATTACAGTCGAATAATTCTTAAGAAAGTCGCTAATATGTATTTTTCATCACATCTTCTTTTAACAATCGGATGTACAATCGAAGTGAATCTATTAAAAGAAAAGGGGCTTAGTCTATTTATTTATCGGAATCTATACATAAAAGTTAGGAGGTTGTTCTTTTGTTCAATTTACTAATATTCGTTTTAATCGCTATTACTCTGATCTTATTGAGTCTTTTTATTGATGGGCTAATGAGGTTGTATAAGCAAGAAAAGGAAGATAAAAAAAATATTGTCCGAGATGGAATGGAAGGTTATTTGGATCAAACATTTGGAATTGGGCCGGTTAAAATATTCAAAACAATGTTTGATGCCGATGGCAATGTAAGATATTTGATTTATTTGCCGCAGTACGAATGGTTTAAATCCCCGAAATACAAATGGTATGAAGTGTATGCCACCAAAAATGGCTTTCAACATATTGAAATCGACAGATGATTTCGTTCATACTGACAAAGAACGCCCCAATTCTATGGGGTGTTCTTTGATTTATCAGGTATCTAGTCTTGCATGGGACAACTATTTTACACAGTAATATTTGGAAAAACTATTTTATCATTCTGTCGATTGGGCTTTAGATGTGTTTTGTACTTGTGTTACGGCCGTTAAAGCAGACGAAATTTCGTTTGATGCCTGTTTCATCGCTTCCTGGGCGAGAGTAGGATCGGAATTTGCTTTTTCAATTGCTTTTGTTAACAATTCTTCTGTTAGTGCTACATTTGCTTTTGCTTGGTTTAGTTGATTTACATCAATTTGTGGCATGAGTTTCTCTCCTTTTGTTTCGGCTGTGTTAAACTAGTTTGTTGATTTCCGCTCCAGGCG
>NZ_JAGGQR010000090.1:8981-49181 GCF_018613205.1 Bacillus sp. ISL-46
TCCGCTCCAATCAACAAGGTTACAATATCATCTTTACCTTTAACACAGCCGTTGTTTTAAATTACTTCTATATCATCACCATGCATTTTATTTTTATTTAAGGTAAAAATTACCTCGAAAAAAAATGCCTCGGAGTTATCTCCAAGACATTTTTTACAATTTTTTATTCATTCTTACTTAACATTTTCGATAATGGTTGCTACACCTTGTCCTCCACCGACACATAACGTAGCTAAACCATAGCGGTTTTCTCTTTTCTTCATTTCATGAATTAAAGTCACCAAAATTCTTGCTCCACTTGCACCGATTGGGTGACCAAGTGCAATCGCACCACCATTAACATTTAACTTTTCTTTATTAAATTGAAGCTCGCGATCTACTGCAATCGATTGTGCCGCAAATGCTTCGTTTGCTTCAATTAATTCAATCTCTTCTAAAGATAAAGACGCTGTTTTTAGAGCTTTTTTTACTGCAGGGACAGGACCGATTCCCATTATACTCGGATCCACACCCGCAGTAGCATTTGCTTTAATTGTTACTAGAGGAGTGACGCCTAATTCTTCTGCCTTTTTACGGCTCATCACTACAAATGCTGCCGCACCATCGTTAATTCCTGAAGAGTTAGCAGCAGTAACGGATCCATCCTTTTTGAATGCAGGACGAAGCTTACCCAATCCTTCTGCAGTTGTTCCAAACCGTGGGAACTCATCTTGGCTGAATAATGTCACTTGTCCTTTACGGCCAGGTACCTCAACTGGGACAATTTCATCAGCAAATCGATTGGATTCAATTGCTGCTTGAGCCTTTTGCTGACTCCATGCTGCAAATTCATCTTGTTCAGCACGTGTGATTTCATATTTCTCAGCAAGATTTTCAGCTGTAATTCCCATATGATAGTCATTTTCTGAACACCATAATCCGTCTTTAATCATACTGTCTAAAATTTTCTGATCGCCCATTTTAAATCCATTTCGTCCGCCTTTTAACAGATATGGAGCTTGACTCATATTCTCCATACCGCCTGCAACAACCACTTCTGCCTCTCCAGCAAGAATCGCTTGTGTTGCTAAGTGAACAGCTTTTAATCCTGATCCACAGACCTTATTAATTGTCAATGCTGGTGCCTCTTGAGGAATACCTGCAGCAAGGGAAGCTTGTCTTGCCGGATTTTGTCCAGCTCCTGCTTGTAAAACATTCCCCATAATCACTTCATCTACATCATTAGGATTAATTCCAGCTTTTTGAATAGCTGCTTTAATTACAGTAGATCCTAACTGTACAGCTGAAACATTTTCTAAACTCCCTAAAAAACTACCAATTGCTGTCCTTACCGCACTTACAATTACAACTTCATTTACAGTCATTCTGATTTCCCCCAAAAAGTGATTTATGTATTCGAATAATAATTCCTCACAAATTTTACTACATTTCGCGGTATTTTTCTTACCGATTATTCGACAAATTCTGAGTTTTTTATTTATTGTTATAAAAAATTTAATGATCTAACCCAACATTATCGACAGATATTCGCTTTAAAAAAAGGTCGAGAAAATCCACTAATGACAGTGAATACGGAGTAAATATATAGATTGGATTTTTTAAATAAAACAGGCAAAAAAATCCTGTTGAACTTTAGTATAAATTGACAAGTTTTGTAGAAAAGTTTTTGAGATTATACTATTTTTGAATTTGAATAGATGACAAAATGATAACGAGATGACCGAACCTCCATATATTGTAATATAGTAATTTAGTAATAGCGGTTACCATAATAAACCAAAAAGGGAGAAAATAATGATTTTCTCCCTCAATTTGCAGCTATATTATCTAAATAACTAATCCGCCATCCACACTTAAGATGGTTCCGTTAATATAATTCGCCTTATCCGAAGCCAAGAATACATACGCTGCGGCAATATCTTCTGGTTTGCCAAGCTTCCTAAGCGGAGTCTTTTCCTTCATAAATTGAAGCACCTTATCTGGCACCGCTGCAGTCATACCTGTTTCAATGAAACCTGGAGCAACTGCATTGACTCGGATCCCCTTAGGTCCAAATTCTTTTGCCCAGCTTTTCGTCAGCCCAATGACGCCCGCCTTTGTCGCAGCATAATTCGTTTGACCAATATTCCCATATAAACCAACGACGGAAGATGCGTTTAGAATAACGCCCGACCCCTGCTTTAACATACTAGGAGCTACAGCCTTCGTGCATTTAAAAACACCTGATAGATTGACAGAAATGACTCTTTCCCAATCCGATTCCTCCATCTTTGTTAAAAAACCATCAAGTGTAATTCCGGCATTGTTAATTAAGATATCGATTCGGCCATGCTTACCTATTGTGGATTGAACCATTTCTTCTATCTGGGTGCTGTCCGTTACATCGACTTTATAAAATTCTACTTTTTCATGATTCAATTCTTCTAATGCAGATTTACCAGCCGACTCATCATAATCACAGATGACGACATTTGCACCCTCTTGGAGAAATTGTTTAGCCGTTTCTTTTCCAATCCCCTGTGCACCACCTGTAATTAACACAACCTTTTTACTAAACTCCATAATATATCACCTCGTTTTTTTCTTTTCAGAATAGACCTCTGCAAAACATCAGCATCCCTAGGCAAATGAGAAAAGAAATCCAAAACAAAAAAATGGCGATGAAACTAGGCTTTGGACAAAATTAAATCCATTTTTACCCATATTATGATGGATTATAGCTAATTATCACTCTTGTTAAAATACTTTACAATTCGCAAGAAAGTGAGAAATTTGTCAAAAAATGATGAAATGTATTTTAATAATTTTTAATCTTTCACCTTTTAAAATTTCGATGAAGTTAGTATGATGGATAGGTCAACAAAACAAAGGAGGAAAAAAAATGAGCACAGATTTTAATTTTTATGAGATGTGGAAGGATCTTTATTCACATTCCAGTAAGTTATTCGATGAGAAAGTAAGCAATGATTTCCCGTCTCAAGGAATGGGTCAGGTTTTGGAGATGAATCTTCAATTAAAAAAAATGATTGATGAATCAACGGTAAAGTATTTAGAATTTATGAATGTTCCAACTCGAAATGACATTGCTAGCATTTCTTCGCTGATTGTTAATGTCGATGCAAAAGTTGATGATTTAGAAGAAAGATTGGAAGAGAAATTTGACAACTCTGGAGATCAGGAGTCATTTAATACAGAATTGTCGAATTTAAAAAAGGATATGAAGAGTTTGGATAATAAAATGAATCAAATCCTTAATTTATTAAAAACACCAGAAAAAACGAAATAGAAACGCATTACATAATGCATGTAAAACCAAGTAATTTAGTAAACTATCAAGATTATTTTTACAACTATAATAGATGGGGTGGACAACAATGACAGAATTAAAAGATAAAGTAGCAATCGTAACAGGCGGAAGCAGAGGAATCGGTGCATCGATTGCATTGGAACTAGCTAAAAATGGCGCGAAAGTTGTCATTAACTATAATATTCGCAAAGAACTAGCAGATAAAGTAGTCGCAGAAATCAATGAATTTGGTGGAGAGGCATACGCAGTACAAGCAGATGTTTCAGAAAGTAATGAAGCAGCATACCTTGTACAAGAAACCATCAACCATTATGGCAAATTAGATATCTTAATTAATAATGCAGGAATTACAAGAGACAGCACGTTCAAAAAATTGACCGAAGAAGATTGGAGAAAGGTAATCGATGTTAATTTAAACAGTGTTTACAATAATACATCTGCAGCATTACCTTATCTTCTTGAATCTGATGCAGGCCGCATCATCAACATTTCGTCCATTATTGGGCAAGCTGGCGGGTTTGGACAAACAAACTATGCTGCCGCAAAAGCAGGACTAATTGGATACACTAAATCTCTCGCTCTTGAACTTGCTAGAAGTAAAGTAACAGTTAATGCGATTTGCCCAGGATTTATTGGAACCGAGATGGTCCAAGCCATTCCTGAAAAAGTTCTTGCAGGAATCGTTGAAAAAGTACCACAAAAACGCCTAGGCAAACCAGAAGAAATCGCTCGTGGTGTTGTTTTCCTATGTAAAGATGGTGACTATATTACTGGTCAGCAATTAAATATTAACGGTGGACTTTACATGTAAGTGTCATGAATGTACAAACTTCTTTATATATTAAAAGAGTAAATAAATCATGTAAGGAGTGAACAATCATTAACGCTCAAATGCTAAAAGAATGGAATGAGATGCTAGAGGCTACACCTCAAAAGTATCAAGAGATGTACCAACGTGTAATGAGGGCATCTCAAGTGTTAACGACCGATGCCGAACCCGAAGTAGCACCTACACCGAAGGAAGTAGTTTGGACAAGAAATAAAACGAAGCTCTATCGGTATATATCTGATCACCCAAAAAAGCATAAAATTCCACTTCTACTTGTTTATGCTCTAATTAATAAACCCTATATATTGGATCTAACCAAAGGTGGTAGTTTAATAGAATTTTTGGTTGAACGTGGGTTTGATGTTTACCTTCTTGACTGGGGTACACCAGGTTACGAAGATAGACATATGAAACTGGATGATTATATTATGGACTATATACCACGTGCCGTTCGTAAAGTAATGAGAAGGTCTAATGTTGAGGAAGTATCGATCCTTGGTTATTGCATGGGTGGAACGATCACGTCTGCATTTGCGGCATTACACCCTGAATTGCCAATCCGCAACCTCATCTTTATGACTAGTCCTTTTGATTTTGAAAATAGTGGCGCATATGGTGCGATGTTAGATGAGCGATATTTTAATATTGATAAAGTGGTAGAAACCCTTGGTGTGATTCCACCAGAAATGATTGACTTTGGAAACAAAATGATCAATCCAATAGGAACCAACTTTGGACCATTTATTAGTCTTGTTGAGCGTGCTGACAATGAAAATTTCATAAAGAGCTTTAAACTACTGCGAAAATGGTTAAACGACGGAATTTTATTCCCTGGTGAAGCCTACCGTCAGTGGATTAGAGACTTTTATCAAAAAAACAAACTGATAAAAGGTGAAATGGTTATTCGTGGTCAAAAGGTCAAACTTGAAAATATCAAGGCAAATGTGCTCAACTTAGCTGGGAAAAACGACCTCATTGCCCCACCGCATCAAGTTGAAGCATTGATGAACAAGATTTCTAGTGAAGATAAACAATTTAAAGTTTTACCTGTTGGGCATACCTCCATTACTTATGGCAGTCAAGCAACAAAAATAACTTATCCAACCATTTCCGACTGGTTAGAAGAACGATCCAACTAATTATAGAGAAAGTCTAATCAATGAGGAATTTCTTTTACATTAGAAGAGTGTCCCGAAACACGTGGGGCACTCGTTTTTTATTATATCTAGTAGCAAACACTTCTGCGAGGAAAACAAGTTATTAGTAGTGGTAAAGTAATTATATGCAATTTTCAGAGAATTGACAAGAGGTAAATAAATAAAATATTCTATTAATTCAGTAAATATTTTTATATGGCTTAATAGAGTGATTTGTCCTTCCTATTAAAATATTGCCGAGATTTAATCTAAAGAATAAATCAATTAAAACTGGAAGATCCCTCCCAGTTTTTTTATCATTCATGTAAGAAATAGGACAATTGTTTTCTACTCAAATAAAGGAATGGTTGAACTTGTCTATTTTAGACTTGATTCTTATAGGTCCTTCTCAGCGGAGAAATGGGTCTCGGGGACCATTGTAAAGATCTAATTAATACCCCTTCAATTAACCTGATGGGAACAGGATGCAAAACGTCGATTAACCACATTTCGTTCGCAGCTCCTTGGTTTTTACAACCTGAAAGATAAGCCAATTTCCTGCCATCTGGGGACCATGTTATGGGAGTGGCAAAGCAATTCGAAAACGCTCTTGTTCGATCGTTCTCTCCTCCCCTTCCTGTTAATCGAATCTGAGAAAAATAGCCGACGTTTTCAAAAGCTGTAGCACTGTAGGCGATGGATGATGAATCGGGCGACCATACCGGAAAATAGTTTTTCGCAAGCGGTCCTCCCCTCACTTCATTTACTCTTCCAGTTGAAAGTTCCAGGGTATAAATAATGGAAATGCTTGCTCCGGGAGAAGTATATAATACATATGTCCCATTTGGGGAAAGACGAACATCATTCAATCGGCCACCGGTGTTCTGAGTGATTTGACGCCTTCCGGTTCCATCGGTTTGAATCCGAAAAAGCTGACTGATTCCTGCTCCATTGGGTGCTTGATATAGCAACTCCGTCCCACTCGGAAACCATTGGACATCCGTTGTCCCTGGCTGGTTTATTCGTTGGACTTGATGTGTGAGGACATGATACATGATTATTTCATTCTGTTTCGTGTATGCTAGTTTTTGACTATCAAGTGACCAATTTAAATAACTACTTTCCCCTTCCGCAAACTGATCAATACGAGCGATTGAACCATCCGCTACCTGGACGACGTAAAGGATTCCATTACACCCAATGAACGCGATTCGACTACTATCTGGAGACCAAAAAGGGATCGAGGTAGATTCTCCTAAGCCAGTGGTAAGCTGTGCATTAACACCATTGGCGGGATTATATAACCAAATATCTTGGCCACCTCCACGGTTAGATGTATACGCAATCATTCCGCGGTCCCCCGGAGGTGCATAAGGAATAATCAACTTCATTCCTGGAGTTAAATTATTGGTTGGAAGCTGGTTAATCTGCCTGATTAACTCATGATTGTTTTGTCCATCCGTAATGACGTTAAATCTACTGGCCAGTTGAAACAGTGTGTCCCCGGGTTGTACGACATAGAAGGGGTTGCCGGGAGGAACTCTTAACAGTTGGTCGACTTGAACTTGATATAGAGGCTGCAGCCGATTAGCTTCGATAATTATAGCTGGTGGAACACCAAATAATTGAGCAATTTTATAAACACTATCTCCTAGTTTTACACGAATAACATCAACACCAGGTGGGACAGATAGTTGTTGACCGACATAAATCGTATATGGAGGACCAATATTATTTGCGGCAATAAGTGTATCAAGCGGAAGCTCCCATCGCTTCGCAATCTGATACAGGTTATCACCGGGACGAACTGTGTAAAAAAGCTGCATCCTTTTCCCTCCCCTTTATCTTCGTACTAACTCAGGGAAATTATTTTTATCTCCCTTCGTCTCCTGCCTATATGATATTCAGGTATGTAAGTAAAGATTCGGTCAGTGATTTATTAGAAAATCCCGGGGACTTTTTTGTCTTCTGTATCCACCCTCCCAAAAGCTTAAGACGACTCCTTTGAATGCATCTGAATTGATTTTTTAACATCCTCGAGCATTAGTCGCTTCCACTAGTTACCGCTGAATCAATTTTCACCATTCAACGGGCATCATTCACTTCCTATGCTTACCGCTGATCTGATTTTTCCGACTCAATGGGCATCATACACTTTCTATAATTACTCCTGAATTAGTTTTTCACTCACAACAAGCATCCTAGGCTTCCCTTGTTACCGCTGAACCGGTTTCTCTCTCTCATCGAGCATTATCATCTCTTTTGACCTCACTGTGTCGATATTGTCTCCGTGCAAAAAAAAACCACAGTATCCAGTACTGTGGCAGAATAACCATTAACAACAATAATCATACGGATGAAGTGGAGGATTCGCAGGAATTGACCACTTTGGCTGCAAGGATGGATCCTTCCAATGCCAGGCCCCTAATGCTGCTGCACAGGCATCAATTAAATGACTTTCCTCATCAATAAAAACAGGGAGCATAGTTAATTTTTGCTCACCAAGCCAGTTCCGAATCCAACTTCTCGCTAATAGACTTTGTTTGTAACTCAAAACATACTCCAATTTCTCTTGAGAGAGTCTTGAACCAATCACTGCACCTGGATGCACCTCCACGATCGTAATCGGATAATTAGGAGTTAGATTCCCTATTTCTCTACTAAGCTTTATTCCTCTTAGCGTAAGATACACCATTCGGTTTAAAGTTGGCGGCATGATTGATCCAGGCTTCATCCCAAGAGAAACAATAAACTGTCTCAATTGTTTATCCCCTTGTCTATCTCCTCCGCCATCCTGATAAGATAAAGGGGCATCCATTCCAATAACGACTTCATCTATTTGACTTTGAGTCTCTATTTCTTTTAAAATGTCCAGATCCCCAATATTGCTCATTAACTTAATAAAATTTAATTGACCATTTTGTAATTCAAATACCGTCAAAACAGTATCTTTATGATTACTTGGACCGGACAAATCAATCCCTATTACTCTCATGAGCAATCTTCTCTTTCTTTTGGGTTTACTAGAGTCGATGCATCAAAATTAATCATCTCCAAACCCTGAAAATCCGATCGATGCAGAGGTAAGAGCTTGTTCCCATTCTTGTTTTTGCTGTTTTTGCTGCAGTGATTTTAAGTCCGCACAAAGTCTCTTCACATCAACCTGCTGTTCGTAATGCCATTCAAGGGCAATCGATGTATACAATTCATTGAGCTGCGCATAAGAGAAATCCTTGGTTGAATCAATAACTTGCTGAATCTCTTCCTCTGAAAGAATTCGAGCAATATTCTTGTTCACTAGATACTGATAGCGAAGCTCCTTCGTCGGTACATGGATCTCATATGCTCGGTCAAACCGGCCAGAGCGGTTCATAAGGGCAGGATCAATTTTTTCAGGGTAATTCGTTGTCCCGATGATGAAGATTCCTTCCTTCGAGGTGGCACCATCTAAAATGTTCAGGAAGACGGACCGGACACTTGATGGCATGGAATCAATATCTTCAATGACTAAAACCAATGGTGTCAATTTTAATACAGACGTAAAGACCTCTTTGATCGTATAGCTTGATGTAAATTCAGTGATCTGCCAATAAGCTACCGGAGCATTAATGCTGCTGGCGATTGATTTCACAAGAGTGGTCTTTCCATTACCAGGTTTTCCGTAGAGAAGAATCCCGCGTTTGTAGGGAATATCATACGTTTTGAAAAACTGACCACTTTCCGAAAAGAATTCGTCAATCGATCGATAAATTTCTCTCTTTAAAGAATCCTCTAAAAATACATCTTCTCTTCTTACCAAAGTAGTAATACTATCAATCTCTGTTTCTACCCCATCTTCTGTATCCGTAAAAACAGTCACATAGTTTTTAATATAATCTCTTTTTCTTTTAAGAACATATTTCAAAAAGGTAACTAAGCAAGCATCATTTTTGGCAAAAATAAAATCCCGGGTCATTTCTCCGTCACTTTGAAAAATAACCAATCTGGCCAGCGCAACCTGATAATTCGAATAGTAAAAAAGACCGTTGGTGATTCGTGGTTTAACAATCAGCTCCATCGCTTTATCGGTATGGTTGGATGAGATAGTTTTGGTCTCGCCTTCTTTATAAATATGACAAATCAATTGTACTTCCGGAGACTCCTCTTTCAGGTCTTCCTCAAGAATGTCCCAAATCTCATTTGAGGTATCTTCATCGGAGTACATGTGAAAATCGATTCCCACTTCATCGATAAGCTTCTCTTGAAGAGAAGATACAATTTTTCCATAGTCATAATAATACGGTAATGCCTTACGATCTATATTATTTGTATCAAACAGAACATTGGTTTTCATCTAGTTCTCCTTTAATAGTAATTTCCATTTATATATCATGATAGCATTTTTACCACTATTAGGTTAACCTAGTTTGCTTTATAAGACTATATACAACTTTTTTCCTGTTTAACTATTATCTACATACCATTTCCCCCCCTTTTAATAAGAACATCTTTCTAATCTAAATTTGTTATAGCACATACTTTTAGTATAAGAAAACAATAATGATTGATTTTTCTTATGCCGAAGCCACAGGTGTTCTCGACAGAAAGAGTAATCACCAAACTGGAAAATAGCACATATGCATCCTTTTATTTGTATATAATGCAATAAGCCATTTTTTGGAAAAGTAAGGGAGGATGCCACATTACATGAATTTTCAACTAACTGATCATCAAATGCTCAAAATTATTAGGGATGGTCTAAAAACATCACAAGTTCCTAGACATATTCTTATAATCGGTGCAGGCATGGCTGGACTCGTCGCTGCCTCTTTATTAAAGGAAGCGGGACATAAAGTCACCATTCTGGAAGCCAATGATCGAGTTGGAGGACGTGTTTACACCATAAGGGCCCCCTTTAGCAATAACTTATATTTCAATGTCGGACCCATGCGAATTCCAGAAAAACATCATTTAACCTTTGAATATATTAATAAATTCAAATTGCCTACAAATCTATTTATTAACCGGACCCCTAATGACCACATTTACGCAAATGGCATCAAAACACGTCTGAATGTATATGAAAAAAATCCAAGTATTTTAAAATACCCAGTTACTCCAAATGAAAGCGGGAAATCGTCGGAAGAACTTTTGCTATCAGTCGTACATCCAATTATCAATTTTATTAACGAAGATCCTAAAAAGAATTGGCCTCTAATAGAAAAACAATATAGAAATCTAGCCTTTGGTTCTTTCTTAAACTATTATTTTTCAATCGGTACTATTGATATGATTGGTGTGCTTATTGATTTGGAAGCATATATGGGGATGACCTTTGTTGAAGTAATACGTGAACTCATCATCTTAACAGAAACAAAGAAATTTTATGAAATAACGGGTGGCATGGACCGATTGCCAAAAGCATTTCTGCCGCAATTAAACGAGAATATTCTGTTCAACCAAAAGATGATGAAATTATCTCAATTTCAAAACAGTGTAAAGATTCATTGTAAGCACCAAAAAACCGATGAGAGTTTCAGTATAACCGGTGATCTTGCGATTATAACCATACCTTTTTCAACCTTACGATTTGTGAAAGTCGAACCATATGAGTCTTTTTCCTATTATAAAAGGACTGCGATTCGCGAACTCAATTATATGGCCTCATCAAAGATCGCTATCGAGTTTAAAAGTAGGTTTTGGGAAAAACTAGGTCAATTGGGTGGTAAATCGATAACGGATCTGCCCATTCGATTTTCATATTACCCAAGTTATGGTATTGGTACAACCGGACCTGCGGTAGTTATCGCGAGCTATACATGGGCAGATGAGGCCTTAACATTGGAGAGCCTATCTGAAAGAGAGTTGATCCAATATGCTCTAATGAACTTAGCAGAGATGTTTGGGTATCAGGTATATTCAGAATTCGTTACAGGGGCTTCTTTTAGTTGGAGTAAGAATCCTTATTCATGTGGAGCTTTTACGTCATTTGAACCTGGACAGGATTTGGAGCTATACCCTTATATTTCTACACCTGAGGGAAGAGTGCACTTTGCTGGAGAACATACCTCACTTACCCACGGTTGGATACAAGGTGCAATTGAATCAGGAATACGAGTGGCAAACGAAGTGAATGACATACCAAAATAATTTTGTAAAAAAGGCTGCGATGACAGCCTCTTATTTTTGAAAAAATAAATGAACAATCTAGGCTTTATAAGATTGACTCACTTCAACTTTTATTTTTTGTTTTTTTATCACTATTACAAATAGACTTGCTAATAAACAAAACATTCCTGCAAGTACAAATGCCGATGTATAAGAGGTGAAGATTTTATATATTATCCCGGCCCCACCTGCGGCAACAGCTGAACCTAATTGGTGGGCTGCAAAGATCCAGCCATATACCACTACACTTTTTTCAATTCCAAAGATTTGCCTTGAAATGTTAATAGTTGGAGGTACAGTCGCAATCCAATCTAGTCCATAAAAGACAGAAAAAATAATAAGTAGAGTAATAGAACCTTCATTTAGTGCAAAAGGAAGAAATACAAGTGAAGCCCCTCTTAGACTATAATACCAAAACAGCAACCAACGGTTATCGAAACGGTCTGATAACCAACCAGAAAGAGTGGTTCCAATTAAATCGAAAATCCCCATAAAAGAAAGCATAGAGGCCGCTGTAACAGCAGTAAATCCAAAGCCTATACAATAAGAGATGAAATGAGTACCGATTAATCCAGTAGTCGAAAGTCCGCATATAAAAAAGCTGCCTGCTAGTAACCAAAATTCCTTCACTTTTACCGCTTCAAATAAAGTGCGAAAAGCGATAATAATGGGGTTATTCTTTTGGACTACTTGCTTCACAGGTGATTCTTCTTCAAGTCCATATGGAAGGAGTCCTACTTCTTTTGGTGAATTTTTCATAAATAATAGGATGATTAACAACATAATAAAGCTAAGGATAAGAATAAAACCAATCGCCCATTTCCACGAATACGTTTCTATAATAATAGCTAACAACGGAAGTAGGATTAATTGTCCAGTCGCTGTACTTGCGGTCAAAATGCCAACTGCAAGTCCTCTTCTTTTTTCAAACCAATGATTCGCAACATATGGGCTTAATATCGTTAAGAATAACCCAGATCCTAAGCCGATAATCCATCCCCAAATTAAAAGTAATTGCCATGGTTTCAGCATAAAAAGGGTGAGCAAAACACCGACCATTAGCGTTGTCATAGCCAAAATCATCATTTTCTTTAATCCAATTTCCTCTATCAGCGCAGCCATAAAAGGACCAGAAATCCCGTATAATAGAAGGTTAATCGCAAAGGCAATGGAGATTAATGAACGATCCCATCCGAACGCATTTTCAAATGGGACAATTAACACTCCTGATGAGGAGCGAACAATTCCTGCTACAATAATAGAAAAGAATGTTATCAATAAAATAAACCAACTATAATGAATACGTCTCAAGTCTTCACCCTCCGGTTGTCGTGAATATTCAGAATAAATTAATAGATCCCACTTGTCAACACTGGAATGGTGTGTGGAAAAGCGGCGAAAAATACCGCTTTTAATTGATCCATTTTCCTTCATTCATTTCGCTATATTTCAATTTTTTCATTTTCAATATCCGATATGTAAATCAGCGATCGAATAGAGTACTGCTTTTCCTGCCATCTTCACTCGTTTACCTTCATGTTTACAATATAACGTGCCGCCTCTACTGGATATCTGTTTTGCCACCAGTTCACGTTTTTCTAATCTCTGGGACCAGAATGGAATCAAACTGCAATGCAAAGAACCAGTCACGGGATCCTCATTGATTTTTAACTTTGGAAAAAATCCTCTGGAAACAAAATCATATTCGCTCCCTTTTGCGGTAATACAGACACCAAGACCTTCTGGTATTTTTTCTAATTTTAAAAAGTCAGGATTTGCATTTTTCACTGCTTCTTCTGATTCTAATACAAATACTAAGTCTCTATTTAAATAGGTTTCTACGGGCCTAACTCCCAAAGCATCAATCATCTGTGCCGTGATAGGCAATTCTTCTGATGGAACAGATGGGAAATCCATTTCATACAATTCACCTTTTTTGTTTACTTTGAGTACTCCACTCATCGTATCGAATTGGACGGTATCTACTTGCTTTTCTATATAGTTCAAAATGACATATGCGGTAGCTAACGTAGCGTGACCGCAAAGGTTGATCTCCCCGCCTGGAGTAAACCAGCGTAGCCGATATTTTTTCTCTTCCTTTACCGCAAATGCCGTTTCCGATAAATTATTTTCAATCGCTATTTTCTGCATGATCTCGTCTGGAATCCAATCCTTCATAATACATACTCCGGCTGGATTTCCTTCAAAAACTTTTTCTGCAAAGGCATCGATAACATAATATTTCATGTAAAATTCCCTCCTAGTGTTATAATGGAAAATAATTATTTATGGGTATTTTATATTGAGCACTATATAACACTCAATACAGATGTATAACACTAAGGGGATATTAATGATGCAAATCGAAATTCAACGAAATGCTGATGTTTCACTATCAAAGCAAATATATCAATCAATTGTGGATCGCATCCGTTCAGGACTTTTGCATGAAGGGTTACAATTACCTTCTGTGCGCATCTTATCGAAACAGATTGGAGTTAGTTTGGTTACAGCTGTGAAGGCCTACCAGCAATTGGAGCAAGATGGGTTTATCACTTCTGTCCAAGGAAAAGGAACGTTTGTAAAAGTGAAAAGAAAAGCGGAAGAGGAAAGAAAAGATGAGAATTTTTCGTATGATTGGCAGCTATCTGTTCAAGATTATTTACCTAGGTCTCAATTTGGCCGATTCCATCTTGTGCCTGAAAAGATTAACCTTTCCTCCTCTATGGTTGATCCTGGACTTCTTCCTAATCGATATTTAGAACGTGAGATTCACCAAATGCTTTCGGAAAACCCCAGAATATTGTCTCAATACGGTGAGATTCAAGGAGACACACTTCTTAGAAAGGAAATGGTTGAGTATTTGAAAAGTTCAGGTGTTCCTTCTACACCTGAGAACATTTTAGTTACGAGTGGTTCACAACAAGGGATTGATCTTGTTGCCCGTACATTTGTGGGGCCGGGAGATGTAGTAGTAATGGAGGCACCTACCTATCCAGGAGCGATTGATGTTTTTCGAGGAAGAGGCGCTACGATACTCACAGTGCCTGTTGATAAGGACGGAATGCGAGTAGATATCCTCCAAAATTTATGTGACAAACATAAACCCAAAATTATTTATACGATTCCTACTTTTCATAATCCAACAGGTGTGGTTATGACTTTAAAACGCCGCAGACAAATTCTTGACATTGCACATAGTATCCAGAGCCTTATTATTGAGGATGACCCATGGAGTGAGATTTACTTTGGTAAAAAGCCACCGGCTCCTATTAAAAGTATAGACCATAAGGGTCATGTGATTTACTTGAAAGGCTTAAGCAAAACACTTGCGCCGGGTTGTAGAATTGGAATATTATCTGCTTCTGGCTCCTTATTCAATCGGTTATTGGCCGCCAAGGCAAATACTGACCTGGGCAGTCCTTTACTTACACAAAAATCCATTTTACCGTTTATCAACTCTAAACAAATGATGGAGCACTATAAAAAATTGAGAACAGCTTTAAGGATTCGACGTGATTTGGTTCTTGAATTACTTTCACAACATATGCCTGATAGCGTATCATGGGTAATTCCAGAGGGGGGATTAAATCTATGGATCAGTCTACCTTATTGGCTAGATAGTAATCATGTTCTAATTGAGGCAAAAAAACAGCAACTATCCTTCTTGCCCGGATCAGCGTGTTATCCGGTTGAGCAAGAAAATCATCACTTGCGAGTGAGTTACTCTTATATGAACGAGCAATTATTACAACAAGGGGTTACAACATTATGTAATATTCTTCATTCCCAAATTACATCAAAAACAGTCCATGACAGCTCACCATTTTTTTGATTCAAATCAGGTAATATGCTTCGGAAGTGAATAATGAGAGGACAGCCGATTTCTCTTCAATCCTGAAGTAAAATCGGGCTGTCCTTAACTTTCTTTTTTCAACTGAGTTTAAATGATGAATTACTTTTTACTTCTTAGAATTTCATTTATTGTCGTTTTCATTGAATAAATCACGGTTTTTTTGTACCGAACTGCTATAAGTAGCACTCTTATCTGTTCGGATCGGGAGAGATGTTTAAAACGGGGTTCTTGTTTCAAAAAGGAGCGTACGATTGACCAGCTGGTCGGCATTAACGGAAAGTCATCTAGGGGTTGTTTGTTCCGTAACCGCTGAAGCCACGTTTTCATTCCGGTCGAACTGTTACTTTTATCGACAATACATGGCGCATAAATATTTTTAGTGTGTTTTTTAAGGGATTCAAATCGATCTTGCCCGCTAACAATGATGTAATTGTCATCCTTCCGATTTTTTTTGACAACCAAAACAAACATGCAGTCCCACATTAATCTCTGCAGTTTCTTAATATGCTCAGTAATTTTCAACGATAAATCAGGTTTGATTTTGTCCAGTGGTATATACTGTATCGTGAATTTCATACACTGCCCCTCCTGTTTTTTTATTTACCCGTCCCCAATTGCATAGGTTTTCTTACAGCAGGTGCGTCATACTGATGAATGGTAACTACTTCGGCCTTTTCTATGGTTAGTGTCAATTATCGTTATGAAAAACACATGATTAAACTGAAATCCCTTTAGTTTATATGTATGAAATGGGCGCATGTCACATACGAAGTATGCAAAAAACATTTAACAATTGTTTTACCTGCCTTTATATGTCTTATTCAATTTTCCAGATAAATTACCCACAATAAGAAAAAGCCTCCAAGAATGGAAGCATGATATACGTGAAGAGGTTAGCAGACTGAAATAGAAAGACCAACATTTATCTGACAGTCAACCTATCCTAGTCGGCACCAGATTTCTCAGTAAAATTGCCTCTTCCCCTATATGGAAGACCTGCTCCACTCATCTTTAGATCGTATTCAGTTTATCGAACAACCATACGAGATGATTGTATTTACCACAGGATTGTATGTGATCTCTCTCGATCAGGATACGTTCCATTGCAATCGAGTCGTCGCCGAACCCGGTATTTTGAACTAGGTTAACAGGGGGGCGGTTTTCTGCAATATTTATACGAATTTGATGAAGTAATGTTATGATTGCTTGGTTAAATTCATGAAACTCATCGGGAAAGCTTGCAGTAAGGGATTGATGTTCTAATATAATCTTTTCCATGAGTCCATAATCCGTCGGATGAATAGAGTGCAGGGCTCTAATGGATACATCAAGAACAGGGTGCTTTAGTTGAAACAACAGACGATTTAAGTTCATATCTTCCTTCTTCGTTTTCGACGGCGGATGTTCTTGATGAAAAGTTTCTAAATCATCTTCGATAATAAAATTAGCATTGGCCTTATATAATCTATAAGCAAACTCAGCATCCTCGGGTCCCCATCCTTTGAAATTCTCTTCATAGCCGCCGACTTGCTCCATAAAACTTCTTTTAATAGAAAGAAAACCTAAGCAAGCCATCCAACGCAATGGGCTGCTATAAAAATGTTCCCTAAGGTATTTTAATAAATGATGAGCATAACTTCTGTATTTTACCATCGAGTATAAATTTTTTATAACGTCAATATCCTCTCTATTAACCACTTGTTGGGGCTCTTGTAAAAGCCTGATATGAGTCGTTAAGCTACTAAGTGTCTGTTCTTGCGATACCACCTCTTTAAGGCGTTGGTTGAAGAGAGAATTTTTTTCGCTCCACTTATAAATCGCGTTGATTTGATTATTAGTAAAATCCGGGGATAAAAAAGTATAAATGCGCCCCCGCTTGCTTCCTGCAATAACAACGGATTTCTCGTGAGTTAGATGATGCTGGCGGTTAAGGGTAACATAGTTAGGGGAAACGATGGTTTCTGCATCCAAAATGATAATAATCTCTCCCCTCGCATGCCTAAGTCCAATATTTCTTGAAGCAGCAACACCAACATTGGTACTATTGCGAATATATTGAAAATGGTAGGGAGGACAGTATCCCTTAATTTTTGGGGTCTGGTCGGTAGAGGCGTCATCAATCAATATCACTTCCATTTTGGATAAATCAAAGCACTGTTTCTCCAATGCATAAAGGCTAAGCAGATTAAGGGGATAGCGGTTATATGAAGGCATGATGATTGTGACTTCAATTTCCATGTTTTTACTCATTCCTCCTTGAGAGCCTATAGCTCGAACAATTATAAAAGTTCGGCTTAATTTGGTTTATTTAAAACTAGTATTTAACGAAAAGATATACCGACAATAATTAAAAGGATGAAAAGCACCACGAATAAAGCAAAATTAACGCCATAACCATCTGACATAATATATCACCACCTTAATTATTAGATAGAACATCGTATGTCAGAACATTAAATATCGAATTGGACAAGAATAAAAATTTACATATATTTACATAATCTTAATATTTAAAAATGATATTAGCTTGCTCCACATTTCGAAGATATTTTGCTTATTCAAGTAACCTGCCACCTTCGAATAAGAAAAAGGATCGCCGCAGCAACCCTTTTTGAATTCGAGCACCCATTAGCCTAATTGGAGATTTCTTCAATCAGTTCCGAAAGTCTTAATAATCCCTTTTTTAATTCGTGCAGTGATGCATAGGCATAGGACAAACGAAGATGAAAGTGATTATTACTGTCGTAAATATTTCCTGGGTTTAGTAAAATCCCCTCGTTTAGTGCTTTTTCAAATAATTTTCTAATTGAAATTTGTTTTTTGATTTGCAGCCAAATATAAAAACCACCCTGTGGGATATTCCATGTGGCTAATTGCATAAAATGTGTATTTAGTATTTCAAGGGTGAAATCTCTACGGAATTTGAGTTCTGTCCTTATCTTCTTTACATGATCATCGTATAAACCACTTGATAGCCACTCTGCGACGATGAATTGAGATAAAGAACTTGAGCCATAATCAGTTTGCATTTTTATATCAGCTAACCGATCTATCACTGGTTCTGGTCCAACGATCCAACCAATTCGTATACCAGGACTCAGAGTTTTAGACATACTCCCTATGTATAAGATAAGTCCTTGACCATCAATGGATTTTAATGGATTCGGTGGCGGGTTCTCAAACCATAAATCTCCGTAGACATCATCCTCAATAATTGGCAGCTTTTCATTCTTACAAACATCCAACAACTCCTTTCTTCTATTTGCTGACATTAAAATCCCCGTGGGATTATGGAAAGTTGGAATGGTGTAAAGTAAAGCACCATTATGCTGCTTTTTTAACCTCCCAATCGACTCGGGTCTAATCCCTTCATCATCCATGGGAATTCCAAGTAAGTTCATTCTTGCTGATTGAAATACGTGCACTGAATTTAGATAAGAAGGCGTTTCAAGAAAAATGGTTGAATCACGGTGCAATAATCCTAAGGAAATCAATTGCAATGCTTGAAGTCCTCCTGAAACAATCATTATCGATGGAGGGGAAACTTCTATGTTCTTCGTTTTTAAATAATTGCTTATCATTTCTCTTAAATAGAGACTTCCTTTTGGTTCCGAGTATCCTAACGAAAACGTATGGGGGGAATGCCTCTTGAACATTTCTTCCATTTTTTTGACAGGCAACAACTCTGGTGAAAGTTCTCCCGTCCCAAGGCGTATTACGTTTGGATTAATTTCTGCTCTATTAATTTCTTGAATTGTTTTATTGTTGGGTCGGTAAGATCCCGACTTAACGTAACTGTTCCAATCAGGTGGCGGGGTTGAAGCAAGTAAACTCCACGTATTATTGACCACAAATGTCCCTTTTCCAACTTTTGATTCGATTAACCCATCAGCTGATAACTCATCAAGTGCATAAACAATGGTACTCCGATTCACATTGAAATTCTTTGCTAAATCTCGTTGCGTAGGAATTTTAGTTCCAACCGTCCATTCACCGTTTATTATTTTTCTCTTCATAAATTCATAGATTTGTTGATGGAGTGGAATCAAGGAGGATTTGTTTAGGATCCAGTCTTTTTCTATCAAAAGGAACTCCCCTATCATTTTTATATTAATTATAAATGATTGGTTGGGTAATATTCCATCCAATTGGTTGGAGACGAATGTAATCAAATCTAATACAATGCAGTTATTACATTTCAGGGGGAGAAAAATGTTAGAAGCAATTTTACACGGCATGATCTTAGCATTCGGTTTAATCCTACCATTAGGGGTACAAAATGTTTTTGTCTTTAATCAAGGTGCAAGTCAGCCCAAATTCGTGAGGGCACTGCCAGTCATTATTACCGCAGCTATTTGTGATACTTTGCTTATTTCAATAGCGGTCTTAGGAGTGTCAGTCGTTGTACTTGGTTCTTATTGGATAAAAACAGTTCTTTATATAATTGGTAGTTTATTTTTGCTCTACATGGGTTTTGTTGTATGGAGGGCAAAACCTCAAGATGTACAGGAAGTAGAATTTTCTTTTTCACCAAAAAAACAAATATCTTTTGCAATGTCTGTGTCTCTACTAAACCCACATGCCATTTTGGATACCGTGGGTGTAATCGGAACAAGTTCCGTAAAATATGTAGGCTGGGAGAAAGTTGCATTTGCTGTAGCATGTATATTCGTTTCGTGGGTATGGTTTGCAGGATTGGGGATAACAGGAAGAATGCTAGGAAAAATAGACAAATCAGGAAATTACCTAGTGGTCCTAAATAAAATTTCAGCTATTGTCATGTGGGGTACAGCTGTTTATATTAGTTCTTCACTTTTATAAAATAATTTCTGGCCATTAGACAGCTCTCCAACAAGCGACCGCCTCCTTTCAAGGACAAGTCCATGAAAATCTTCGTTTTAATTTTTTTACTGATTCCAGTCTGAATAACTTTTACTGGAATATCTTTTAATTTGAGGGTCTTTAGCGAGATTTATCAATTTAATGAGTTTAATAAAAATATTCGAAGGCTATTAGGAGGATTAATTATGAAGGCTATCGTTTCTAACAAATATGGCCCACCTGATGTGCTTGAATTAACAAAGGTGGAAAAACCTATCCCAGAGGACAATCAAGTACTGGTAAAAATTCATGCTGCATCCGTAAATTATGGTAACCTAGTACTTTTGAAAGGAGAGCCGTTCTTAGCACGATTTGCTTTCGGTCTTCTGAAACCAAAATTCCCTATACCGGGAGGGGACATCGCAGGTCGGATTGAAGCAGTTGGCAAAGATGTTACTCAGTTTCAACCAGGCGATGAGGTGTTCGGAGACCTATCTGGATGTGGTTGGGGTGGTTTTGCCGAATATGTTTCTGTTCCTGAAAATGTATTAGCCTTGAAACCAGCCAATCTTTCATTTGAGGAAGCTGCTGCGGTACCTATGGCGGGTGTCACAGCGTTACAGGGTCTAAGGGATAAAGGGAAGATTCAGTCGGGACAGAAGGTATTGATTAATGGTGCCTCTGGTGGTGTTGGGACTTTCGCCGTACAGATTGCCAAATCCTTAGGGGCTGAAGTAACAGGCGTATGTAGTACGAGAAATATAGACATTTTGCAATCGATTGGAGCTGACCATGTTATTGACTATACAAAGGAAGATTTTACGGAAAAAATGCAGAGTTATGACCTTATTCTTGGGGTGAACGGACATAAACGAATGACAGATTATAAGCGTGCTTTAAGTCCAAATGGGATATTTGTTCACATCGGGGGTTCCGGAGCACAAATGTTTCAAGCAATGGTCCTTGGGCCTTGGATTTCAATGATCGGGAATAAGAAAATGGGAACCTTTTTACAAAGGCCAAACCGAAAAGATCTGATTTATATAAAAGAACTTCTTGAAGCCGGTAAAGTAAAACCCGTTATTGATAGACGTTATAAGTTGAGTGAAGTGCCCGAGGCTTTCAGGTATTTTGAAGAAGGTCATGCCCAGGGAAAAGTTGTCATCACTATGTGAATAATTTTCAAAAGGATAATAACAGTTTGGCAATAATTATACTGTTCAGACAGGAAAATAGGAATACTCTTTACCATCTCCTACCTGTTCTATTCTTCAATTTTTGCTAAAAATAAATTAACCATTCGTAAATGCTCGCTTTTACGAATGGTTAACTGACATTTGCAGCTATTAAATATTTTTATCAAAAGTATTCTAAGCCCTCAGCTTGAGCCTTATAGCTATTTAACAGTTCCTCTGATGACATCTGTGCACGCTCAACAACTGAACGGTCATATGCTTCGAATGAACGAGAATTGATTACGTTTACTATGGTTAGAAATGAATTTTTGTTGCGCTTTGCAACATTGATTGATTTTTGAAATGCGTATTCCGCTTCTTTTGAACCGTCTACAGCTACTAAAATACTTTTATAATGATTTAGCATCCGTCCTAATTCCCTTCTAAAATTATTAGAAACTGTTTTTTCTTTAGATTAATTTGGCTTTTTGATAAATAATGACAATACAACATTAATCATCGCTAACACTAAACTAATGGTAAACACTAGGGAAGTTCCCGCTGCTGCTGCATGTGGCAATTCATTGGCAGTGGCTGCTAAATAACTAGTTTCTTTGGATGAAAAAATCGATACCATTACCGCAATCCCAATAGCGCCAGCTACCTGTTGAATCGTTTGAGTGATAGCGATTCCATCTGGATAATATTGTTTCGGAAGAGAATTTAATGTGTTTGTTTGTACAGAAGCAAGGACCGCCCCTATACCCAACATCATGAAAATATGAGTTACCACAACCATCCATAAAGCCGTTTCTGTGCCAAATTGTGCATAGAGTGCATAACCAATCGCTACTAAAATGGTTCCAGGTATAATAACCGCTTTTGGACCATATTTGTCGAATAGACTACCAATGCTTGGAGCTAATACACAGTTTAGTAAGCTGCCTGGCAGCAAGATAAGACCTGTTGTAAAAGCTGCAATTAATAAAGCCATTTGCATATACATTGGTAAAATGACAAGCATGGACAACATATTAAAGAACGTAATAAAACTCATAAAGACACCAAGTACAAACAGTGGGTACTTAAATGCTCTTAGATTCAGCATCGGATTCTCCATTTTCGTTTGACGAATGGAAAAAAGAATAAGTGCTGCTAATCCGACAATGATGGACACAAGAACGGTTGCACTAGTCCAACCGGCATCACCAGATACACTGAATCCGTAAACGACCCCACCGAAACCAATCGTCGAGAGAATAACAGATACTGTATCTATTGAAACCTTACGAATCTCATTCACATTCGGTAAATAAAGGAGTCCAAAAATAAGAGAGAACAGTAAGAAAGGTAAGGTAACCCAGAAAATCCAGTGCCAGGATAATGTATCTAAAATAAGCCCTGCAATGGTTGGGCCTAAGGCTGGACCAGCTAACATAACTAAGCCCATAATTCCCATCGCAGCGCCTCGTTTATTTGGTGGGAAGATGGTAAAAATAACATTTTGCGTTAAAGGTAAAGCAATCGCTAATCCTGCTGCTTGGATAACACGTGCCACCAATAAAAGACTAAATACAGGTGCTACTGCTGCTAGAATGGTCCCGATAAGGGATAGTGATATAGCAGTCAAAAACATTTGTCTTGTTGTGAATTTTTGCATCAAAATACCCGTTACTGGTACTAAAATACCTAATGTTAAGAAATATCCCGTTGCTAACCATCCGATCGTCGTTGCACTCACGTTAAATATTTGAGCTAAATCTCCTAAGGCAATATTTAATGCCGTTTCACTAAAAAGCCCGACAAATCCAGCCACAAAAAGAGCCGCCATAATCGGAGCTGTTTTGTATTGTTTTTTCACCCCCGTGTCAGTCTTGATTTTTTGTTTCTGAACTGTATTCATTTGTTGATTCACTAATAAAAACTCCTTTAATTAAAATTTCGTTTACCCCTTCGTCTTCCCTTCTTACTAAAAAAAAATTGTCGTAATTTCAATTTCAGCAAAGATCATTTCCGTAGTACACCCCCGAACACTAACGGTTCGTTAACTATATCAAAAATTTTTTCTCTATGTCAACTCAGTTGACAATATTTTTTATTAAGTTATTATCAACTGAGTTGACTATTTTAGAAAAAGAAAAAACCCCCACTTCGTCAAATAGATTGACAAAGCAAGGGTTTTTTGCTATTTTTTATATCTTCCAATCTAACTTTAATATACCTTTAAGAATACTTACTTGTTCAGTCCCTATTTTTTCTGCAATTTTATTCTCAAGTTTGGCTTTAAGGGCCTCGTTTTTTTCGTAGCATTCTTCTCCTAAAGCTGTTAACTGGATACACTTTTCCTTCTTGTTGTTTTCTACATTGTTGATTTCAACTAATCCTCTTTCAGAAAGCTTTTGGATAAACTTATGTATCGCCTGACGTGAAATTTCTACATTTTTTGTAACATACGAAATGCTAGGCTGTTTTTTATAAATCCTAGCCATGATATACCATTCAGAATTTGAAATATAAATCTCACTTTGATCGTTCCAAGCTTTCTCCGAGATACTTCGGACCAAACTATGACGCTCACTTAATAAGTCGATAAGATCTAAATTTTGTAATTCAGCGTTTGAAATCAAATGATTCACTCCAATCATAATCCTCGCCACTTACTATACAAAATACGGTAATGATTGTCAATTTGGTTTACTTCAATTCAGCTGTAGCAATGCGAAACATAGATGTGCCGTCTTATTGGGGATCGATGCCCCTAAATAAGCGGAAATCATACAAAATAATAAGAAAAGAAGCGGTGCCCTTTTAAGGAAACCGCTTTTTTAAAATAATTGACCTTACTTTTCAAACATTGTTTATTGGGTTACGAAATTAATTATAGCAGTGTTCTAAATTTATTTCATTCAATCTTTCATTTCTGGGGACTTTATGAGAAGCCCTGTTCTAACGATGGAAACGTGAGGGTTTACGCTGACCTCGAGTTTAGGAAATTCCTTGGTCCACTTTTTTTTATATTGTTCTTTCCATGATCTTGGATGGGAACGATACACAGCATTTCCAAACCCAAATATATCAGAATGGTACTGTATTTGCGCCTTATAGAGTGCTAATCGACACCTTTCCTCGACATCTTTTTCCATTAATGTTTGAACATATTGCAAAACCTTAGGGTTGCCTAAATCTAATTTGGAACTATTTTCAAACAATTCAACTTCCGAAAGAATATTTACGTTCATTTTCACCTTGCTTTGCATAAGGATTGGTTTAACCTTTGCCCTTCCTTTTATTAGCTGAACACTGATTTTCCCCCCTCCTTTTTCCCTCGGTATCGTTATCGTGATATTTCCTTTCTCCATCTCATTACGGAGCCACAGCACTCCCCGTGTATCCTTATCATTGATCCATCCTGCCAATTTATCTTTACGAAAGACAGCTGTTCCAATAATGGCGGGAGTCAGCTTAGACTTCCCACCATTTTCTTCTGGTTTTATTGCGACTTGAGCAGCGACAGGGGAGATGCCTTCAGTCGTAAGCGCATTGAAAAAGTCCTTTATCATGACCCTTACTCCAACCCCTTCTTTCTCCTCTTCCCGAATGGTTTCTGCAGTGTATCGCTCAATGGTGGGAGTTAGTTTCAAAAGTGGTGCGGCTTCACCCTTTGAAAATAAAATAAAACTGCGCATACGTGACTCTCTTACTCTCGAAATGAAGTCCAAAATTGGATAAACCCCATCCCTTGCTGCCTTTTCCCCAATTATCAGAATCCTGTTATGAGAAAAGAATATGCGACGCGGTAATTTTTCTTGAAGTCTCCGGTAGGCGTCCATCACGCTTTGCCCCGCCTCTGAAATAAGAATAGTCGTTTCCTTTTCACTACCAGTACCACCGGCTCCTACAGGACCAAGCTGCTTTGGGATTGCAACTTGGATCGATACACGGATTTTACCGTCACTCATCTTATCAATGGCTGTAGCCGTTACTATCGCAATATCATTGATCTCTACCCGACTCCAGCAGCCAGTCAGCAAGAATATTATCATACCGTTTATGACTAAAATTCCTAGTTTTCTCATAATATTTCCTCTCCGAACCACGAATCCGCTAGTTTCTCCGTTGAGGCGGCCGTGGACGCATTGAATGATTCATTCGTTTACGATTCCTTTTCCCCGTCTGATCGGAACGATCTATCATTTTCCACCAAGGTGCACGTACATAAGTATCTTTAAGACTGGAGAAATTCAGTGGCGCCACTGGAGACAAATAAGGAACACCGAATGAGCGAAGCCGGGCCATATGAGTTAAAAGAATCAAACTTGCCACCAAGATGCCGTACAACCCAAGTGTCCCAGCACAAATCATCATGGGAAAACGGAGCAAACGAATGGCGACTCCCTGACTAAAGACTGGGAAAATAAACGAAGATATACCTGTTATAGAAACGATAATAACCATTGAAGCGGAAACAATTCCCGCCTGTACTGCTGCCTGTCCAATCACGAGTGCTCCAACAATACTAACCGCCTGTCCAACAGGCCGTGGCAATCGTACACCAGCTTCCCGCAATGCCTCGAATGAGATTTCCATTATTAAAGCTTCCACTAAGGCTGGAAAAGGAACAGTTTCCCTGCTTGAAGTCACACTCAGTAATAAGGTAGTGGGAAGCATTTCTTGATGAAAGGACGTGATCGCAATATAAAGAGAAGGTAAAAGCAAGGCGCCCGCCAACATGAAGAAGCGAAGCCATCGGATTACCGTCGCAACCATAAAATGTTGATAGTAATCCTCACTCGATTGGAGCATTTCATAAAAACTAACCGGGACGAGCAGAGCAAAGGGAGTATTATCAATGAGAATCCCAATTTTCCCTTCCAATAAATAAGCAGCTACTTTATCCGGACGTTCTGTATTGTTTACTTGGGGGAAAACGGATAAGGGATTGTCCTGAATAAGTTCTTCGATATATCCGCTATCTAAAATGGCATCGATATCGATTTGACTGATTCTTTCCTTGACCTCGGCTATGAGTGATGTCTCCACAATATCCTCTAGATAGGTTATGACTATTTTCGTATTTGATAACCGCCCTACAGTCATGGATTCCATTTTGAGTTGAGGCGTTTTTAGCCTTCTCCGAACAAGACTGGTGTTGGTTCTGAGGTTTTCTGTGAATCCTTCCCTTGGACCCCGAATCACCGCTTCCGTCGCTGGCTCTTCGACGGATCTCGTTTCCCAAGCTTGAGCACTGATAAAAAGGGCTTGATTTACTCCATCCAATAATAGAACGGTGTCCCCATTCAAAATATGATCCACGACTTCGTTTATCGTCGTCCCGATACTCACCTGTGAAACATAGATGACTGAATCCTGAAGAATAGTGTCCATTTTTTTCAATGGTATTGTTGCAGAAAGAGATGTCCCTTTCCTAATATCCAATAATGGTTTCAACACGTCAGAATCAATCATCTGTATATCCACCATGCCATCTAAATAAATAAGACCTCCTTTTTGTATCCCAGCTAGCTGAAATTCACGGAAAACAATATCGGAAGATCGTTCAAAAATCATTTTCAACTGTTTTAAATCATCCTGAAAATGACCTTTTAGTTGATAGCTGTTGGAATTATCCTCCTGGTTATATGACCATTGCTTTTGACTTTGATTCGATTTTGAAATCTTCTTCCCTTGCCATCTCATTGTTCCCATTTCCTCTGACCACCTCCAATTTCCAAACTTTTTCATATTTTAACCAGAAATAAAAATAATTTGAGGATATAGTCAAAAATTTTGTTTATGTTAATACTGAATGAGCTAACAAAAAATGGGTTAGAAGGTGAAAAAACCATGGAGAGAATCTCAATCATCCAATTATTTATGCTTACTTTAATATTTCAGATTGGTTCGTCGGTGATATTTGGATTTGCTTCTGTAGCCGGGAGTGATGCTTGGCTAGCTACCTTAATATGTACTGGAATCGGGACATGCCTCATCATTATGTTTCTCATTTTAGTGCGACTTCAGCCGGGATTGACTCTTGTTGAATGGTTTCCTGCCCAGTTTGGCCAATGGCTCGGCACTCCAATTGCTTGGTTTTATATGCTTCATTTTTTATATAACTCAAGTCGGACGCTGGGTGATATAAAGGAACTCATCCCAACCACCATTTTGCCAGGTACGCCTAGTTGGATTATACTCAGCGTATTTATGATTGCTATCACTTATGCGTTATATAGTGGGATTGAGGTTATAGCTCGGCTTGCAGAATTAATTTTACCAGTCATCTTAGTTTTGTTTTTCCTTGAGATCATCTTAATATTTGCCTCGGATATAACCGATATCAAGAATTTGCAGCCGGTTTTAGGAGGAGGATGGGGGCGTATTTGGAAATCCGTATGGCCGAGCGGCATCCAACAATCATTTGGAGAAACCCTTGAATTCGCCATGATCTGGACATTAGTGATAAATCCGAAACGCATTATGAAAACAACTCTTTTAGCAACGGTTTCTTACGGAATTCTTCTTTCAATTTTTGATGCACTGGCTGTTCTTACCTTTGGTGAAGGCACCTTTTCAACCAGTGTCTATCCTTTATACAGGTTAGTCAAAGTTATTTCTGTTGCGGACTTTCTTGAAAACCTTGATGCGTTGGGAATATTATATTTTATGGGAACCGCCTTTTTTAAAGTGACGATACAAATGTATGGAGTTATTCGAGGAATACAGCAATTGTTGTACCTTCGTGACAGCAGGGTACTCGTTCTTCCTACAGCAGCCATTGTCCTTTATTTAGGAATGAACATATCAAGAAGCACCTCGGAACATTGGTCTTCTAATAAAGCCATTGGGAATTTAGGATTATTACCTTTTATTATATTCCCAATTCTTCTTTTAATTGTGGCATGCATTCGTAAGCAAATATCCATTACACAAATGAAAAAAAGTGGATGATCGATGAATAGGAGTTGAATCAAAAATGGAAAAATTTCTCTGGCCATGGCAGTCAAGGGTAATCATTGATTATCCTTGGGTATTATATGCGTTCCTCTTTTTCCTTTCTATTATTTTATCGGTCATAACGTGGTTAAGAAAAAAAAGAAAAGATTTTAGCGATAAGTAAAAAGTCTTTTGTCGCATATAAAGAAAACTCGCCACTGACGAGCATGTAGGGCGAAGACAGTGGCGTAGTTGCACTTATGAGTTCAGAATTTATGATTATAAATTCTGATTAGCTGAAAAAACAAAGAAAGGGGAGAATCCCCCCTCTCCATCGTATCTTCCATATTACCTTCTGCTTTCAAGCTGTAGTATTCGGCATCGGCATTTACAATTAAGAATCAAGGATCTCGATTCCTAGAATCTTACCTGCTTCCACCAGCCTCCGAATATGAGTCATGAAAGCTTTGTTTAATGCCTAGAACTGTGTTTAATGCCTAGACCCTAAAATTTCTTGCATCTTACGTGACACGAGGGGATAAAAATTGTTTTTGGCACTATTTGTGGAATTCCCCCCGAAAAATCCAGTCCCTGGGCACGTTTTTACATTATAATCTGGCCCTCTATCTAGCACTCTTTCCTTCGTACTCAAATTCCACCAATGATGATAAGTGATACTATCAATGGAAGGAGTTAACCCGAATTTTATAGATAACATGGCGGTAATATAAACAATAGTTTCCTTCTGTTCCGTAGTCATGACATCATGACCTTTATCAAAGTTGCCAACATTTTCGATGGTAATCCCTGTTTTATTAGCCTTGGGCCCAATAGTGCCTTCGGGGGCTATGTTAAAAGGCCTTGAAACAGCTACTTTTCCATCCGGAAAGGTGGTAATATTTTGAGCGATATTACTCCAGCCCATTCTTCTCTTATGGAAATTTTCCATCCCCATCAACATTCTAAAATGATTGGATCCATTAAAATGCTTATATGACGGTAACCATGTGTGATGCTGTTGAATGATAGTTACCTTCCTATTAATTCTAGCGTTAAATAACCAGTCCCTAAATTCCTCCCTCGTCATCAGGATATGCTGACCTTGCATGGTCATTTTTTTAGGAGGAATCTTTAATACTTGCCCGATATAAAGGTGTTCAGATGAAAGTTGATTGTTTGCTTTTATACTGTCGACTGTAGAATGAAAGGCTGATGAAATTCCCCTCAGGGTATCTCCGGCAACCACTTCATACATGGTTGGAACCCACAACTTCTGACCCACTAATAATGAATTGGATTGCAATCCATTGGTTACCTTGAGATCATTAACAGAAGTGTTATATCTATTTGCTATTCCAGGTAAAGTATCCCTTGATTTTACCAAATAAATATTACTAGGTTTATTACCAGCAGCCTGAGCAGGAAATGGATGAACAAGCATGAATACAATCAAACCAATGACAATGACAAAATTATGTTTCATTTTACATATCCTTTCAAAGTAAATCCGTTTTATTTTGCAAACTTAAAAGGAACGTGAAATAAAATAGCATAAAAAAAAGCATACTCGCATGGTATTCTCTCTAACTTTTAACTTTTATTTTGTACTACCTTCAAATAATTATGTCGATTTTGTGAACATTTTGTTTTTTAGCGGTTTCTACACGATTGAATACATAAATTGGTATTTAAGTTTAGCAACTTTATTGATAAACTAATTGCTGACAAAAAGAGATATAAAGTGGGGATTTAATTGAATCTAACAATAGATAATTTAGACTTTCACCAATTAGTAGAGAATTCCCTTAACTCGATATTGATTGTTTGTGAAGATCGAACGATCCTCTACTGTAACCTGGCTGGTTTACGCTTATTAAATCTTACATCTCCAGATCAAATATTAAATAAATAAAAAAATAAGCCAATTCCTTCCTCCCGATCTTCATGATATGTTCTATGAAGGATTAACCAGGGTTATCGAAAAACAAGAAATCATTAAAGAAATGGATATAAAAATTATTAAAAATCATGGGGAAGTTGCAGAGGTTGAAATAATGACCATACCGTTTTATTTTGAAAATAATGTATTGGCTCAGGTTATTATTCAAGACATTACCAAGAGGAAAATTGCAGAGAAACGGTTGAAGGATCGAGAAAAATTAGCTTCACTTGGTCAATTAGCAGCTGGGATTGTTCATGAAGTTAAAAACCCCTTAACGGCAGTAAAGGGATTTTTACAATTAATTAAAGAATCTAATAATCATCCTTATTTAGATACGATGGAAAGCGAATTAGAAAAAGCATTTCAAACACTACAAAATTTATTGCAGGTATCCAAACCCGACTTACAAGATGAACCTCTTATATTGATTGACGTATGTAAAGAGTTAAATTCTATCTTGCTTTTATTCCAAGAAAAACTATATTCCGTTGAGGTTGAAATGGACTTAAAGGATTCTGATAAGAGATTTTATGGAAAGAAAAATTTACTCTTAAAATCTTTTTTCAATCTGATCAAGAATGCAATTAAAGCAATAATTGACGATGGTAAAATTAAAATTGAACATTATTATCATGGCGGATGGATCCATATTAAGGTGAGTGATACAGGTCAAGGTATTCCTGAAGAAAAGTTGGTCCTATTAGGAACACCTTTTTATTTTAGTAAACCAGATGGAACAGGACTTGGATTGACTCAAGTGTTTACAACGGTACATGAGCATGGAGGAAATATTTCGGTACAAAGTGTGGTTGGAAAAGGCACAACCTTCCATATTCAACTTCCAGTTAAAAGGACCTAAGATTTTTTATGATTTTGGCTCTATTTAATACCTTATTAAAAAAATAGCTTGGCAATCGCCAAGCTACTCCCTCACAGTACTTGAAATTAATCAAGATATTTATAGTAATCCTGGGAATGGTAACTTCTAAATCCACATGATTCATAGAGCCTAAGGGCATGGGAATTTTTGGCCTCAACCTCTAGAAAAATAGGCAGCCCTTTTTGATGTTCCATTTTTACCACTCTTGATAAAGCGTTTCTCCCAATCCCTTTTCCCTGAAGCTCTGGAAAAACAGCAAAACCATAAATCCATGCTTCTCCATTGGATTCGGAAACACGCATTTTTCCAGAAGTTTTTCCTTCTACTTCAATAAGTAAACGTGAATCCCTGCTGTTCTCCCGAATCAACTGATTAAACTCCCTTGCTGCATTTTCATTCAATCCAAATCCCAAGACTTCGAGTCGAATTTCTGCTTCCCAATCCTCATTTGTAAAGGACTTCCTTAAGGTTATATTGGGATCCACAGACAATTCAGTTTCCTGCTTGATATTCTGCAAACGAAAATACACACGGAATATTCTTTAAAAACTGCTTGGCAGATAGTGAGTCTGTTGGAGCATTTAACAGAACAGTGATAAAACGTTTTTTCGCTTCTCCAAGTCCCATTTCCAGCAACTTAGAAAATAACCCTTTCCTTCGATAATCCGGGTGCACCATCCCGCAAAGCTCCACTTTCTCTCCAAAACCATAGCATCCAAGAAAACCGACAAGCCTGCCATCTTCATAATGGAAGAAGTCTTCCTTTTTATTCCCGATTCGATTTTCAAGCATATCAAAATTCAGCTTGAGCTGAAATCCTCCCTCTTTTTCACAAACCTCTTGAAGTGCTTTTATTTCAATCAATTCTTCCTTTATTAGCATTCAATTCACCTCTGTTCATATTCACCTATTCCTATTCTTGACCATGCCGTGTCTTTCCTTCTTTTCAAAAAAACAAAATACATTTTAGGTAATTTGCATGCCAAATAGTTCAATTGAAAAAAGTGTTCAGTTATGATGAGGTTTTCTAAAATACTTACATTTAGGTAATTAAGGCTTTGAAATTGGGATTTCTAACGTATTTATTTTTGATCCATCTTTTGCTGAGTAAACAAATAATTCAAATTTAGCATTATTAGAAGATACTAACCCTTTTTCGAAAGTAATTTCAAATTCCCCCCAGGCAGGTGCACCCGCTGTTTGGTAATTACTTTCTTTGACCACTTTCTCTCCATCGTAAAGAGCATATTGAAACACCCCTTCAAATACTTGAGCTTTTCCGGTTATTGTGAGTGTATCTAAAGTTTCCGTGACGACAACATCTTTAAACACTTCATTTTGATACACTTTTTGCTCTGGTTCAGGTGTAACAGGCTCTTCAGGTTTGGATGGATTTTCTCCCTTTGGTTCAGTTACAGGTGGTTTTTCTTTCACCACATCTTGTTGTTGGTTGCAAGCGGCTAAACTGATTGCAGCTATTATCATCGCGAACAAATAAGCAATTTTTTTCATCATTTTATCCCACCTATTTTTCTTTTAACTTATTATATTTTATTTCTTTTCCTATAATCCATGTTTTGAAAAATCGAAACCAAAAGTTTTAGAATTCGTCTATATCATCGATGTGGGAAAATAAGGAAATCAATAAGTCTGTATTTTAGTAATGTTTGTCCTAACAGGCTGCCAGACATTAGGCCAACCTACTGTAATGAATTGGGTTGATTTTATTAAGTGGGATGAATATCAAATTAAAATCGTAATTTTTATAACCTGACTGGAGAATATAGGTGTAACGTTTTGGATAAGCTCCATGCTAATTCTTACTGGTGTTTTATTCGTTATCATTGAGAAAAAATAGTATTTAAAAAAACTAGATATCAGAGGTATAAAGTATTTTTAAAAATAGTATAAATATATTATTACAGGAATAAATCTATCCAACCTAGTTCGACATATTTACTGTTTCTTCGGAACATTGGAATCGCGTCATCATTAGAATTTGTCAATTCAACCACATTAAAAATACTAATATGTAAAAAGAGGAAGAAAATTTAGGAGGATTTTTTTTCATTAAGCATTGCGTTTAAATTTTATAAATTTTGTAAATGATGAGACTAAAGTTTACGAAAAATCTTAAAACCACAATAGATTGAAGCCTATTGTGGTTTTAAGTCTACTCTCAGGAAAAATGTTTTTAATATAAGAATAATTGATAAAAATGTATTGGAGGTTTTTATGCATGTCTTTAAGTCAAGTTCTACAAAAACGCATTATTTTTCACCAATATAAAAATTGGTATGTGCTGGATGATGAATTTTATTGGGACATCAATACATTATACAATACTATTTTTAAATACTTAGACTCAAATTTTAATATTCCAGTTATTTTTTGTTCTATTCGTCAAGCGAATAAAATCATTTGTGACTTAGGGGATGAAGAAGATGAATATTTACGATTCGCTTCAGGTATTTATTGGAGAGAATTAAAGATTATCTTTATTTTTCGCTTCAGTGAATATATCCCATTAATTGAGACTCTTTTTCATGAATTTCGTCATGTTATGCAAGACTTCAATCCTGATTTTAGACATCATTTTGAATGGGATAAAAAATTACCTTATCTAGAACGAACGACTGAAATTGATGCCTTCCAATTTGCTAAAGAAAAAACAAATGAATATCTAGCATCTGAATCATATAAAAAAGTTGACTTATAATCAGTTCAAAAAAAGGAATCATTCCACTCAGGGGAGATTAATCCTTTTCTGGTTATATTTTTTTGTTTCGAGTTGGCAAAACTCAAAAACTTTGTTTTACTTTGGAACAACTAAACTAATTTCAATCAAAAGAACCCATTGTTTGTAATAATTCATTTGATTGTGGAGTGACGTAAATGGTTCGACTTGGAAAAGCAACTTCCACTCCCTCTTCCTCTAATATCCCCATGATTTCTAAATTGATTTCATGTTTAATTTTAACGTGTTCTGCCCAAACAGTAGAATTCGTGAAAAAATATATAAGAATATCGAGACTACTCTCATTATAATGATCGAATGCGACCATAATCGTATCCGGATGGATCTCTTCATGAGTTCTCAACAACTGTTCAATCCGTTTAACGACTCTTTGAATTTGGTCTTTAGTGGTTTGATAGTTAAGTCCTAGGTGGAAAGAGATTCGTCTTTTCCCCATACGACTCCAATTGGTAATGGCTTCGTTTGCAAGTGTCGCATTGGGAACTGTAACTAGAGCTTGACTAAAAGTGCGAATTTTAGTACTTCTGAAATTAATATCTTCTACTATACCTTCGACGCTAGGTGTTAAAATCCAATCTCCAATGGAAAAAGGTTTTTCTGTTACAATCACGATTCCACCAATTAGATTTCCAACCGCTTCTTTTGCAGCTAAAGCAAATGCCAGACCCCCTAACCCAAGGCCCGCCACCAATCCATTTACATCATAATCAAATTCCTGGCCAATAATGCTTATACTGATTGCAATAATGATGACACGGATCGTTCTTGATATAAACGGTAAAAGAATTAAATCAATCTTATTATTGATCTTTTGATTAACACTTATTAAGATCCCCGTAGTAGGAGATGACAAATTAAACAATCCCCATGTAATTAAAACAATCACCATGGAACGTAAAAATTTTAAAAATAACGCATTATGTTGTTCTATAAATGGGAAATAATCCATTGCTAAATACAAACCTACAATAATAAAGAACCATCCTAAAGGACGTTCAAACCCTAAACAAATTTTTGTGAAAAAATCAGTCGGTGTTTTTCTAGACAATTTTAAAATCAACTGAAACACATACTTTGTAAATAAGTTTCTAAAAAGAATAAATAAAACCAAAATACCTATAGAAATTCCTAAATTTTTTAACATGTCATAGTCTATCCCCGCCATTGAAAAAGCCATGACAAATGAACCAAAAGACATTCTAATATACCCTCTCTCTTTTTACGATAATTTTTTAGCACCACAATTGATAGAAAACTTGATGTTACGTGGAAAAACAAGACCACGAACACCGCTTTTGAAATTATTACATCCTCATATAATAACTTTTCAAACTAGATATTTGAATACAACAAAAGTCTTAGATTATAGAAATAATTCTGCTTCAGAAAATGGTGAGAGGTGAAAAAGGAAGGGTCTAATCATCTGTAAGAAATTATACAAACTACAAAACGGGGACATATGTTACTATTCTAAACGGGGTTCATACAACTTGTTAGGGCTGATTCAAGGGTCTTATTTTTTTGCCGGAATCATTTAGGTCCAAGATTCACAGTTGATAAGAGCGAGGACACTATCACCGTCTGCTTACTTTTCATATCAACATAATAAAAGCAGATTCATATTTTCCATGGTACCAATCGGGAAAATGTTATAAATCATCTTGTTAAGAACAGATAAAACATACTAAAAACAGAATTGGGGACACTAAAGTTAGGAGATGATAGATGTGAAAATAAAGATATTAATCTTATCTTTACTTGTTGTATTTTCTTTTGTTGCGCCGCAATTCATAAAAGCTGAATCAACTAATTATAGAGGAGAATTTTTTCGTCATTTTGCTAGGGCATTGCATGACAAAGACGAATCAAAGCTAAATTCTTTGATCGATCCTTCTGTTAAAATCCCTGAAATCAGAGAAAATACCCCAATCAACGGTCTTGAAACCCTACCTTCCCCGCGTAAAAACACGTATGTCATAATTGGGAGTTTTAGAGATGATTCTTTTGATGATTGTATAGGGGGATGTCAAAGAATTGCCTTCATATGGGAAGTATCTATGAAAAGTGACAGGATCTCTAAAATTAAAGTCATATCAGATGAAGCCAATCCGCTAATGAACGAACTCATCCTGACGAAAGAATACAAAGAAAAATTTAATAAACAAATATATGGACCTGGTTATTTTCCCTTTAAGATTACGGATGTGAGCGGGAAGATTTCTGGCGAGAAAATTACTTTATATTATAAGAATGTGAAAACGCCCTGTGTAGTGAAAATACAAGCAGAGCCAACCGCAGGCGAAATCATTTTGCCGAAAGGGAACATGTATAAACCAATAACGCTTCACAAAGGCTACAAAGGTTTTATCGGGGAATTACCCGAGGGATATGAATTAATCTTGTTAATCGATAATATCCAGTACAACGTAAAGTTGATCGGTGACAGTACCAATTATAAACCATCTAAAAGTGATTTAGTAAAGGTCGTAAATTCGATGTTTCCACCAAAATGACGACAGCGCTATTTCTTGGAGGGATCCTGCACGATGAAAAGGGTTCTACTGATAACATTTTTTATGTTGTTACTTTATCCAATACCTTCGTTTGCGGAGAATGATAAAGATGTCAAAGCAGCTTTTATCAGGGACGGGAATCTTTGGACGTTTATCAACAACAAGGAAAAACAAATCACAACCACTGGGAGAGTCTTCGGTCAACCAAAATGGTCAAAAGACGGACAATGGCTGTTGTATCGAAACGAAGCGCTAGCAGAACATAAGGATAATGAATTTCAGCATGAGATTTGGGCTTACAAAATTCAAACAGGAGAAAAAAAGAAAATATTTTATGATGGAAATGACCCATCATGGTCACCAAAGAAAAATATAATTGCCTTTAATCAAGAAGGTATATTAAATATATCTGATTTCACACGGTTCTATAATATCGCAACCGGCGTTCATGGTTATACATGGCTGCCAGATGGGAACGGGTTTTTGCTTTCAGCAGCAGGCACTCTTCGACCGGACGGCTGGACAAGTGCCATTCTTTTCTTGAAAAAAGTCGGGGATAACTATAAAGATGTTGTCCTATTTGACGGGGTTGATCATTTTTTTACCCTTCCAAGAGAAATTGGAACAAATAAGAATAACAAAATCATTGCGGTATATGTATACGATCTTAACTATTCACCAAGTAGAAAGTGGATTTCATTTATCGTTTCACCCACAGCTTCCTGTTCAATGGATAGTAATATGCTATGTGTCATATCAAGTGACGGCAAGAATTTTAAGGTATTAGATGAACTTATTCTTCAGGTTGGACAACCAAAATGGGCTCCCTCAAACGATACCATTGCCTATATTGCCGGCGGCGGAAGAATTGTTTTTGGGTTTAAGAATAAGGATTTAAAAATAGAGGTATGCCTGCATCAACAAAATTCACACCAGAAAACTACATTGATCTTAATTTCGATTGGATTACTGACAACGCAATTGTTTCGTCAAGAAGCAAGGAAGCAGAATGGTCCAATGATTTTGGCAAACATCCGATACCTTCCCTTTATTTCATTGATACTAAGGCAAATAAACAACAAAAAATCACAGAACCGCCTAAAGGATATGGTGATTACGAGCCTTTATACGTTAAGTCGATTGATAAGATTGTTTGGATTAGAAAAACCACCATTACAAATAACATCAGAAACCTTTGGAGGGCAAATACTAATGGGACAGAAGCAAAACTATGGATAAAAAACGTGGATGCGATTAAGTTTTATGAAGGTGGTTTATGAATCCCGCCTTCAAAAATGTAATTGTTTATTTTATTCTTTATTAATATGTAAAATAAAACAGCGTCAATTTAGGCGCTTTTATACATAAATTTGCTTTTCCATACTTCCTAAGAATAGGATTGATTGTTGCGTAGACCAACCATTTAATAGTGCTCTTCAGATAAAGCACCCGTTACTTTAAGTTTAATTCTTCACAAATTTTATGTTAGGTGTAAAAAAGACTGTTCATTTTGAACAATCTATCCGTTACTCCCTTTAGTTTTTTAACAATTTAACTAACTTAACCATTAGGAATCCAAAAACAACAAGACCAGCTAATATTGATATAGGTACTAATGTATTTAATATCCTATACTTCCCTCCTATGGTTTTATAATTCCAATTATACAATAAAATACCAATTACTGTGAACACTTTTTAAACAAACCTGCCCCGTTAGCGTAACAAGAAAAAAGGTGCTCAGCTTGTCTTTTGGCTTCACTTGATTATAATGATGTGTCACATTTTTATTCGTATTTCGTACTAAGCTGATTCAATGTTTTAAAGTTTGCGGATTAATTCATTATTGTTCATCTTTTTCATTGGAATTCCACGCTACTGCTCCAAATAAAGCTCCAATGATTAATATAATCCATTTTATTGCTTTTTTCATCTTCTGCACCCCTTTGTTTCATCCTTTTTCTCAAATCTGATAATATCGAGGTAGTTTTTCTTGTTCAACAACTATTCTGTTCCGTTAGCATATTAACAAAAAGGCTGCCCTTTTATCGCAGCCAGTTCTGAGAAAGACATCCCCTTTTAATATCTGCTTTATTTTATACGAATTTTTCCAGAAAAAGGTTTCATTATAGTTTGATAATTTGAGCCACATTTAATCAACGACTGACACTCCTATAACATCCTCGAAATTAATCCGCCGAAACTCGCCTCCCAGTAGTTCAATCCGAAGTTGGTACGATATGGGATCTACGTTATGAATGCGACCGGTTATATCTGATGTAAAGCCGTTAGACCATATCGTTATCTTTATCGACAGGTTGTACTCCATCGCATAGCAGATACGTTGGTCAAACTCTTCCTTCTCGTATTCATCAATCATTGGCTTTATAATTCGCTCCTGGTCGGTCCATAGCTCTCGCTGTGCCTTAATTAACTCCGGCATTCCAAACGCAAACTGCCATTTCTTTTTACCGCGGTCTCGTATTGCCATATAACTCACCTCGTAATCATTATATGCGAACAAACGATCTGTAAATACACAAAAATAAATAGGACCAATTTAGGTCCTAAATTTAACTCATTCAAGTAAAGCACCCGTTAGTGTGAATCTCTTCACAAATTTACCTTCAAAATAAAAAAGAGCTACTCTTGTAGCCTTACGAGTTCCGTTTTGACATGCAAAATAAGAAATAAAGTTAAAATAACAATCGAATGAGCACCCTATTAACACCCTTTTTAGCATTGTGTTTAACATTACAATAGCAAGAAAAAGACCGACGCAGCGATCACATCATTAACTTGAGCCCACGTTAGTACAGCAAAATTTTTAACGGATTTTAATGGGTCTAGTTTCGTATTGCCTAAAATCCCCCACTGCAGTTTTTATTTTCAGGATAGTGGAACAAGAAAAAAAGGCTGCAAAAGCAACCCTTTATTACACTAAAGCACCCGTTAAATCAACAAGAACTATTTACACTTTATTAAAGTTAGCTATACTTTCTCCTATTGGTGTAACTATCCCATCCATACTTATAGAATTTTTCTTTTTACGATATTCTTCTAACTCTTGTTCGCTTTTATTGGTAGCCCACTGTTGAAGCGTATCTCGATCACCACTGTATGAATAATATGGTACACTAAATCCACATGACGTTTTTACTGTTTCAATCTTTGCATAAATAATTTGCCTTGCACCAGGAAGGATGTCAAAATGATTAGCCATTTCATCCCATTCAGAGGTACCTGGTAATACCACTTTACCTCTTCCATAAAGGCGTAATATCATCGGGGGACCTTCAAAAGCTAAGAACATAAACGTTATTCTACCGTTATCCTTTAAATGTGCACTTGTTTCATTTCCACTACCAGTTAAATCTAAATAAGCGACCTCAGTTGGTGAAAATATCGACAGTACATCATGACCTTTTGGGGAAATGTTAACCTGCCCGTCTGCTGATAAAGGTGCTGAACCAACAAAAAAAATTCGTTGTTTTCTTATAAATTCTTCGTGAATTGGAAGTATTGATGAATAAACTGTTCCCATAAAATATTCCTCCTTGTCTAAACGATTGTTCAAAAAAAGCCTACATCTCATAAGAGACGATAGGCTTTACCTTCGTGGTACCACTCTTGTTGATTTGCTGTTACAACAAATCCACTTTATAACTGATTACGGATGTCAACCGTTAAGACCTACATATCAGTCTTAACACTCGTGGGCGAGTTGGGGAATTTATTATTGACTGTCTTTCACCAATCGACAGTTCTCTAAACAATAAACATTCCTTAATACTCCCAGTCTCTGTGTCTTAACATTTTAAATTTTCCTAATTTTATACTATGTTATTAAATTAGTCAACCTATATTTTACCATTTCTTCTTAAACTCCCTCAGTTTGATATGA
>NZ_JAGGQR010000091.1:0-32894 GCF_018613205.1 Bacillus sp. ISL-46
ACTCTCTACAGGAATGCTAAACTGCCCCGTTAGCTCAATAACAAAAAGGATCGCCGCAGCAATCCTCGTTCCTATCGCACCCAGTTAGCTTAAGTACAATACTTCACAATTTGATAAATAAATGGTATTAGGAAAGGCGATGCCTTGTTAGAACACCAAACTCTGTTAGTTTATCTAAAATACCTTAATAACCTGAAAATCTTTGGCAACAACAAAAGATTCACCAAAAGTAAAGATTTTATATTTGGTACTTTCTTTGGTAGAACATTCAATTATAGATGTTTTGTAGCCGTGACCTGACAAAACCTTATCGTGTACCTTTATTAAATTTACAGGTCCTTTACTAAACAACCCTTCTCCTTGTTTTAATAAACCGACTATATCTTTATTGTTATGATTGATATTTAAATACCGTTCTAGAGGTAATTGACCGTTCACAACGTTTGAATGAGTACAAAACAGTTCACCAATTACTTGGTTAATATCATTGGAGTGTCCCTTAATAAACAAATCTGCTGAGTTATTATTGTACTCCCATAGAAAAACGTGTTCATCTAAAACTTCAAATTCTTCAAAGTAATTGACGTTTAATTTATGGCTTTTAAAATCTATGCAGGTAATTTTCCATAATTGCAATATTTCATCATCATCTTCATAAGTAACTTGAATAGTTAGTATTAGTTCATCATCGTTTATTTCTATTCCATCTAAACTTAGATATGCATCACCTGAAAATTCACCATCCTGTAAATCCTTTGAAATCTTAGATAACATAAATCTTTCACCACCACATTCTATTTGGTTACGACTAATATAGAATATATTCAAGAGAAATTCGGAGAAATCCTTCTTCAACTATCCTGCTCCTTTAGTTGAAGAAGAAAAAAGCTTTACTCCCGATTGAAGTAAAGCCCCAGTTAGTTTAAGTCGATTTATTCACAAACTTGTTCTTTTTCCACTCATTTATTACAGGAATGCTGCCCCGATTGTTACATAAAAAAAGGCTTCCTTTAATTTAAGGAAAGCAGCCGTTAGCATATCCACATCCTATCTCCTACCAATACTATCTTTATTATTCTTTCTTACATTTTACAATTATAAATTTTATTGGAGGTTTATTTTTCATGTTCTTACTTGGCTCGTCAATTTCTGAAAACTCTATAAGTCCATATTTTCCAAATTCTTGTTTTATGGAGTCAGAATCATAAAAAAACATTTTTACGCCTTCCATTATCTCGAAATAGTCTTTATCCAATTGTTTGCCCTTACCAAACATTGGGGCTTTTTTTGAAACAGTTGTAAAAATCATATATCCATTTGGCTTTAACTGATTATAGCATTCTTTAATAAACTTATCTCTCTCACGACTATTCAATAAGTGAATAAGTGCATAGCAAAATATACCGTCATAGAGTTTGTTATCAAAAGGCATGTCAGTTACTGAACCATGAAAAATACTAATATCAAGCCCATTTTCCCTCGCCAAATCAATCGCTGTTTTTGAAATCTCAATACCTGTAACATTTATTCCATTGTCAATAAAAACCTTTGCATTTCTACCATATCCAATACCTGGTACTAGTATATCTTTAACATTCTTTTCAAGGAAAAAGTCCTTTGTTAAGATTGCGGAGTCTGTAGGTTCAAATCCCCACATTGTTTGTTTTTCTATAAAACTTGATTCCCAGAATTCCATTATATCTCTATCTCCTTTGTGTTTTATTTTAGTTTGGCTACTATGTTGCTTGACGTTAAGTTTATTTTAATTATAGACATAATGACTTTTTAAAAATATAATTGGTATTCATCTTTTTGTAAACTTTAAAACCTCCTTTTGGTTTTAATGTAACTACTCTAAATTTGGTGAAAATTCCCTTCTTCAACTAACCTGCGTACGTTAGTACAATAAGAAAGCCACCATTATGGCAGCTAATCTTCAACTCTTGCACTGTTACTTTAATAAGAAATTTATTGACGTGGTGCAAACAAGATTACCGAAGCACCAATTAAACATATTCCTGCACCCACCCAATCATATAAATCAGGTGTTTTTTTATCTATGCCCCATCCCCATAAAACAGATAGCACTATAAACACTCCACCATACGCAGCGTATACTCTACCGAATGTTGGAAAGGTTTGAAATGTAGCTATTATACCGTATAAAGCTAATGCTATCCCTCCACTTATTCCCCAATAAACTGGCTTACTTTCTCTTAACCACAACCAAATTAAATAACCTCCGCCAATTTCAGCTAATCCTGCAAGAATAAACAAAACAATTGCATTAAAAATTCAGACCACTTCCTAACCATAAATCAATATTCAAAGTAAAACGTACTCTTATTCAATTATCCTGCTTCGTTACATTAAGTACAACATTTCACAATATATTCTGTGGAAAAAGAAAAAGGCGACCTTCATTTTGAAGTATCGCACCCATTAGTGAACAAAAAACCTTAAAACATAAAAATAATTATTCTATAACAAAAGGGAAGAATTTCAATATAACACCTTTCATACTGTAAGGTATTCAGCAATTACAATATTTCGATATACCCTTCTGTTCCATGCATACGAATTCGTTGCCCGTCTCTTATCAGTTTGGTAGCATTTTCTACCCCGACAACTGCTGGTAATCCATATTCACGTGCGATAACTGCTCCATGGGTCATCAGTCCACCAACTTCGGTAACTAGACCTTTTATGGATACAAATAATGGTGTCCAGCTAGGGTCAGTAAAGGAGGTGACTAATATATCTCCATCTTCTAAATCAGCATCTTCCATCTTTAATATGACACGTGCTCTTCCCTCTATAACTCCGGAAGAAACAGGTAGACCTACAATAGCTTCGGCTGGGAGATTTTCTCGTTTGTACTCACCTGCAATGATTTCACCATCAGACGTGATAACACGTGGGGGAGTTAGTTTTTCATATAATTTGTACTCATCTTTTCGTTTGCTGATGATCTGGTAATCCAGTTTATTTGTGCGTACGACTTCGCCAAGTTCTTCAAAAGTGAGAAAGTATATATCTTCTTTTTCATGAAAAACGCCCTCTTGTACGAGTTTTTCGGCTTCTTTCAGTAATGCCTGCTTATAAACAAAGTAGCGATTTATCATGCCGTATTTTGGATATTCACGATAACCAATGAAATTCCGGATGATGCTAATCATTCGTTTTGTCTCTTTGGCTTTTTGTTTACCATCCGGCAATTGCTTCAATCGATCTAATAACTCTTGTTCTTTTTTCAAGGCAACACGCAGCCCTTGCTCAAATTTCCGATTGCTAGCATTCGGCTCAAAGTTTTTGATATTAATGAGAATCAAGGGGACAAGTGTAGTTGGTTTTTCGCTCCAACGACTTCTGGTAATATCGATTTCTCCGGCACATCTCATTCCGTATTTGTTGAGATAAGCTATTATAGCGTCTCGGGTTTTTTGTCCACCTTCAAACTTAACCAGTTCATCCAAAAAGTTATCATCTTTTACATGTTGTAAATAATCAATTACTTCTGGATAAGGACGGATCACATCTGCGACATCCAATAATGCTAGGCCCATTTCCGAAGTAATATTGTTTGGTACAGATTGAGAAAGCGTGTCTGCTACGTTTTTTTCACCTAACCACTTCTCCATTTTTTTATTGATCCATGATGAAGCATCTATAGCTGCCATAAATACACGCGAACTCTGTGGGTTAAATAATATCTTCTTTAATTGCTGGATATCTTCTAGAATAAAATTAAATAAATCCGATCCTGATTTCGTTTGGATGTTTTGTTTTAACTCTTCTATCGATGCTTGACTACTCTTGATCAAATCAGTAACGATTGTCGGATTGTTTTCGATTTGTGTTAGAGAATCCACAGATTTACCATTATTGCTTTGACTGGAACTTTGTATTTTTTCATCATCTGGTAACGATTTTATAAAATTTTCTCGCTCGACTACGGTCATAAGTGCGTCTTTCATGAGCGGTTCGTGTTGTCCCATGGCATTTAATAAAATTTCTCTGCGGACAGGTGAAGCCAGCATATGTGTGACATCCACAAACAACCTTCCACCAGCTTTACGCATGGGTGCAGGAGTCGTTAATAGGAAAAAAGACAATCCCAATGGTTTCATGGGGTCGGTCATCATTTGTTGATGACCAACAGATACATAAATGTGATTGTCTTGATCATTTGCTTCAGGGATGGGGAAAAGCGTAGTGATTGGACGACTCTGGACAATATAAAATGTATCATCAACCAAACACCATTCGATATCTTGTGGGTAACCAAAATAAGCTTCGATCTGTCTTCCTATGTGAGCTAGTTGTAATATTTGTTGTTCAGTAAGTGTTTGAGTCTTTTGCTGATCAGCATCGATCTGCTGTGTCTCTGTTCCGCCTTCTTTTAGTGCATAGAAAGCCAATTTTTTGGTTGCTATCATCTTATCGACGATTTTATCTTCCTGTACTTTATAACAATCGGCAGATACCAAGCCAGAGACCAGTGCTTCTCCAAGCCCAAAACTGGCATCGATTGATAGTAACTTTCGGTTAGAGGTAATCGGATCAGCGGTAAATAAAATCCCTGAAGCCTGTGGGAAAACCATCCTTTGAACGATAACGGATAAATAAACTTGGCTGTGGTCAAATCCGTTTTGCATTCGATAGATTACCGCGCGATCCGTAAATAGGGAAGCCCAGCATTTGCTGATATGCTGTAAAATTGCTTCTTTTCCGATGACATTTAAATAGGTGTCGTGTTGACCAGCAAAAGAGGCATGTGGTAAATCTTCAGCAGTCGCACTAGAACGCACTGCATAAGCATGTTCATCGCCAAACTGGGAGAGATAGTGAGCAACTGCTTTCACAACATCGGAAGGAATTTCTACTTCTATAATGAGTTGTCGAATCTTCCTGCTGATTTCACCAATTTGATCTCGATCCTCTACTTTTAGCTTTGTTAGTTGATCCAACAAAGCTTGAAACGTTTCGTTTTGTTCAATGGCTTTTTGATATCCCACTGTTGTAACACAAAATCCTTCTGGTACTTGTATTCCTTGAATTTTTGATAATTCCCCTAAATTTAACCCTTTTCCGCCAACGAGCAAAAGCTGTGTTTTTTCCATTTCCTGAAAACCGAGAACCAAAGAACTCATTCTACATCTCTCCTACCCATTATATTTCTTTTGGTTTCTTTGATATATTTATCCCACTCAACAAATTCTATTAAAGTTCTATTGTATTTTAGCAGTAGCAAATAAGATAAAAAGTCTATATTGACCATTTTTTATCTGCTATAATTAAATTAGGAAGAGTTCAATTTTCAAAAAAATAGCTAGACCTTACCATAAAAGCCCCTCAGAGTTAATTTAAAGGGTTCCGTTTTGAGGTGCTTTTCTGAAATTTAAAGCCGAAATGACAAAAGTTTATACATAGCAATTGGTATATTAAAACGTAAAAACTCGCCGCATATTGGTGAGTTTTCTTTATAAGGCCGATGAAGACCAAATCCCTTGGGAAAAACAGAGAAATAGGTCTTCATAAAGGCGATGAAGACCAAATCCCTTCGGAAAAACAGAGAAAGTGGTCTTCATAAAGGCGATGAAGACCAAATCCCTTCGGAAAAACAGAGAAAGTGGTCTTCATAAAGGCGATGAAGACCAAATCCCTTCGGAAAAACAGAGAAATAGGTCTTCATAAAGGCGATGAAGACCAAATCCCTTGGGAAAAACAGAGAAAGTGGTCTTCATAAAGCGAAGAAGGCCAAATCTCTTCAAAAAAATAGAGGAAATAGTCTTTATAGCAAATGCCATTTGTTCCATCAACCCGAACCGCTTAGCAATTAAAAAAAACATTAAAATTGACAGCTTAATCGGCAGTAACATTGACAGTTAATTTGGCAGTTTTTCTTATTTGTACAATAATTGTTGTCCATCATAAAAAATGATGTCAATTGTAATGGCAAAACCATTAAAAATGTTAAATAACCTTGATAAATAAAGAAAATGACGTGTGCCAATTCACACTTCATTTCTTATGCCATTTATTAAGAATGCACCCGAAAACGGAACCCTTTAGAGTTAATTAGAGGGGCTTTCTTTAAAAAATATCCATACCGGCAAACAGATCATAATCAATCCGTATTTTCCAAGTATTTTTAAATATCTTCATCGCTTTTGTACTCTAAAACATCTCCAGGTTGACAATCCAAAGCCTTACATATGGCTTCTAATGTTGAAAAGCGAATCGCTTTTGCTTTCCCGTTTTTCAGAATGGAAAGGTTCGCCATTGTAATCCCAACCCTCTCCGAAAGTTCAGTTACGCTCATTTTCCTTTTAGCAAGCATCACATCAATATTGATTATAATTGCCAAGTTTTCCACCTCACACTATTAAATCATTTTCAGATTTTATTTCCACAACTTCATTTACAAGCCTTTGGAGGATACCAGCAAAGGTTGCGATTACGCTTGAAGCAAAGGTCGAATATAATCCCATTGCTATGACACCTGCTCTGTCACCTTCCATATATATAGCCACAAATATGATTCCTGCAACAATCAAGGCAATTATTGTGATTGCACAGCACTTGATAACCTTCAAAGCTCTAACAGATAATTCAGAGAAAGCCTTGTTTTTTTCAATGTAAATTAATAGATTAAATGCTTTATACAGCGCGATGAAAAATGGAATAGATAATAAATAAGCTGATAGTAAAAAGGGATATTGCAAGTAAGCAGTCTCTGGATACGCTTCTGCATCTCTACTGGCTATCTCAGGCACCCAAAATATACACAAAGCAAGTGCCACAATTCCAATAAGAATTATAACTCCCTTTAGGAAAAACGTTGCCCCTCTGTTCATTGAAACACCTCACTGATAAATGTTAATGCGTTATTTAGCGTTTTCATCAATTACCTTTATTTTTCTTTTAATCAGCATCACTTTGATACTGATTATAATTGCTATGTTTTTACCTCATACCGTTAAATCATTGTCTGATTTTATATCAATCGCTTCTTTTAAAAGCTTTTGAAGAACAGCAGCAAAAACTGCAATCACCATGGAAGCAAAAGGTACAACCAATCCGACAAGGATGACTCCTGGGGCGTCGTCTTTCTCCGCAAAGAGATAGAAGAGCGGCAAGACTAGTACATGCAAGATACTGATTGTGATGGCACAGTGTTTGATTTTCTTTAGAGCTTTTACAGAAATTTGCGAGAAGGCTTTATTTTTGTCAATATAACGTAATAGTTTGAAAGCCTGATACAAAGCAAAGTAAAAAGGTATCGCCGATGCATAAAAAACAATGGAAACGAGATATTTTATATAATCAAACTCTGGAAGCAATTTTGCTGCAACATTCCTTAGCTCAGGCACCAAAAAGATGCATAAAGCAAGAACCGGAATTCCAATAAGAATATCAGCTATCTTTAAAAATAATGTTGTTCCTCTTTTCATAAAAGCACCTCTCTAATTTATTGTTAATTGAATTTTAATACAGTTCTTATCGTCTTTCAATAATTTTTTATTATTTTTAATAATATTTTTGTTGTTAAACAATTGTTAATTTTAGACAAGGATAAAAAGTATTCCTATTACAAAGAAATGCCTAGAAACTTAAACTATAAAATTTATAAATTGTTCAATATAAAAATAATTTTAATTCATTTAAAGGTATCAAATCTAGATTCTGTATCGAAATATATCATCCTTTATAATAATCAATGGCTTTTTGGAAATCCTCCATTGTATCTACATCCATTAATACTCCCGGATCATCTACATTCATGTATTTTTTTTCGTAACCGCCCAGGATCACCCGCAAATTGCTTTCTGGATTGGTTTCGAGAATTTTCTGTTTCACTTCGCTTGATAATTTGATAGGGTGACCGCCTTTATAGTTAAAGCTGGGAATTACTACCTTCCCTTTGTGTTTTGCTAATAGCTGAACGGTCTCTTTTTTTACAAGCGGACAATCTCCGGGAGTTATAAAGAAGGTTTGGGCAGTTACTTCGTTACAGCCCTTTTGAATGGAACTAAACATTCCTTGGTTAAAGTCTTCATTATGAACAAACTTGATCTGAAATGAATAGGCATTTTTACTGTTGAGTTTTACCATTTCCTCTTGGATGATTTCCGCTTGAAACCCAGCTACGACGATGACTCTGCTGCATAATCCTTCAAATTTAGAAATCGTTTGCTCCAACACGGACATTTGCCCCAATGGCAAAGTCATTTTAAATGCATTCGCTCGACTGGAATATCCAGCAGCTAAGACGATCGCTTCCATTTTATGTCCCCCTCTATCTATAGTTTAATCTAAATCTTCTATTAGTCTTGTAACCCCACCTTTCAATTAAATTTTCTTTGATAATACTTATTCTATATGATTCCTTAATAGACGATTAAGCCTCACTTGCTTTTTCACGAAAATGGTCACGGGAAAGGTTCTAGTGTCCATCTACTTCATAGAAGTCACAAAGTTAGACAAAAGGAGTTCCTCAACACTTCTAACCCCGTTCTAAGAAAGAACGGGGTTAGAATAAAGTTTTTTATTTTTGATTTTAAATACTTCGTTTCTTTTGTATTATCATTTTATGAAACCCCTCGCTTTTAGTGATGGGGAGATTCATTCCGATGGCAATTCGTTAAAGAACGCTACATCCTCAATAGGAAGACGTGTAGTAGGATGTCCTGGTTTTGTTGCTTTCCCGATAGCAATGAGCATAACCGGCACAAACTGTTCGGAAATTCCGAAAGCTTCTACGAACTTCGCTTTATCGTACCCTCCCATCGGAACAGTGTCGTAACCTTTGGATCGGGCGACAAGCATGAGCTGCATCGAGGTAAGGCCTCCATCAGTATATAGGATTTGGCGAGCCACTTCAGGCGGCAAGTTTGAGTACATGCCAACTGTTCGTTCGATGAATGATTTAGCCGTATCAGCTGGCATAAAGCCTGCTTCAACTGCCTGCCCATAAATTTTTTCGGCTTTCTTGTAGCTTTCCACATCACCAAGCACAGCAATAACGGCAGAAGCTTCGACTACTTGTTGTTGGTTAAACGCGATTGGCAAAAGCTTTTTCTTCAACTCCAGTTTATCGATGACTAGAAACCGCCATGGTTGCAGGTTCGAAGACGAAGGAGCCAACGTTGCTAGCTCCAGCATTTCGTTCATTTCTTCGCGTGAGATCCGCACTGTTGGATCAAATGTACGAACAGATCGACGTTCACGGATAACATCTAAGAACATTTGCTGTTCGAGCCTATCTATAGTTTGAGAGTTTGACATAATAATTCCTCCTAGTAATGAATAGTTTACTTCATCTCTACTACGAACATTTTAAGGAAAATTCATATATAGTAAGAGTTTTTAACCCTATCATGAAAAATGTGATAAAAGATACTTCATCCACTATTGTTTGCAACTTACTAAGTTACCTTACTCAAATTGAACTAAATTGTCAAAAATAATATAATAGTAACTTTAACCATTAACACTGCTAATACCCTTTAATTTGGGAGGAAAAAAGACGATATCCACTACTTAAGGGGGGAGCGTCAGGAAAATGCGGATTTACAACGTTAAGGAAATTCTTAAATAAATAGCCCAATTTCTCAGCATTAAAATTGAGAAATTAGGCTTTTTCGTTACTCCATAAACGCGCCCGGTTGCAAAAAAAAATCTATAACTATCGCTCTATCAAAAAATTAAAGCATTTAAGCAATCCATTTACCATCTAATAAAAGCGAATGGTACTCTCCAAATAAATGGAGAGTACCATTCGCTTTTATTTTGTAATGAATTAGTGGTTTTATTTGTGTTAGGCACCATCCATCTTATTTTTCCAATTATCCATTTTGCTGTAAGTACTGAAGCTTACTTAAATCGTATTCGGTTAAATAGGAAACCTTCATGAGGTTGTCATCTCCTCAACAGATGCACCTGTCTGGGGAGTCCAAGTAATTATGCCTTTTTGAAACCGTTGAATTCGCCCTCCACCAGGCCGATCTTTTTCGTCTTCGATAGGAAAACCAAGCGTGCTTTCAAAGCCAAATTCTGCCCACTTGGTCAATATTGGTCCAGATACAGGATGGGCACCCGTTCTCAATGACCAGAAGATTGCCTTTACGAGCTTCCCCGGTTCCTGTACAGCTTTAAAATAGTTGAACCTTCCGGTTCCATCCTTTGTAACAAATTCATCCGTGATTGGATAGCCAAAACCTTCACGGCCAAGACTGACCCACTTATCCCGAATAGGGCCATGAACCTCTTTAGCCCTAGTATCCGGGTACCAATAAATAGACCATTCTCAACCATTCGGATCGCGATAATGCCTATAATGTCCGATACCGTCTGGAACAGTGCTCTCAGGTGTAATAGGAGTCCCCTTAAACCCCCTTCTTAAAAGTTCTTGATATTTAGCCTCGATTTCACTCTGTAGAGATCATTTATAAATGATTAAGTAACAATCTCTAATAACAATCTCATTAATAATAACCATGGATTTAAATTTAATATCGATTACCATCGCAACTTTATTCTCTTTTAACCATCATTACATAAACTCATCAAAATCTAGATTCTGTATCGAAATATATCATCCTTTATAATAATCAATGGCTTTTTGGAAATCCTCCAGTGTATCTACATCCATTAATACTCCCGGATCATCTACATTAATGTATTTTTTTTCGTAACCGCCCAGGACCACACGTAAATTACTTTCTGGAATGGTTTCAAGAATTTTCTGTTTCACTTCTCTTGATAATTTGATAGGGTGACCGCCTTTATAGTTAAAGCTGGGAATTACTACCTTCCCTTTGTGTTTTGCTAAAAAATAACAGTTATATATAAGTACCTTGGTTAAATTGTTAAATAAGTACATATCATAATCTTTGGAGGTGGTATAATGAAAAACTCAAAATTATTTTATATAGCATTGCTAATTCTACCTTGGCTAACAGTACCGTTTTTAGGTCGAAATTCATTAAAAAAATACCTTCCAGCTGGAATATTTATGTGTACATTCACAAAAGCTTTAGACTTTTTCGGTGAAAAGAAAAAATGGTGGAGAATTTATGAAGGGATACCACCTTTGAATAGTGCAAACTTTTTTAATTTTGGTCCCTATCTTGTTGCAAGTCTTTGGATGTTAAAATTAACTTTTGGTAAATTCCCATTGTATCTAATTTCTAATATAATTCTCCACATTTGTTTCAATTATCTAGGAGGATTAAAATTTTTAAAACGTTATAAAATTGCTTCCATAGATGGATTAACCAAATTCCAATATCTAACAATACACTTATTAAGGGCATTACTTCTTTATAGTTTTCAATACATAAATAATATTAGTTATCATACAAAAAAGCTTTATAACAAGTAATCAGATAAAAATTGTATCCCCACCTCCTTTTCAAATCCTAGAAATATAAAAAGTCACATCCGATAATTGGATGTGATAGCAAGATTGTTAGTGTCAGGCACCATCCACAAAAATGGATCGTCCTTGGTTTGTCAGATAATTCATGTCCAAAGCTATTTTGGAAAATTGTTTCGTCCTATGTAATAGCCCACACAATGACCTGAAGATAAAAAAAGCCAACATATAATTATGCTGACTTTCAATTATAAATTTCATTTGAGGTTTATCTTCGCAAATCCTAGATTAGCTTTAGTCCACTTACAAAGATCAATACAGCAACAACCGTTCGCAGCGGTCTTGTTGGGACCTTAGCAGAAATGCTGCTACCGATCAATACTCCTGGAATGGAGCCAATAAGTAAATTACCAACTAGCATATAGTTAACATTTCCATAACCAATATGAAGTAATCCTGCAACGGTTACCAAAAGAAACGCATGAGTTATATCAGTACCAACCATCTCTGATGTCTTCATTTGATACAGATAAATCATTGCCACAGCGAATAATGACCCTGAACCTAATGATGTGAGCCCGACAATGAATCCAAAAATGCAGCCAATTAATATCGTTAGCATCTTCTTTTCTTTCAATGGTTTTAATTGCCAACGATTCGGTCTTAATTTTTTCTCCACAAAAGTTTTGATAATGATCGCTAGTGAAACAAATATCAGTACGTATCCGAGGGAATGCCTAATAATCTGTTCTTGATTATGGAAATAAGCTTCAAAATAATGAAGGGAACCAATCGCAACCACCGCACTAGGAATACTTCCTATCGCTAATAACTTAACCATCTGTAAATTGACTGTTTTTTGTCTCCAATGTTGAAAAAGTCCGAAGAATTTCGTAATTGAGTTATATACAAGGTCTGTACCAACAGCAATTGAAGGATTAACTCCTATTAGAATTAATACGGGGGTTAGCAGTGCTGCTCCTCCTACACCAGTTAACCCTACCAAAAAACCTACAAGTAAACCCATCAATGTAATCCCTATACTCATATGCTCACGCCCTATCAATTCCAAGTATTTATATAGGGATTATATACATTTATATGAATCTTGTAAATAACTAAATATTTATTAGATTCTGTGAGTTTGTTACCGGTTATTTCAAAAGCATATTTTATTTCAATAGAAATGATCCATCCATCTTTGTTGAAAAAAGATTCGGCGTTGGCTGGACCCTTAATTTTGGCAACTCTATCGTTTAGATCATCGTCTTAGTACCATTAGTAACAATCATTGTGTTTCGTTTTTTATAGGGATAAATTTCTTAGAAATATAAAAAGTCACATCCGTTTATTGGAGGTGACTTTTAGCGATTTTGTTTTATCCTATGTAATAGCCCACACAATTTCACTAGTTATGGCTGCTGCGTTCCCGCCCTGACCCGTTTCCTAGTGTCCTTGTTGGACTATAACTCCGCAGGTAGGACTCGAACCTACGACCGATCGGTTAACAGCCGATAGCTCTACCACTGAGCTACTGCGGAACAATTCTAACTTCCTATTTACATGATCATCGGATAATGAATCTAATTCAAGATGTTTGTTTGTTGGTTGGTTTTAGTGGAAATGACGGGAGTTGAACCCGTGTGCAAAGATATTGGCACTTATACTTCTACGAGTGTAGTCAGTAGAATTGATTTCACTTACTTCGTTAGCCTACTGACAAGCGTTGAAGCAGCTAGTCTGGTTAGTCTCTTCCTTCATCCTCAGACGGTGGAATTCGGCGTAGTCCACTTATGATGAGTCCCTTACCCTACCACATGGACGATGGAGGGAGGAACCGCTATCGTCTGTTATTAGGCAGCGAAAGCGAAGTTGTTGTTTTGTTTGCCAGTTATTAGGCTTTATCGTTTTTACGAGGACGATTCCCTCGACTCGCCATTTAAGCTCAAACTATCCCTGTCGATACCAAGACATTCCCATAATATAATGGCAGAGAAGAAGGGATTTGAACCCTCGCGCCGGTTACCCGACCTACACCCTTAGCAGGGGCGCCTCTTCAGCCACTTGAGTACTTCTCTGTAATATAAGGTTACGCGTTAGTTCCGTTAAGAACTTACAAGAGAAATATATCATGTCTGCCAAATGGATGATAGCTGTAAAATTCGGTAGTTCAAAAGGCCTATTTATATCATTAAAACTTTATGGTTAATTTATAATTGATACTGATTGATGATTTCGTGTTAATTTGATTTCCACATTAAAGTACCCATTAATTATAGTTTAATACTATTTCTCGTACAAAGAACAAACGTTCGAGTGTAATATAAAATATGACGTAAGTTGGATGTTTACAGAAGAATAGATACGGCAACCCCATAATACATATGAGTCATAAACTTTTCTGCTAAACTCCTTCATGTGTTTTTTATGTAAAAAATGATTAAGAGCTGAAGATCCTTTCTTCAGCTCTTTTGCTGTCATGTCACTACCACACTGAAGGTTAACCATTCTAAATAGATTTCCCAGTTTTTCGGTTTTTTACATATTTTTTATGCCATTAGCCTTCTGGGGCAACTTGTATCTTATCCTTCCTTTTTTCCAGACAACAAAAAAATCCCCTCCAAGTCTAGAAATCTGTGATGATTCTTTAGACTGAGAAGGGATATTTTTCGCTAGTCATTCACTCTCACCTATTTTCTTTTCAACATTAATGCTCTTATTTTCTATTTTTTGTAAAATCTCCATTGAAATGTACGTAATGATAAATAACAACAATGCGGCGATCTCAAGATTTATATAATACATAATCCCACTGCCTAAAAATGATAATATTGTTTTTGTTTCTGAAGGGTTCGCTAAGAAGAAAAAATTCGTTCCAAGCTTTTGATTCAAGAAAAAAATAGGTACGGCGATTATGTTCACAGTTAAAAAGTTAAATAAAACCCCTTTCCTAGGAATCCTGTAACCTTCAAAATGGATAAAATACAATACGGACAATGGAATAGCTGAATGTTGAAGGAAATATCTTATGAATCGAAAATGAGGAAATTGGTTGACAATACCAGGAGTAATCATACTTAAAATAGGAGGTAGGGTACCGATAAAAAATAACAAATTAAACGCTTTTTGATTGTTTTTCAAGTATAAGAACAGTGCTAAAAAGGTACTAATTGAACAAAGCTGTAATGGAAGATCATCGACTTCCCATTTATTTGTTAATATTAACCACAAATGCTGTGATATCTCACAAACAAGCAAAATACCGAATAGTATCCATTTCATAATTGGTTGGTATGGTTTAAGTTTCTTTTTGTAATAAACTAAAGCGCAACATGTAATAAAGAAAAGAATTAACGTAACAATATGGGGAATAGAAAACAACGTGAAATTCCGCATTTCTGTAACAGAAAACATGATTTCATCACCTCTCACTGTGCATATAAGGCGGAGAGCTAAATCTAATTCTTTTCATATAAGCTGCTTATTGCCGCTACAGCTTTTTAACCTCGGTTTTACTTTATATCCATTTCCTTTATATATATTTTTAATTTCTTGTACTAATTCTCAAAATTCCTCATTACACTGAACGCAGCTAGTATTAAAATGTTGTAAACAATAATTCTCCCACGCAATTCACCTCTTAGGTTAAATACTATTGATTATTCACAGAAAAGGGTGTCCTAAAAACTACACCCTTTTAAAAACTAAACAATTTGTTAATGCGCTACAGGACTCTCTAAAAAATAAAACACTTCACTTATATTTTTAGTGGAGTGTTTTGTCTGTTTTATTTATTAAATGCTTTAAAATTCTTCGTATACTGCAGGATCTTGGTTGTTTATTCTGCCATAAGGGCGAGTTAATCCTGATATGATACTCATTTCTATTTCATCTAAGGAGAAGTCAAAAATAGATATATTTTCAAGCTGCCTTGCAGGAGATGATGATTTAGGAATAGCAATGGCCCCAAGTTGATAGTGCCAACGTAAAACAATTTGTGAAATAGACTTGTTATGATGATCGGCAATCTGTTGAATGGTATCATTTTGTAATACTTCATTTGCTCGAGCTATTGGGCTCCAGGATTCCGTTGTAATGTTATTTTCTTCATGCCATTTTCTTTGTGGTGCTTGATTGAATAATGGGTGTAATTCGATTTGGTTAAGGCTAGGTTTCACACCTGTTTCTTTTTCTAAACGCTCTATATGTTCAGGTAAGAAATTACAGACACCGATCGAACGAATAAGCCCCCATTTTTTAGCATCAATTAATGCTTCCCAAGCTTCCACGTATATGTCCTGTTTCGGATTTGGCCAATGAATGAGATATAAATCATAATAATCTAGATTTGCCCGAAATAACGATTCTTGAATGGTCGCAACCGCCCTGCCATAGGTTTGATAGCGACCTGGCAGTTTCGATGTAATCTTTAATTTTTCTCTTGCAACAGAACTGCGTCTAACAGCCTCACCAACCGTGCCTTCATTTTCATAATTATAAGCAGAATCTATTAGTCTATATCCCATATCAATTGCGCTTAAGATGGAATGAACACCATCATTCCCTCTTAGCTTATATGTACCCAAACCGATCACTGGCAAAGTTAGCCCATCATTAAGTGTAATTTCTGGAATTGATTTATCCATCACTAATCTCTCCTTTCCATAATAATTAAGCTTAGCATAATTTTGGTAACATTTCATGGAAAGACTTCATCGCCAGCGGTTGTTATTACCCTAAGTATCGATGGTATAGTGCCTTTGCTTCGGAAATATCCTTGGTTCCGTGGACTAACACCCTTCCGTCTTTAAAAATGACTAATCTGTGCGGATCCACTGAATAAGATAATAGATACGGATTTCGCTGTACTGTTCCCCCTTGATTTACCAATAATTTTTCTAATGCCACTAAGTCACGCAAGGCGGGAAGCGCAGGACGTATCTGAACAGAATCTCTTCCACAGAGGACAGCTGTCTTGGTTTGATTTTCAAAAGCTAAATAGGGGAAGGATCGTTCTTTCCCACAGGTTGGACAATCTTCTTTTTTCAATTTATCTACCTGGATCGTACTATGTTGATTTTTCCACAAGTCAAATGACACGAGTTTGTTCCGCAGCGAATCCGCATCCCCGATCAAAATCTTCAAGGCTTCACTTATTTGATACGCAACGACCATGTTCACAGCTGGACTTATAATTCCAGCTGTGTCACAGGTTAATCCGCCTAGCGGAACGGTTTCAAGTAAACAAGCAAGGCACGGTGTTTTTTCAGGAATAATCGTGTAGGATATTCCATAGCTTCCCACACATGCCCCGTAAATCCAAGGGATGCCCACCTTTTGTGCTACATCATTCATGATCATTCTTGTTTCGAAATTATCGGTTGCATCAATCATCAGATCCACATTTTGAGCCCAGTTAAGTAGCTCGGTGACGGAGGCCTCACCAATGATTGCTTCAATCAGCACCGAAGAGTTAATCGCTGTTAAGCGGTTTTTGGCTGCGATGACTTTGGGAATTCGGTTTTTGGCATCTTCTTCAGCATAGAGCTGCTGTCGCTGTAAATTCGACCATTCGACATAATCACGATCCACAATGGTTAGTTTCCCTACTCCAGCACGGACAAGTGCTTCGGCACTTCCTGAACCGAGTGCTCCCATTCCGATGATGAGTACATGTTTCGTGGAAATTAGCTGCTGCCCGTCTTTCCCAATCGGTGAAAATAGTTCTTGTCGTGAGTAGCGATTCACCCGATACTCATTCCTTCCTTGGGACTGCTGGCTATCGCATATCTCTTTTTCTCGATTCGACCGGCTTCAAAGCCTAATCGTCCAGCTTCGATCGCTAAACTCATGGCTAGGGCCATTTTGACAGGATCGTTTGCTGCTGACACAGCCGTATTTAATAACACCCCATCAGCTCCTAATTCCATCGCCAATGCTGCATCAGCTGGGGAGCCAATACCAGCATCCACAATCACAGGTACGACCGCTTGCTCGATAATAAAGCCTAGGTTAACAGGATTGATGATCCCTTGACCGGATCCAATGGGTGATGCCCCTGGCATGACCGCATGACAGCCCACTTCTTGGAGCTTTCGAGCTAAAACCACGTCATCGGATGTATAGGGGAGGACAATAAATCCTTCCTTCACTAATTCTTCCGTTGCTTTAAGGGTTTCAATCGGGTCAGGAAGCAAGGTGTGATCACAGCCAATCACTTCCACTTTAATCATATCGCATAGTCCTGAAGCTTTCGCTAGTTTTGCGATCCGGACCGCCTCTGCTGCTGTTTTTGCTCCAGCAGTATTAGGCAGAAGCTTATATTTTTGAGTGTCAAGCTGTTCTAAAAAATTCGGCTGGCTTGGTTCAAAGATATTCATTCGTCTCACCGCAAACGTGAGGATTTCTGCTTTCGACACTTCCACTGCTGCCTTTTGGATTTCAAAGCTTGGATACTTTCCGGTACCAAGTAACAAACGAGATTGAAAGGATAATGAACCTATTTTTAACATGTCAACCGCCTCCTACAAAATGGACTATTTCGATTCGATCTTTATCTGATAATCTAGTACTTTGGTGCTCTAACCTAGTTAATATTTCACCGTTTACTTCCACAACAACGACCTTATCATGGATGTCAAAATGTTTGAGAACATCTGAAACAAATACGACATGGTCTGGTAATTGGATCCACTCGCCATTTACTACTACCTTCATGGTATACCTCCTAACTAACCGTTTCTTTGTGCCGTTCTAGGTGAAAAGCAGAGAGTAGTTCCTGATCTAGTAAGCTACCTGACACTAGGTCCGCAACTAGTTCCCCTGTAATCGGGCTTAATAAAATTCCATTTCGAAAATGGCCTGCTGCCACGTACAACCCACGCCAGCTTGGATGTTCGCCCATATAAGGGATTCCATCGCCTGTCTGCGGTCTGACTCCAGCCCATACTCGCTCCCATGCTGCCTCCTTAATCTGTGGAACTAATTGAGTCGCTCTTTCTATCAATGTAGCAATCCCTTCAGGAGTTACCTTGGTATCAAAGGTATTTTCAATCACAGTCGCACCTATATAAATTTCCCCATTTTGTTTGGGTACTAAATAACAACGTTTGTCGGAGAAAATGGTCGAGTTAATGATCGGCTTTTCTGTTCTAATCGAAAAGCATTCTCCTTTAACTGGATACACAGGAATATCGATTCCTGATTCTTGCATTAATTTCGCCGCCCAAGCTCCCGTGGCAACAACCACCTGTTCACAATGGATGACACCGTTGCTGGTGTTTACCCCTTTAACCTGACCGTTTTCATAGACAAAAGACAGAACCTCCGTCTCTTCACATATTTTGGCACCAAAATGTTCCGCGGCTTTTGCAAAGGCTTGTGTTAACTTTGCTGGTTGTACATGACCATCATGAGGGAGATACATCCCTCCTGCTACACTTGGTGAAAGAGATGGTTCCAGCACACGTACTTCCATTGCATCGAGCCAGGTAATGGTTGGATCCCATTTTTTTTGGAAGGTGACCTGTTTTTTTACCTCGAGCGCTATTTCTTCTGTTTCGGCAATTTTCACCATGCCTTTATTCACATACTCAATATCAATTCCTGTATATTCAAATAACTCACTTGAGAGCGTTGAAAACATCGCTTGACTTTTTAAAGCCAGCTGGAATAAGGGACCGTCTTGTTCCAGCTCTGCTTGTGCTGCCAGCATTCCGGCAGCCGCACTGGACGCTTGGCAAGCCACTCGTCCCTTCTCAATCACGACGACTTTTCTTCCCCTTTTTGCAAGCTGATAGGCAATCGAGGACCCGATAATTCCTCCTCCGATAATGGCCACATCAAATGAATTTTCCACTTTGTTCATCTCCATATAATACATTTAGGTAAGCCTTAACTGCTGCTAATGGATCGGGAGCATCTAAAACTCCTGACATGACTGCGATTCCTTTTGATCCTGCTTGAAGTACCTGCCCCGTATTTTCAGGTGTGATCCCGCCAATCGCAATAACTGGGATGTCTAATTGGGAGAGCCTTGCTAATTCCTCTAGTCCTTTTGGGGTCTTACCCGGTTTTGATTGCGAAGGAAAGACATGGCCATATAGCACGTAATCAGCACCATTTTCTTTTGCTTTTTGTCCTTCCTCGTAGGAGTGGATGGAGTTCCCGAGCAAAAGCTGAGGAAAATTTTCTTTCACAATCGCTGCATCTAAACTATGGAAGGCTAATTGAACTCCTTTAGCCCTTGTAACGCAGGCAACATCGACTCGATCATTAATGATAATCTTTGATAGTGGGATGTTTTCGTTTGTTAACAAGTGGACGGCTTGGAAAAGTTCCTGTGCTGTTTTTTGTTTTTCCCGCAAATGAATCGCTGTTATATATGGATGAATTTCGCTTACAATTTCACGTAAACGTTCGATCGGCATTTTCCCATTGGAGATTATATGTAACTCTTTATCTTTTACACTAGTTGAAATACCCGTCCCCCCTTTTAAGCAGATTCCGAAGATCGAAGGCATAAAGTGAAAAACAAAAAACCACTTTCTTAAGGTAAGAAAGTGGTCGAAAATTCGAAATAAAACATACGTTCTTCAAATATCCCGTTTCCCACTTCCCTACGCTGGTATTACCCAGATCAGGTTCATAGAGTCCCGAAGTAGTACTTCAATCTCAGCCCTTTAAAAAGGCACCTCTAGCGGATTTGCGTCATTTATTTAATTGTCATGTAATGATTTCCCTGCATGGATAATGTTAACACTTCAGGTAGAAATGTCAAATGTTTTTCTTATTTATGGTAGAATAAACCCTATAGATGTTAACCAAATAACAATTATAGTTTACTTTTAAAATCAAAAGGGAGTAAACAAACTGGGGGAGAATAATGTATAAGCTTCGAGGACATCATCTTTTTTGCCTTCTAGGCTATCGGGGAATGGGCTATTCCCAAGAATACGTGGAAAATATGACGGTTTTGCATCAAACCTTGAGAAACAACCCAAAAACGTTGATTCTGCTTGTAAAGGGGCCAGATCAGTTGTGTGAAAAGTTCCCTAATTCAGGTGAATACCATTGCCAAGACGACCAGATCTATGAAAGAGATGCCGTTATTTTAGACAAAATGAACCTTAAAATCGGACAAATTCTTAGATGGGAGGATATTGAGTCCCGTATCCTAGAACATGTCATCCCCGCCGATATTCAAGTTGTCTGTGAAACTTGTTCTTGGCGTTCTTACGGGGTTTGCGAGGAAGGTATTCGAGAGATTCATGATGGGAAGGGCTTAAGAAAAATTCAATAAGCTTCATCTATTCAATGCCCACATGCCCACAGGGACGGTTCTTTTGGCCTTTTTTAATCTCTTTCCTTGTCCAAAAAAGCCAGTAGAACCGTCCCCATGGTCCTTCATGGTCCATGTCCTTACACTCCCCGCTTATTTCCCCAAAGAAGTGCATGCAATTGTGGTAATACTTTTACATCATTCAATTGAGGGTCAGCAACCACACAATTGACTAACCACTCATATTTCAACAGTAGTTTTTGAATCAATTCATTATTATTGAAATTCGTAATATCATCGTTCCCAACCTGGAGATAAAAAGGAATATCTGCGTAGCGGCTATGAACCATTTTCGCATACTCTAGATCCGCATCATCGAAGATTACTACTTTTAGACTCACTTGATGTTTAAAATCATTGTCGTTTAAATTTTTAAAAATAGAATCTAATATTTCAAAATTGGTTACCATGTTGGAGCTCGGCGGCTTAGGTGAAATGGTCAGTTCATTGACGTTTAAGAACCAGTCCTGCCATCTGCTTCCTTGTGTTTCAGTACCAATTTTGATGTCTTTTTCTTTTAATAAATCGATAAACACATCTAAGTTTTTCAACAGCGCCGGATTTCCCCCTGAGATCGTCACAAACGAGAAATTGTCCCCACCGACTCTTTTTAATTCATCCCAAATTTCTTCAGCGGTCATTTGCTGAATATCCTCTTTGGCACTGCCATCCCATGTAAAGGCAGAATCACACCAGCTGCATGAATAATCACAGCCGGCCGTCCGAACGAACATTGTCTTTTGACCAATGACCATTCCTTCTCCTTGGATGGTTGGGCCAAAAATTTCTAATACAGGAATCTTACTCATTCCTCCATCCACTCCCTTCTCGCTTCTGCGTAGCTTGTTGGAGTTTCAAACAGACGGACAAATTCCACTCTTGCTCCATGATATTGGTCCCTACGATCTTCTGTTGCTAAGGCTTCTTTCATTTTCTCATATATCCAGACAACCATGTTTTCGGCAGTTGTATTCATGGAGGGAAGGGTTTCGTTTAGGTATTGATGATCAAGATAGATTTCGATTTCATTTTTCCAAATTTCTTTAATATCGCCAAAGTCGATCATTAAGCCGCGTTCATCAACAAAACCACTTAATCCAAAAATAACTCTATACGTATGTCCGTGCAAATTCTTGCATTTCCCTTCATAGCAATGCAAGTGGTGTGAAGCATCAAAGGTAAATTCCTTGCTCACTAGTACACGCTTTGAATGATATTTTAATTGATGAGCTTGAATGTCCTCATTTATTTTTTGAAGTTTATCGACGATTCTGAAACCCATCGTTTAAAACCTCCCATTAAGAAAGTCATCAAGCCCTCTTTTTCTTAAGACGCAAGCTGGACACTCTCCACATCCATCAGCAATCACACCATTGTAGCAGGTTAATGTTTTTTCACGAACAAAATCCAATGCGCCTAATTCATCCGCCATGGCCCATGTTTCCGCTTTGTTTATCCACATTAAAGGTGTATGCATGACAAAATTATCGTCCATTGATAGATTCAAGGTAACATTTAGTGATTTGATAAAAATATCACGACAATCTGGGTACCCGCTGAAATCTGTTTCACAAACACCGGTGACTAAATGCTTGGCACCGACCTGACGTGCTAACACACCTGCGAAAGTCAGGAATAACAGGTTACGACCTGGCACAAATGTCGACGGAAGTTCCCCTTCACCGCCATCAGTAACTTCAATATTTGAACGTGTTAACGCATTAGGTGCTAGTTGATTTAGTAATGACATATCTAAAATATGGTGTTTTACGCCAAGTTCATTGGCTATATTTTTGGCACATTCAATTTCTAAACTATGCCTTTGATTGTAATCAAACGTAACTGCTTCTACTTCTTTAAATTGTTTTAATGCCCAATATAAACAAGTGGTGCTGTCTTGTCCACCACTAAACACAACAATTGCCTTTTCATTTTTCAACATGTATATCAATTACTTCCTTTCAAATAGAAAAAAACAGTACCCCAAGATAGAAGTACTGCTTCATCTTAGTTTTTTTAATGTGGGGGGCTAGAACCACTTTCGCAAAATGCGAACTATATAATTTTAAATGACTAAATGATTATAAACCATTTTTTCAATTTTTTCACCTATTTGCCGACATTTTTCGAGTCTAGGCCTTTTCAGAATGATCGGAGTCCTCACTATTATACCTCTCTCGGATTCTTGTTTTCTTTAGTAAGCCTAATCTTATGTTGATTTTTAGATGGAGAGTTTGCTATGAATACGCCAGCTAAAATGAGCAAAGCACCAAAATACCCTTGTCGCCCCATATTTTCATGTAGGAAGATGAATGCAAATATGGCTGAAAAAATCGGTTCGAGCGAAAAAAGAAAACCAGTGCTTTCCGGTGTCGTGTACTTTTGTGCAATTGGCTGCATGACAAAGCCATAAGCAGAGCAGATGAGCGCTAGACCAAGTATAGCAAACCAATTCATCGCTTCATGCGGTAAAACAGGTGTTTCAAATATAAAGATTCCAATTGTTGCATATAAGCTAACAAATCCGAGTTGATATATCCCGAGTTGTAAGGCACCAACCTCTCGTGCAAACTGGTTTGTTACTATGATGTGTACTGTATAAAGGAAGGCAGCAACCAAACAATATAGCGAGCTAAACGCTAAAGTAAAATCATCCCCAATTGTGAGTAGAACTAAGCCAATTGAAACAATCGGAACTCCTAATATTATTTTTTTACTAGGCAATTTTCTTGTGATGAATATCTGCAAAATCGGAACTAAGATAACTGTTGTACTAGTCAAAAAACCAGCTGAAGAAGCAGTAGTATTTTTCATACCATACAAAAGAGCGATGAAAATACCACATAGCAGTGCACCAACAATCGCACTGTATTTCAATGTTTTAGCATCTACATGAATTATTTTTTTGTAGAATATCGCCATCATAACGATAAATGCAATTCCAAATCTTAATGCTACAATTGTTAATGGAGAGATCGTATCCACACAGAGTTTCATAAAAATATAAGATGTTCCCCACCCCATAGAGACAGTAGCTAAAATCAAGTTTGCTTGTTTTTGTGTCATAACAGAAAGTCCTAACCTTTCTTGTATTTAACTTAAGATTGGCTATATCGTATCATCTGCATTTACATTAGTAAAACGAATATTTATAATGGAACTATTAGAAATTCTAATGCAAAGGAGCTAGTGAGGTTGAATTCTTATTATGCTTTTATCAAAGCAATAGAAACAGGCAGTTTTACCAAAGCAGCTGAAGAACTTGGCTATACTCAATCAGCCATTAGCCAAATGGTGCATTCATTAGAGGAAGAACTTTCTACCACTCTTATTTTACGCTCTCGAATGGTATTTCACTGACACCTGATGGTGAGGAATTTTTGCCATATATTAGGAACATTTATAATTCACATAGGGAACTGATAGAAAAGCATAAAGAGATGGAAGGGCTACAAAGTGGACTTATTCGAATTGGCACATTTTCTAGTGTTTCATGTCATTGGCTTCCAGTATTAATGAAAGATTTTAAGGAACAGTACCCAGCTGTTCATTTCGAATTACATCAAGGTGATTATACGGATATCTCGAATTGGATTAAAGAAGGGAGCGTAGATTTTGGCTTTGTTAACCCAAAAGCTGTATCAAATCTAACTACCATTCCCTTGCAAGAAGATGACATGCTTGCTGTATTGCCAACAAATCATCCTTTAGCTTCTCACGACCAAGTCACATTGAAAGAATTAACGGACGGACCTTATATACTTTTAGATGAGGGAGAAATTAGTGAACCATTAACTATTTTTAAACAAAACAACTTTGAACCTAATATTCAATACCGAGTACATGATGATTATGCGATTATGTCCATGATTGAACAGGGACTTGGCATATCTATTTTACCGAAACTAGTCTTAAGTAGATGTGCGTATAATATTGTAACGAAAGCAATCTCTCCATCTGTTATTCGTACAATTAGTCTGGCGTACAAGGACAAAAGGGTATTGCCAATAGCAAGTAGATATTTTATTGATTTTATCATTGAAAGGTATAAGTAATCCTTTATGAAGTTTAATTAAACTAGATATACAATTACCTTGAGATATTAGTCAAGATTGTTCTTCAATACCAAGAGCATCTAGTAAAGATTGCGGATGTAATAATAGATGCCCTTGCTAAAGAAATTGAAGAATATAAGATTCTCCAATCGATCCCTGGAATCAGAGAAAAAATCGCTGCAACAATTAGTCAACCGGCATCTACCAGCAGCGTGGTAGTCACCTGGCAGTGGAGTTCCTCTTGGTAAGAAAGGGTTCAATGGTTACTTCTTTTGCAACTTCTGGTGCTTCTTGTTCATTTTTTGCGTTAATAATTAAATCAAGTGCCACAGTTCCGAGTTTTTCGTAATCATGGTTAATGGAGGTAAGGCTCGGCGTCAATATATCAGCGACAAACGAATCATCATAGCCCACAAAGGCAAATTTCTTGGGGTCGATACTTTGATGATTGCACGCAACTAAAGCTCCGGAAGCAATCATATCATTCATACAAATAATTGCCGTTGGTAGCTCCTTGTTTTCCAGCAGCATTTTCATCGCCTTTTGTCCGCTTTCTACTGAAAAACCGCTGTATATATGCCATTCAGGACGATAAACCAGACCCTTCTCCATCAGGTGCTGCCTGAACCCCTCTACTTTTATATCAGTGGAAGTGATCCCCTGCTTTCCTCCCAGCATGCCAATGTTTTTGTGGCCCATTTGGACTAAATGCTCGACAATCATCTTCATACCCAACCGCTCATCGGATCTCACTTTATAACAATCGACGCCCGCCATCTCTCCATTGACCATCAAAACAGGAATCTTTTTCATAACCTCCAGCACCTCAGCGGCCTCTTCTGCAACCGTTAATGATTTGTTAATGCGGCCGCCCATCATGATGATCCCTTCGACCTGGCGTTCCGAGAGAACCTTTAGGTAAACTGACTCCATCTCGCTATCATTCAAGGAATTGCATAAGAAAATCGTATATCCCTTTTTTTGAGCGTATTTCTCCAATTCCATGCAGAAGCTTGAAAAGAATGGATTCGTGATGTCTGGCAAAATCAGCCCGATCATCTTTGTTTCTTTTTTTGATAAACTTCTTGCAATACTGTTTGGCTGAAAATTATATTCCTGTATTTTCGCCAGCACCTTCTCTTTTGTTTTTTTGCTGACTGGATAATTGCCATTTAGGACCCGCGATACAGTTGCCGGAGATACATTTGTGGCTTCGGCAATATCATAGATGGTAAACGTTTTTTTGTCCAACTGAAGCCCCCCTTCTTAGAGATATAAACAAAAATATAGAAATCGGTTTTATCTTAAGTATCTTTCTTCCAATTGTAATCTATTTTAATAGAAAAATGGTAGTCGATAGGGTGAACGTGAAGGCGGGGGGAAAAAACGGCAATAAAAAGTCATAGTTGTGGACTACAGCATCCTCAACTATGACTAATTGGATTATCTAAATTTAACCATATAGGTTTCAGTCCGGAGCCCATCCTCCGATTTTACTGTGATCACAGCAGCGTCCTCTTCTTCAGATACCTGATAAGAGGCAAATAAGTCATTGGTTAATGCAGTAACAACAGGAGAATTCGATGCTTTTTCCTTCACATCATAAGTAAATTGGTCAGGTTGGAAATCCTTTAGCGGCTTCCCATCGATTAAGATGCTCTCAAGCGTTGCATCATCGCCAATGCTTGGTTCAGCCTTCGTGACATCTCCTTTTCCAAATACCTCAATTTCCGAAATCGCAATGCATGTATTCGGCATCGCTTTCATCACCACTCGGACCTTCGATGTGGTCACTGGTGCAAAATTCACCGTTAAGTCCTTTTTCGCATTCACATCTAATTGGGTACCGTCAATGGCCTTCCATTCGGTACCATCCAAGTACTCAAGCTGTAGGGATGCTGGTGGTCTCGTTCCACCCCCATCATCATAAAAATGGAAATCGAGTTTAGATATCGTATTTTCACTCCCAAAATCAATTGCTACCCAATCTTCTGACCTCCAGCTGTTTGGATCCCAATTCGTCCAGCGAATGGAAGAGATATCACCATCGTTAACATTTGCGGCTTTATCATACTGTCCTGTAAAGGAAGCGGTTGCCTTTGGAAACTCCTGTCCAGAGCCTGGAAGGTTTAAGGCAATGTTCTGCAATGCCGGTTTGGTGACTTGCACATTGGCAGTTACTTTAACCGGACTATACGGAATCGAGCCTTTTACGGTAAATTTGGCAAACGTTTCATACTTGCTTGGGTCAATCGTTTCCCAATTCACACGTACGTTTCCTTCTGTACCGATTTCAAGTTTAGCAAGAACAAATTCAGGCAGTTCCGGCGCTTTACCTGGAACAGTTTTCACTTTAATCGGTTCCACACCTTCGACCTTGCTAACGGTTACATTGGCGACTGCTGGAATCTCCGTACCTTCTACCGTACCTCTCACTGTAAAAGTGGTTTCCCTGTCATATTGTTCAGGGTCAATCGGCTCCCACTTGACGGCTTTTTGCACTCTTTCCACGTCACCGTAAATCGTGGTAACCTCCTGCGGCATATCTGGTGCGATTTTTTTCTTAGTGACGACTACATTGGCAGGCTCAATTTCCACAATTCCTGCCTTATTGATGATCCAACTTTGATTCTTTCCAGCATTCGATTGCCAGACATCGACAGTTGCATTTTCTTTTGTTGACTCGCCGCCAACTTCAAGAAGCTGACCGTTTGCTGCGTTAATGAATGTGTATTGTTGATTACCGGAGGTAGAAAGCATCCATTTTTGGCTATCAGTATTTTGATCGCTTTGTTCCACTGCTACCCCATTTTCTACACCAATTACTTTACTGCTGTTGGTGTCGACGATTTTATACAATTCTCTTGAGCTGTACCCATCGGACACTTTTTGAATGCTCCACTGCTGGGCCGCTTTATCGCGGTCATAGGTTTTTTGAACAATCTTTCCATCCTGAGTGATATCCAGGACCTTTCCACTATTTAGATTGCTTATTTTGTATTTATCATGATTATTTACGAAACTAGCTTCGTTGTTGACTCCAGAAACACCGGATACCACGAATGTTGTTATCGATTGTGCTGGAACCACCGCTGCTAATTTTTCATCCTTTACCTTGATGTCTTCTTTTTTCTGCAAATTATCGGTGGCCGATGTTACATATGGCGTTGCCGATGCTGTACCATTTATCGTTTCAAATCCAGATAAGTCAAAGTCGACTACTTTTTGTTCCGCAGATGAATTGGTATAAACGACGACAACGGAGTCATCTTTCGTATCAATGGCGGCCAAAGTATTTTGGTTGTTTGTGTTGATAAACTGGTCGCCAGGGCGGATAAATTTACTGTAGTTGCCCACAGCGTAGTATTTTTTATTTTTGTATATTTTAAAATTGCTGAAATCCTTTGCAGCAAAATCAACCTGAATCAGACCCCAGTTGCCATTTTCATGCTCAGGCCTCATGTTTACCTCATCTTCCACTGCTTGCCAAAGCACCCATGCTTCCGGCTCGAGCTGCTGGATATCCGCCTGGATTCTTTCCGATATAGCAAGCCCTGGCTTGATGTCCTCATGATTCTGGCCGCCGACACTTAGGTCAACCTCCGACATCCATAGTTTTTTCCCCGCACCCTTGGCAATATCTCTGGCACCATTTCTTTCTCCCGTTCCGTACGTATGTACATTCAACTGTTCAATATTATTTCGGGTTTCCGTATTGTAGGCATCCCAATTGGATCGGAATTTTGATGGATTGGTTTCGTCCATTGCCGAGACAACGGTATTCATACCTTTATCGGTTAATTGTGTTTTCACCTCATTAATCATTTTCGCTTGTGATGCCGGTGCCCAGTGTGATCCTTCCTGTCTGCCCTTGACTCCCCAATAGTTAGTATTGGGTTCATTTACCGGTGAAAGCGTTTTAAATTGAATGCCTGTTTCTTGCTGTAAATGGTCCACAACTCCTGTTAAATAGCTGGCAAAATTCGTGTATTGATCAGGCTTCAGGTTATCCTTATTTGAATCCCAGTTTCCAGATACGTATCCACTTTGAGTCATAAAGTATGGTGCCGAGTTCGAAAAGGCCTCAAACGTATCTGCTCCTCTAGACTTAGCTGCCGTCAGCCACCAGCGTTGATTGGCATCAGCGTTCCAATTCCAATGGTCAGGATTTTTTGGGTCCCACCAATTTGTCGGCTCTGTCCAGCCTTCTGTGTTTCCATTTGGCGGACCAAATTCGGCTGGCCGATTCCAATAACCTGGGACTGCTCCGCCAAGACGCATGTATGGAGTGGTTTCTGGTGAATCACCACCGCCTATATTATAACGAGCAATATTAAAATTAAGTCCATCCTTGCCATAAAGGGCATCAGCTACTTGGTTTTTGATTTCATCCGGCCAGCCGCCCGTAATATTGGCAAACCATACAAGGGCTGTTCCCCAACCATCAAATGGTGCCTGTTGGTAGCTTGGGTCTAATTTCACCGTTTCTGTTACTGTGTTCGATTGAGTTTCTTCGGCGGCAATTGCTACAGGTGCCGCAGGTGCGAGCAAACTTAGGGTAAGGGCCGTGGCCGAACCGCATGTTATAATCTTTTTAGCCATTTGTTTAAAATTAGCTTTTACCATTTTTGCATCCTCCCTTTTACTATTTTTCTAGATTCAAATAGTTTAAGTTTTTAATCACCTCCCAAAAGATATTATAGAAACCGGTTTCTATTCGGTCTAGATTAAAAGAAATGGAGTCTGTTTATTCTGAATACTTATATAACTTTCTTAAGTATAAATATAAATCATAAATGGATGCTGTCAATATGAAAGGAAATTTTCGGTTCATTGTTCCTATACAAAATAGGACTTTAGGGACTCCGAAGACTTTTGCTTCTCATATAAAAAAGAAACAGAAGAACTCTCCCCTGTTTCTTAAAACGATATTTTTCTTTCTCCAATCTCTTTAAGGCCAGCACGGATAAGCAGGAAGACAACTACCCATGAAGCTAGCATTAGAAAAATCTGTCCGAAGGGAAACATTCCTGTTATAGGAGTGTCCCATAATGCATGCATCAAAACCACTAAGATAAAGACGCGTAAAAACTTAAAGCGGAATAGCATGTTAAGATTAAATGGATGGTCCCCTTGTACTCTACAGAATGCTGCACCAGTCAGTGCTGCCCAGGCAATATGCCCGCCGGGTGCAAAGATCCCTCTCCAAAGGATCGTGTTGTAGAGATTGGTACCATCCCCAGAAAGCAGTGCCCTTAGAGCATATCCAGCTGTTTCAAACGCTGCAAAACCGGCTCCAACTGCAGCACCAATGAGAAGGCCGTTTAGAATATATCTATATTTTCGGTATCGAACAAACGTAATGACCGTTATCGCTTTGGCAAGTTCCTCAGCAATTCCAATCGTAATCGGATTGATATTGTTTTTCAGAATATCGAAAAATACGAGTGCGACTAACATGGAGAGAATCCCACCGATCATCACGACGTATATCACTCGATAAAAGGCAATATTTTGCGGAGCATTCATCTCCCAGAAAAAAATTAACGTTGTAAACGGAACAGCAAAAGCACCAACAATAATGAGTCCGGGTATAAAGTTCACATTTCTAAAATAGCTCACACCTATATAAAATCCTACGAATGCAAGAAGCGAAATGATGAACACCCTAGCAAAAAGCCATGGTTTTGGCCAGGTGTCTTTCACTTCCGAAATTTTTGGTGTCGTAAGCGCAGTTCCTACGATAAACAGCCGGTCCGCTTCCAGTTCACTATGATTACGGAAAACACGCGAAAATATGTTTTGAAATTTTGGTTCAATCGATCGTTGGAATCTTGGAACCATATCAACGTAATGGGCAAACTCATAAAAAAAGCTATTTTCATTCTCTTGTGTGTTATTTTTAAAAAACTTTTCTCCGCAGCTTAAGCAGAACTTCACACCATCTGGATTGGTATAAACACATTGCGGGCATTTCAAAAAACTTCACCCCTCTTGGTTAGCAAAAACATCCTCAAATAGAGGATGCCCAATAATAGGTAAATTATTTAAATACACGTTCTATCCACAAAAATCCGCTGACCTGCCAAGGCAAGTCACCAGTCACCAGTTACCATGCATTTAGAGAATATCCTTTTTCAGCGAGCTTTTAATCAGCTTCATTTCTCCTTTTTTAGGGATGAATTCACTGATGTTTTCATATTTTTCTTCCCTTTTTAAATGGTTTAGGTCCTGGGCCATATATTCCTTAAAGGAGCAGCAAAAGAGTTTACGGGCAACTCTTCCTTTATCACCAATGAGGTTGAACCAATTTTGCCCAACATAAAATGGATTTGTTACTTTTTTATCAATGAGGTCATTAATACGATCCTTTTCTTCCCCTGGATTAAATTTTGTTTTAGAAGAAAGGGCCAAGATAAAATAGTTTTTATACTTATCAAATTCTAGTAATTGAAGATGGTACTTCTTCCGCTCCGTTTGATTGAAATCCCTCAGAACTATTTTGATACTTTTTTCAACATCAATTTCAAATTTACTTGCATCTTTCCAAGTCGATAACCGGGAATCAAAAATGGACAGTGTTAGTATATAATAGGCTTCAAAATTTTTGGGATCAAATACTTCATTTCCAACTTGCTTTTCATCTTCCGGTACAACAATATAGTTTTTATAATCAGCAAAGAAATTTTCAATCATATCGTATACCCTCTTTCATACCTTGATAGAATTGATGAATAATTCAAAATTATATATAATATATTCCTTTATTAAAATCAAAAATCCTGCTAATTCTTCCAAAATTCCTCACCTTTTATGGTTTTTAATTATATAGTCCCATATAGAATGAATAATTTGTCGTGTATTCGAAAATGCAGCCTCAATGATATCGAATTTTTCTTAAGATTTTCGTCATAAAAAAATGGCTCAGTATAGTGAATACTAAGCCATTTTTTATTTTATTGTTTTAAAGCCTATACATTATGTATGGAGCTCTCATTCTCAGTTAGAGTAGTTACACTACAAACTAGGCTAACACCTTACATATTTGCGTTTGAAACCAAGTTTCCCTCGATCTATTTCCTTTTGAATATTTTCGGAAGCAAGCAGAATACTGCTTTTTTTCTTGTCCCGCTTGATTTCTACTGGGCCTACTGCCTTTGCAGTTTCAACCGCCTTATCATGGAGCGGCAAATAGGAAATTCCGACTGTGTAGATAAAATTATTCATAGCGGATTTTGTTCGTTCAGGAGAATCGTGAATCATATTTCCCACCTGATCAAGCATACTGGCAATCTTGCTGGCGCTAAATTCACTATCCGGTCGATTACCCAAAAGCCAGCAGTAACAGCTCCAGCCTGCCGACATTCTAAGTTCTTCACCACTTGCGATCCATTTATCGGCAACATCTTGCGCAATATCAGTTTCAGCCAACGTTACAGCAACCACATAATCGGAAAGCATATAAAAATACGCCCCATCCATCCAACGCTCAAAATCAGCCTCAGTCATTACCATTGGGTCCGCAATGATGCCGGCAAAATACATGGCATCGTAGTTCCCGGTGGCGTAAAGCTGATCGGCTAAAGGCTGATTTTTCTTAATTTTCTTTGCGAGTGGCTTCATGGCACCTGTAGCCACGCCAAAAACCGGCTCGTGAGCACCATTGCTTATGTAAGTCTTTTTCATTCGTTCCTTGCCAAGCGCTTCGAGTTCCTGCATAACTATTTCGAAATCCATCGTTTTGCACTTCCTTCCTTTTCATCCATCAAAATGAACTATCCTACTTTTTATCCTTTTGATCATGCAATTCAACTACACCCATTTTTATAAATTTTACTACGAATTAAGTGAAGTGAATAGCGTTATTAGTAAATGCAGCTCTATCTTACTATGGTGCAGCATTAGGTTCCAGTCTAAGATCGGATATAATTTTAAACTACAAAAGTGTATTTAACCATTCAACTCAAGCTGGTGCACTTTGTTTCAAAATTTTGGTTAAACATAGATGGTTAGAAAAACAACCGGAGGCAGTTGACAGAAAATCTCTGTCGCAAGGTTAAAAAAATGAGCAAAAACAGCCAGTTAGATAAACTGGCTGTTTCAGATTGTAGACAAA
>NZ_JAGGQR010000092.1:0-13531 GCF_018613205.1 Bacillus sp. ISL-46
GCACCGTGGTCGTTGGAGTCAGACTAACGGATGGGCTCTAACGCACCATAGTTCATCGACCTTCCTCTCCAGCCGTAGAATTAGTATTGACGGTTTAACAATATTTTCATTCTCTGTGGTGAAGAGCTGGTTTTTAGCGATTCATGGATGGCTAACGGGTGCAATAGTTGAAGACCCAGCTGCCTTTTTTGGTGGCTTTTCTTACTGAAGTAACGAACAGTTTAGGTGAAAACTTATATAGGTGTAAAGGAATTAAAGGAAATGATGTAGTATTACATATTTTTAGACATTTCATTTAGCTAGCCAAAAAAATTACAAGGGACTTTATAGGAGGAAGAGTAGATGGATATGAAATATCCAATTGGAAAATTTCAATTTAATGGTGAGATTACTAACAGCATTACAAAGGATTGGATAAATGAGATTGAAGGTTTACCAAGATTATTACGAGATGCGGTAAAAGACTTAGATAATGAACTGCTTGATACACCTTATCGTTCAGGAGGGTGGACTGTTCGACAAGTAATACATCACCTTGCGGATAGTCATATGAATGCCTACGTTCGCTTTAAATTGGCTCTTACAGAAGAAAAACCTGTAATTAAGCCGTACGACGAAACTAAATGGGCGGAACTTTCTGATTATAAATTACCAATTGATATTTCACTATCTCTGCTCGAAGCATTGCACCAACGCTGGACAAACCTTTTACGTAGTCTAAGTCCAGCTGATATGGAAAAGACATTTATCCACCCAGATTCGGGTGAAGTTTCAGTAGGTAAAAATATAGGAATCTACGCTTGGCACGGGCGACATCATCTTGCACATATTACTTCTTTGTGTAATCGTAAGGGCTGGTAATGGACTTTGTGAACGATTACACTTAAAGTAACGGGTGCAAGAGTTTAAGATCAAGCTGCCATTTCGGTGGCTTTTCTTATTGACTAACGGGGCAGGTTAGTTGAATAAGGTAATATTTGGATTAAGATAGATATAAGTAAAAAAGTTAATAACAAGGGGTGATTTTTTGGAGAAAAATATTGGGGATGTAGATTTTTTTAAACAAGTAGTAAAAAGACTTTGCAAAAAAAACAATATTTCCCCTCAGAAACCTAAATTTGAAATCATCGAGAACGTAATGGTTATTAGCATTAAGAACCATTTAAAAGATGGAGTAGACTTAGATTGTTTTAATATTTTAAACCTTATTTACCGAACAATTGGACCTTTAGAAGAGAGCTGAACAAACAAGAAATAGAATTATTGAGGCTTATGCAGAGTGTCAAGGCATTTTATTTTGATTATAGCAATGAAATGAATACCATTTGGCGATGAATTATTTTACTAAGTTTTTAATGTTTTTACTGATATATGCAAAGTTAGCAGTACACTAATAAAGTAATAAGGTTTACTTCAGTAAAATAAGGTATATTATATTTGTTGAATAGATTCTCTTTAAAGACAAGAAAAGTAGGTGAACAAAGTGGGAAAATATCAATTGGATACCAAAGGTAAGGTAGCTGTGACAAAGTTTCATGAAAAACAGACACCTGCCAAATTTGATAAAAAGCAGCAACTTGAAAAAATACGTGCGGAGTATTTGAAAAAGAAGCAAAAACAAACAGATAAATAATATGAATGAAAACATAGGAAGACTAAAATCTCCCTATGTTTTTCTTATTCGAAGTTCTTTTTTCAATTGATGATAGAGTTTATTATTCCCATAAATTTCAGATTCGGTGACAAAAAACTCGTCATCAGATATCCATTCCTCACTAAAAATTTCAGTAGCAGAATCAATAGACCAGCCGTTATTTTGGATACACCAGTAATCTCCAGCAGAAATTTTTAAAACATTTGGATACTCATAAAATACTAAGTATTTTTCTAAAAGATTAATCTACTATTCTTAATCAACTAACAGGTGCGTTAGCTGAAGATCAGAGCTGTCTTTAAGGCAGCTTTTTCTTATGGAACTATCGGGGCAGGTTAGTGGAATAAAAAGTGAATTAATCCATTATTATCTGTATTATGTTAACTGCATAAATCAGTTGTACAGAGATAATAAAGTTGTTTAATTTGCAATTATTTTGCGGTAATGAAATTAAATATCAAATAAAGGAAATATCTTCTTGACAGTCGAATATTAGCCTAGAACCATAATTAACTATTCCGATGAGGAGGATTCTTTTGCGTCCACGACCATTATCTATTGAAAATCCAGAGTATGATAGGTATGTTAGTCTTGTGCCAGATGGAGATATTGAAGAAATACTTAGTAAGCAACGAACTAAGACCATTACCCTCTTGAGCAGCATATCAGAGGAGTCAGCAAGGAAGGCGTACGCACCAGGGAAATGGACTTTAAAAGAAGTGATTGGGCATATGGCCGACGTGGAACGTGTGATGTCGTATCGAATGCTTGCCATTGCACGAAATGAAAGTGAACCACTCCCAGCAATGGATCAGGATCAATACGTTTCTGCGGCAAACTTCAACAAATTATCCTGGGAGCAGCTACTAGCTGGTTTATACACGGTACGCTCCAACACGTTAAGTCTTATTTCAACCATTGATGATGCAGCGTGGGATCGTAATGGAACTGTAATGAACAGCCCAGTTTCGATAGGTACCTTTGCATATGGCATTGTCGGGCACGAGTTACACCATATGAAAGTGATTAGTGATAAATACTTATAAGTCTTTTTCTATTAATGAAAAAACCTAATTTCTCATTTAATGCTGAGAAATTAGGTTTTTTAATATTGAAACTTCCTTAACGTTGTAAATCCGCATATTCCTGACGCTACTGTACAGAGATAATAAAGTTGTTTAATTTACAATAAAGTCATTAAAAAATAATAATGTTGTTTAAAAATCCTTATGTCACTAACGGGGCAGAATAGTTCAATTAGCTGATTTTTTTTGGGTTTAAAGACACATATTGAAATTATTTTATTTTGTATTATCCTCGCCATTTCTACGTGAATATTGATTATTAAAATATAATTTTATTTTAGACAGAGATTCCTTATCAATTTGAGAAATTAAAATACCAAGTATCACAATACAACAGCCAATAAAATCTCTAAAGGTAAAAACTTCCCCAAATAATAAAACTGCAAACAAAGCAGCAAAGATGGGTTCCAGAGCAAAAATTAACCCAATATGTGTTGAAGTTGTGTATTTTTGTGCTATGGATTGACAAACAAATCCCACAGCACTGCAAAATATACCTAGTCCTATGATAGCAATCCACGGGTTAAGAGAAGATGGTAAAGAAGGGTTTTCAAAGACGAAACTACAAATCATTGCTAATAAACCTGCAAAACCTAATTGAAGTATACCAAGTGTTAGGGCATCATTTTGCTTAGTTAGTTTCCCCGTTAATATGATGTGAATCGCATAACAAAAAGCACCGATTATGCATAAAAGGTCTCCAAGATTTATGCTGAATGAGTGTTCTATGGTTAATAACCCTATGCCAGTCAAAGTAAAAACTAAACCAACACGAATCGTCCAAGGCGGTAAACGCTTAATTAAAACGCAATTAATTAATGGTACGAAAATAACTGTAAGACTTACAAGAAATCCTGAATTAGAAGCAGACGTCATACTAACCCCAAATGTAATAAATGTAAAAACCCCGAATAATGCAAAACCTAGTATAAATGAGGAGATAATCGCTTGTTTTGTAACCTTCATTATTCGTTTATAAAATAGGAACCCTGTAATAATAAAAGCAATTAAAAATCTAAGTGAAATAATGTTGAATGTCTGAAGCGACATAAGCCCTATCTTCATAAAAACATAAGAAGAGCCCCAAAAAATATTTACGATTACCATCATAATATTAGCTTTTGTTTGATTACTCATTAACTTCAGACCAACCTTTTTCGTTTTTATTATTCTTACTGTCGTTATGAATTATTTTAATTTTCCCCGAAGTTGTTCAGCCTTGAATAGTGCCTCTGTGTCTTGATAGATGTCTTCTGGTTTGTTCGCATTTCCAAGAATATATTTTGGCTTGCGGTATGGGAAAAAAATAATGGTGCAATTTCTTTTTATCGAAAAAACCACTTTAAACAAGTGGAAACAATTACCTTTGTTTTAGGGGAGACCCCGTTTACTGGATTGGTTATGAAAAGGTTTTTAATAAGTAATTAAAAAAATATTGCAGAAATGATGATTATAGAGGATATCGTGAAGTAATTCACTTAAACTAACGGGTGCTTGAGTTGAAGATCCAGCTGCCGAATGAGGCGGCTTTTTCTTATTGAGCTAACGACGCAGGATTGTTGAACAAGGATATATCTGTCAAAAATGACATTGTAGATTTCAATTTCTTTAGGAGGTATATATTGAAAAAATTCCGAGGAAAGAAACGTTATTTTCGTGAACTATGGAAACAAACAGAAGTAAATACATGTGACATTCAACTTGATGAGTGGTTCGATTTTTGGCATAGACATCTTGATTTTTGGGGAATTGGTAATGATAGTGTGAGATTTAGAAAAGAACATGTAAAAGCACATATGGCTTTATACAATAACTTATTAAAGGAACTTGAAACATTTAATAAACCATACCAATCTTGGGTGTTAATTAACTTGAATGACGCTGGACAAGATGCAGTATTTATTCATACGTTCAATCCCAACAGTGACAATTATCCATATAAAAACCATAATATTGACTGGAATTGCAGTATTCTTAACACTTTCAAGGAACTAATAGATATAAAAAGTTATAATGTGGGCTTTTTAAGTAATGAATATGGAGAAAGGTATTATATCCAATCCAAGTTTTATGGAACTCCGTTATAAACTTGCTTGATACAAGTCTTATGAGACATTATGAAGTCTAATTTAAAGGTGATTTAATTATGTATCAATAGGTTCTACTCCATTGAGATTGTGAAGAGATGTACTTAAACTATCGGTGCAGGTTAGTGGAAGAAGAAATAGTAATAATTGGGTTTATTGAGAGGAATATTAAAAAAGATTGTTATAGATGCGAGGGATATATGTATATCGGTCAGTTTTTAAATTAAAAGAGGAGGAGAGTAATGGACAGGTTTCAAAAAATAGAAAAGACCTATAACTACCTCCGAAAGTTGTGGTTCGATTACTGGACTCAAGATGTGGTTTTTACATATCAGTGGTGGTTTGAAATTTTTGTTGTTATTTTTCCATTGTTTTTATGGTGGAGATTTGTCGATAAAACTCGGTTAAAAGAAATAAGTCTGGTTGGGCTGATTACAGCAGGAATTGCTTTCATTTTGGACCAAATTGGTACATCTCTAGGTTTTTGGATATATCCATATACTTTAACGCCATTAGAAAGAGATGAGTTTACCCCTGCTGATTTATCTATTGTTCCCTTTATTTACTCGATGATTTATCAGAGATTTCCTACGTGGAAAAAATACATATTAGCAATTATAACCTATGCGTTTTTTGCTTCATATATAGGAGAAAATATCTTTCAATGGCTTGGGATATACAAAATCATTAAATGGAATCACTTATACTCTGTCCCTTTATATATATTAATTGGAATATTTGTAAAAGTGGTTCTTCAAAAAGTTAATTCAATTGAGTCACATTCCAAAGGCAAAGAATAAATATTACTTCCTTCACTAACGGGTGCGATGCTTCAACAATGAAGGATCGCTTTTCTTCTTCAAGTAACGGGGCAGGTTAATGAAATAAGGCTAAACCAGCTCATTTTAATAATTTACTGTAATCGGGGAGAGTATAGTAATACTCATTTTAAAGGATTGGTCTTATGTATATTTTAATTAATATTTTCTATATGATAGCAGTGTTTAAATGGGGAGATTGGAGGAATTGGAAACGGTATTATCCGACAATTCTTTTCTTCATCATTGGAGATTTTTTATATAACTTTCTACTCTATAAACAATCAATGTGGTTATTTCACGATTTAATCTTACCTAACCATACAACGATTACAATTTTAGCTATGGTCGTATCTTACTCTGCAACCGTATTAGTATATTTAGGGAGATTCCCTGAAGGTTGGAAAAAACGTTCATTATGGTTTTTGTTATGGGTAGGAATATATTTATGTGCAGAGTATTTTAACAGTAAGTTTGGGTTTATTACATACCATAATGGGTGGAATATGTGGTGGTCTGTGTTATTTACAGGTATTATTTTCTTTATCTTGCCTATTCATCACAAAAGACCTTTGTTAGCTTGGTTATTATCAATAATAATTATAGTATCGTTTTTAAGCATCTTTGATGTGAAAATTAGTGAAATGAAATAAAGCTTAGTTGAAAAATAAGGATTATTGAGGCGACCCTTTTTTTATTATGAAAGAAAAGATTGTGAAAAAATGTACTTAAACTATAGGGTGCTTGAGCTTAAGAAATGATCGCTGCGGCGATCTTTTTTTCTTTTTCGACTAACGAGGGAGTTTAGTGCAAGAAGGATCTTCAGAAACAATTAGGAATTATTATTTATACATTGGTTTGCTAAGGATTTAGTGATTTATATGTTTAATAACATGCATTGTTGCCTGTCTGAATATTTTCTTCAGTTTCATAAAAGGTTCGGACCAGGGTATAGGTGCGAACCAATGATTTGAAACATTTCAAACAGGCTGTCATGTGTGTTTTAACAATTTGATCCACCATACTCATTCACTTTCCTAAATGATAAATATTCTAAAAATTTCTTGGACGCAAGGGAAAGTGTTTTTTGTTCTCTCATAGCAACACCTATATTTCTAAAAGCAGGAACTTCAAGCTCTTTCGCTATAATCTTGTGAGGAATACGCTGTAATATCAATTCTGGTAATATACTGATTCCTAGCCCATTTTCCACCATAGACATAATGGCATAGTCATCCCATGTTGTAAAATTAACATGTGGTGTAATATGGTGCTTCTCAAAAATTTCAGAGATTTCTGCTTTTGCCCCCTTTTCCAACAGCATAAACGGACTGTTTAATAAGCCGTTGATGGGAAACTTTTCGCAATTAGCAAGAGGATGAATTTGTGGAATCACTACCAGCAAACGGTCTTGTTCCAAAAAGATTGTTTCAAGTTCTGCTTTTGTCGGTAGCCGCAAAAATCCGAAGTCAACACGCCCATTTAGTATCCAACTCTCAATTTCTGTATAATCACCAAGCAGAAATTCAAAATCTATCATTGGGTAATCCTTCTTAAAAATTTTAATAATGTTAGGGAGCCAATGAGATGCTACGCTGGAAAATGTCCCAATACGAATCATCCCAGATTCCATATTATTTAATTCTTCGATCTGCTTCATTAAGATTTCATACTCATTGCAAATTCGCTTTAATTGGGGCAGTAACTTTAAACCATCCGAGGTTAAATTGATACCGGCACGTCCTCTTTCAAAAAGGAAAATCCCCCATTCCTTTTCTAAATCGTTAATCATACGGCTAATCCCAGACTGTGAATAGTCCAATATTTCGGCAGCTTTTGTAAAACTACCCAATTCTACTGCTTTGACAAATGCCATATATTTTTGGATATTCATATCTCTTTCCTCATCCTATCTGATTTTGTCATACATATCATGATAAACATTCGTTTTTGTAATGTATGTGATTATGATATATTTTTACTATTAATTATTCAAGTTAGGAAAGGAAAAGGTGTAAAACGATGTTTTTTGTGAGTGATATTATGGAAAAAGCTCCAGACAGCTACAAGTCTCATCTACAAGAAACGGTCTATGAATCATTGACAAAGTTACAGATTCCATTTGAACGAGTGAGTACAGATGAAGCAATTTCAATGGAGGACTGTATTGAGATCAATCAAAAATTGGAAATGAAAATGGTAAAAACGCTGTTCCTCTGCAATAGTAAAAAGACAGAATTTTATTTATTTACAACGACCGCAAATAAACCATTCAAAGCAAAAGATTTCAGCAATGCACTCGGCATATCACGCGTCTCCTTTGCTCCTGCGGAACTAATGGAACAAATTCTGGGTGTAAAAATCGGAGCTGCTACTGTATTTGGTGTTTTAATGGACAGGGAAAATCTTGTGCAGGTGGTTTTCGATAAGGATGTGCTTTTGGAAGAGTGGTATGGATGTAGTGATGGAACGACAACCGGATATATGAAGGTCAAAACAGAGCTGATCGTCAATAACTTCCTAACCTATGCAAAGCACATTCCGAAAGTGATCGAAATGCAAAAAGATGGGAGTAAACTGGATATCTTTATTTAAAGCATACGCACAAATCGGTGAAGTATTGCTACCCTTGAATATTATTGAGGTCTTGTGATCACTTATATTAAAAACGGATTAAGAATCTGCGAAATATAAGCTGTTTCGCAGATTAGTAGGAGTAGACGATGAAATCTAAAATTCAGTTTATATTATCAATGATTATTTTCGGTACAATTGGTTTAGTTGTTCGATACATTGATCTATCATCGAGCGAAAGAGCTTTACTAAGCAGTTTCCTAGGATGCTTATTTTTACTGCTAGTATTCTTCATGATTAAGAAAAAAATATCATGGAATTTAGTTAAATCTAATGCTTTATTTTTGATTCTTTCAGGTATCGCATTGGGAGGAAATTGGATTTTTCTTTATCAATCGTATGACCATACGACAATTGCCAATGCTACGCTAGGTTATTACTTTGCACCTGTGTTTGTGATGCTTCTTTCTCCCTTTGTACTTCGGGAACAGTTATCCATTAAAAAAATTGTGTATATTGGTGTAGCGATCATAAGTATGTTAATGATTGTAGGAGAAGGCGTGAGTGCATCCAGATCTGATGATATACTTGGACTTTCCTTTGGATTAATCGCAGCTGCATTTTATGCTGCGTTATTGCTTTTAAATAAATTTATTAAAGATATGGGAAAGTTAGAGCTGACCATCATTCAGCTTGGAACAACCACTTTACTCCTAATGCCATATGTTTTCCTTACTGAAGGCTTTGGTATCTTAGAAGTATCAGGTTCTTCCATTCCTTTTGTTTTAATTTTAGGGATTATCAATACAGGGATTGGATTTTGGTTATTTTTCTCTGGTATGGAAAAATTAAAAGGCCAGAGTATAGCTATGCTAAGTTATGTAGACCCATTTGTAGCTATATTGATTTCTGCAATTATCCTCCAAGAACAAATGACTATTATTCAAATGCTGGGTGGTGCACTCCTGTTGGGTTCTACATTTGTTAGTGAAACTAAATTTATTAGATTATCCAAACAGAGCACAAAAATTTTATCGAAATAGTGATAAGATCAGTGGGGCATTTTTCACCACTGCTCTTATTTTATGTTATCTATAATAACTAAACTTTATTAATATCTTCATTCACTCTGGCTTTTTGTGTTCATCTCAACGCTTGCTGCTACTTTCTTTTTATTCAAAGACCATATACAAAAGTCACTTTAGTTTAACCCACTGTTCTTTGTATTTTTATACTTAGAACAAAACATCACCATTATTATTTTATACAGAGAGAAAAATTGGAGGGGAACTTGTGAATCAAAAACGATTATTACTAACATATGGTTTATTATTTTTTGTCACGGCTATTTGGGGACTCAATATTGTTATAATTAAAGTATTGGTGGAAGATTTACCTCCACAAACAATGACGGCATTTCGAATTATGATGGCTGGGATTACAGCATTAATCATAATCGTCATTGGAAAATCCTTTCGTCGTTTATCGAAAAGGGAATGGATTTATACACTGCTAGGAATGTTATTTGGTGTCATTCTACATCACTCGCTTATAGCAGTAGGCTTAACAATGATTGATGCTTCTAATGCTTCTTTAATCCTCGCATTAGTACCGCTTACAACAGCAATACTTGCCGCACTCTTCTTAGGTGAGCAATTAACAAGGTGGCGAATGATAGGTATTATTCTTGCATTTACCGGTGTCTTTTTTATTCAAGGCGGTTCATTCATTAGTATGCAATTATCTAAAGGAGAACTGTATTTATTTATTGCCATGTTGGTCCAAGCCATTAGTTTTATTTTCGTAAAAAAAGCAACAGAAACACTTGATTCAAAACAGTTAACCACAATAATGTCCCTAGCAGGCTCAGTTGGTTTGTTAATCATCAGTTTTATAACTGAACCTAGGGGAGTCAATGAAATGACTTCTGCCTCTTTATTTATTTACTTTTTATTTATCGTGTCAGGGGTGGTGTCAACAGGAGTGGGGTATATTGTTTTTTATGGAGCTATTCAGCAGATAGGGGCAGGGCAAGCCGCCTTGTTTGATAACTTTGTTCCGTTTTTTGGTCTTGTATTCTCCGTACTTTTCTTAAATGAAACAATTACAGCTTCACAATTATTTGGATTTGTGTTTATTGTGGCTGGAGTTTTATTTGGGACAGGTTATACTGAAAAACTATGGGCGAAAAAGCATATACGGATTAATAATCCAAAAAAGAGTGTAGGATAACCTACACTCTTCCTGGCATTTGCAATTTGAGGTTTTTATTTCTCAACCTTGCGCAGAATGATTGTTATGGATATTAATAAACCACTTTTTATGAAAATAAAGAACGACCATTAAACAAAATAATTAACCACGTAACCAACCAATAATGCTTGAACCTGACTTTTACCTTTTGACACATCCAGACCAACGATTGGATTCATTTTTAATTCTCCTCCTCCAATTATTATTCACCGGTACCCCTAATCAGAGGTGTTATATGAAACAACTTGTTTTGGTGATATTTATTGTCTCTATTTTTGTTATTTTCCCTTCATATTCAAAGGCGACAACTATGCCTTGTAGTATGGTTTTGGAATCAATTGATAAAGAACTTAAAAATGCAAAGGGGGTAGCATTGGTTTATAAAGTGCAGTTACGCCCACCAAGTTTTGCACGAACTAATATAAGTATTCTAGGGGTACATCTTCCTGAACCATCCTCTTTTGGAAATTACGATAGCTATGAAGGATTTGCTTTTATACCTCGTGAAATTAGTTGGCGTTTCAGGCTTTATCCTACTAAAGAAAAAGATAGTCCAACTTGGGCTGGAAGATTTGATGAAATTACAGCGGAAATGGAAAATGTAGAAGTGCAGGTGCGTCTTTCTAATTCCAAGACTGAAAAATTGGGACCAAGTAGATTAAGAGGTAATATCAAATACTGTAAGTAGTTATTGAACTAACAGCTGCGTTGATCCAAGAAGGATTAACGCTTATTTTTGTTCAAGTTATTATACTAACGGGGCAGTATAGTTAGAAAAGACAAAATAAAAGGAGAAAAAAATGAATTGGTTATCATTAGTATATGCGACGATTTTTGGATTCGTAATTTCCTTTATAGGGGGTTTTTTAGACTTTCCTGAACCTCTTGTTTCCTTTTTCGTCATTATTATTGTTGCATACTTCCTTGTATTTCCGATATTCCGATTATATTGGGGAATAGGTGATGCCGAAAAAATAGAACAAATTCTTTTAAATAATAAAAAGAATCCTTTTTACAGATTTTATTATGGGCTTGCTAATGGAATTGAAAAAGATGTAGACGAGTCCATTAGAAAAATCAATCAAGGTTTTCACCTGCCTAGTATAAAAAAACAGCACCAATTAATTCATGCCTATTTTCACCAACGAACAGAAGAAATGGAAAAGTTGTTAAGCGGTATGAGAAAGTCAGCGTTTACTCTCTATTACCAAGCAGCCCGTTCGATTTTGATTAATGATTTTGAAGGTGCTCGGTCATATATTAAACAAAATCCGAAAATTTGGATGCGGGAAGCATTAACAACAGAACTTTTGGTTAAAGAGAATCGGAAAGAAGATGCATTTATTCATGCACGGAACGCTCTTTTGAAAACAAAGGGAATACAGCGATATGTTTTATTACGTAGTTGGGAAAGAGAATGGGGCATGACATTAAAATAAGGGCAAATATAAGAGATTAAATGAAATAAATTTGAATAGGTATTTAGCTAACGGGTGCATGAGTTGAAGATCCGGTGCCACTTTTAGTGGCTTTTTCTTATTCAGCTAACGGGGCAGAATAGTTAAAAATGAATTAAAAAAATAACTTAAAATATGTAAAGGAAAAATTTATGACAATAAGAATAATTGGTTTAATTATGGTCGTAATAGGAACTATTATATTGGGATGGTTAATGATAACCGCATACAAAAGTTAGAAGAATGAGAGTATTTGGGTTAAAATTCTTGTAATTGCTGCAGTAATGGTGGATTTCGCTTTAGATACAACAGGATTTTTACTTATTTTCTCTTATGCTTTAATCGTGGTTGGTGTATGTTTAATGCTTAATCTTTAGATTCTTTTGAAAATCATAGAATAGGATGTTACTTCTTCAACTAACAGGGGATTATGTTAAAGATGGGATGGCTTCGGCGATCCATTTTTCTTATTGTGCTAACGGTAGCAGGATAGTTGAACAACAAGGTGTTTTGAAAAATAACCACGAATATTTTCTTTAAAGGAATCTTAATACAAAGATACAGTTCTTCTTATCATTACATTTTTGGGGTGAATAACTTTTGGAAGAGAATTTTTTTAAAACTAATAGGGGTATTAATAAATGGTGGAATTACATCATTTCTTTTTTGCTACTACTGACCATCTTAGTATTAAGTGATAAATTATCTACGCAATTCTACAAGTGGTATGTAGAGCACGACGGGAATGCTGCTAGTTATTATAGTCCTGATTTAGACCAAGCTATTTCGTTTAATCCTTATATCAACTATTCTTTCCTTCAACTTTACAATGTTTTTTGTTTAATTGGTATTGCGTTGGTTATGCTGCTGATTCATAGGAGAAGTGTGCTTACCTTGATTACACCAAATAAAAAGGTGAATTGGAGGAAGATTGGGTGGGGGTTTTTCATTTTATTGTTACCTATGTGTGTAACAACATTTTTTGACTATTTACTTTTCCCAAGTGATTATGGGTTAAATAGACTGAACATGGAACTCTTTTTAAAGGTATTAGGGATATTAATCATCTTTTTACCTATTCAAACATTGATGGAAGAGTTCTATTTAAGAAGTTACCTAATGCAGTGGATTGGCTCAAAAGTTAGTAATATGATTGTACTCTCCATTATTGCAGGTCTTATCAATGGAGGATTGCTTATTTATTTCGATCCTTATCTCATGGATTTGGACCCTGTTTATACGGGTTTAAGTTATATTGTTATAGGAATCCTTTTATCGTATATAACCGCTACAACTAATAGTTTGGAGATAGCAATAGGTGCTAAATTTTCCTATTACTTATATATTAGTGTTCTCTCAATGCTGGGTTTTACCCGTTATCAGTTCTTCCCTAATTACTACTCTTTCTCGAGTCTTTATACGAAGATGTATCTTTTTTGGACTATTTTATCGTTTGGAATACTAGTCTTTGTAACTCTAAAACGATATCAGGATAAAAAAGATATTAATCACACTTAAACTACAAGCCTTTGATATCATTGTGAATAATTGTACTTAAACTACCATGAAAATAAACTTCTGTAATTCAGGAAAAAAGGCAATA
>NZ_JAGGQR010000093.1:0-11839 GCF_018613205.1 Bacillus sp. ISL-46
GTCCTTCCCCGCATTTGCCCAACGATAGTAGGTAGCGCGCGGCACGGATAAGGCAGATAAAATCGCCGTAACCGTGTACTTCTTACGGAACTTTTCAACGATCTTCAGAACTACTTGTTTCTCAACTCCTTTACCATCTCCAAATACTTTTTTAGAATTTCATTCTCCTGTTTTAGATGAGTATATTTACGTTCTTTCTTTTCCTCTTCACTTAAATTATCTGGTCCCAATCCATATAAATACTGTTTACCAATCGGTTGATCAAAACGATGTATTTCGTTCTCCCTGTACCATTTCATCCATGTCTTTATTTGGGAGACATTCTTAATTCCGTGCTTCTCCTGCCATCTTATCTTTCACTACAGACCATTTTGTTTCGCTTGAATATACGTTTTTGCCCATGCAAAAACACCTCCGATTTTAGTACATAATTTCAGTGTACCATTTCGAAGGTGTTTTATCGTGTCTCATTTTCTTAGGTTAGTCTACCATGCGGGCTTTTTTTTATGGATTAGTTCCCCATTATAAAGCATACATATAGCTTGAAGGGGTGATTTTTTTGGCGAAGTTTCGCAGGCGGCTTCCGAGGAAGGGACCGTTGCCTTTCCGTTATGTCATGCTATTGACGTTTGTCTTTTTTCTATTTTCAACTGCCACCGGCTTATGGCTCGTGAATAAGGGGATTGAGCCGACATTAATGAGAATTGCTACTTCCGAAACCCGTAATATTGCTTCCCTTGTTATTAATAAGGCGATTACAAAACGGACAACAGACACAGGTGAAGAAAATGACGTCATTGTGATTTTACCAAGTGAAAATGGCAAGGCCTCCAACGTTAAACTCAATACAGTTTATATAAACCGAGTCTTAGCGGAAACAACCGCTCAAATTCAAAAAAACCTAAAAGCAGCCAAAAAAGGTGATCTTGCCTCGTTAGAGCAGTTAACGGATGTAGAAATCGAAACGCATAATTCGGAAAAGGAAGAGGGAATTATTTGGTATGTCCCTCTAGGGCAAGCAACAAATATCTCCTTATTAGGAAATTTTGGTCCGAAGATCCCCGTAAAGTTTCATGCCATTGGCGAAGTGGAACCAGATGTTAAAATTGAGACAAAAGATATGGGGATTAACAATACCTGGGTCGATGTTTCCATTCATATCGAAGTATCCGTCCAAATCATCACACCGTTTGCGACTAAAATAACAAAGCTTACCCAAAGTATTCCAGTCGACGGATCACTCATACAAGGAGATGTCCCGCAATTCTACAATAGTGGCGGCGGAGTAACTCCATCAATACAGCTTCCAGATAAACAGTCGGACTCCAAAAAATCGGGGAACTAAAAATAGGACTATCCACCATGGACAGTCCTATTTTTTCCTGGCATTCATCCGCTCCATTCGTTTCCATTTAGCTAAATGAGGGTAGGGATCAAAAGACCATTCGGTCACACCGTTGTCTTTGTACATCCCATAATGTAAATGGGGAGGGAATTTTCCTGAGGTTCCTGGAGGGCCGTACCCTGAGCTCCCTACACCACCAATAATCATACCAGGCTCAACAATTTGGCCGACCTTTAAGTCCTTAGCAAAACCGCTGAGATGGGCAAAGTAATGATAGGTATTATTGATATCACGAATGCCGATACGCCATCCTCCAAACTTGTTCCAGCCTTTCATTTCAATAATGCCATAGTTTGTTGCTCGAACCGGAACACCGTAGCCAGCAAAAATATCGGTGCCTTCATGAATCCTGCGTCCACCCCAGCCGCGGGCAGACCCCCAGGTACTCCGGTAACTGTGATTGCTTCGGATAGGTACTGGGAATACTTGTGTATCTAAATCAATCCGGCCAAAATGTCGATATATTTTTGCTTTTCCAGTAATGATACTAACGGTTTTATCGCGATGATAGTAATTCCATAAGCCGATTTTTATATTATCATGATCAATTCCGTATGAAAGTAGATAATTGGCAAACGAATAAAGGACGTCCTCATCATTTTTAAGACTCGCTTTTCCATCCCCATCCCCATCCACACCTTTTCCATCAAAAAACTGGATGATTGCTGGGTTTTTTTCCAAAGGATTTGGATTGGTTAAACCAGCCCATTCTTCTGGACGAAAATAGATGCCGATTACGCTATCTGGTTTAGGTAAGTCTCTGCGGACCTGGCGGATGCTTCTTTCATATTGATCAATAGCCGCTAAGTAATACCAAGGAATTTGGGTAACCGTTTCAACCTTCTTATAAAGCTTCATTCTTTCTTGATATGGATCAGTTTCGTTTGTTTTTGCTTGAGCCTCCCTGACCGTGAATGAAGTGGTAAAGAATAAAAGAAAGGTTCCGATGATTAGAACAGCCCGCACAAGAATCCTCCTTCCGAGTAATGTACAAGGTTAGTTTATGTTTTCTAAACCATTTCATTATGGTTAATAAATGGTAAACGAGATTTTAGCTGAATCAACATGGTTTACACTAAATAATTTAAACCGATTTGCTTGTCGATATTATTTCAGTATGTTAAAGTGACAACATATAGAAACATATATATATCGTTTCAAGGGGTGTGCTGAACGTGAGTAAGAAAGAAGAAATTCTAAGAAAACCGGAATGGTTAAAAATAAAACTAAATACTAACGAGTCCTATACGGGCTTGAAAAAAATGATGCGTGAAAAGAATCTGCACACGGTTTGTGAAGAAGCACGCTGCCCTAATATACATGAATGCTGGGCAGAAAGACGTACGGCTACCTTCATGATTCTTGGGGATACTTGTACTCGTGCCTGCCGCTTTTGTGCGGTTAAAACGGGTTTACCTACAGAGCTTGATTGGCAAGAACCAGAACGAGTTGCAGACTCTGTTCAATTGATGAACTTAAAACATGTGGTTGTAACCGCGGTAGCCCGTGATGATCTCATGGATGGGGGGGCAGCCATTTTTGCGGAAACGGTTCGAGCGATTCGCCGGAAAAATCCATTTACAAGTATTGAAGTTCTGCCTTCCGATATGGGAGGAAAAGAAGAAAATTTACGTGTATTAATGGATGCTAAACCTGATATCTTAAACCATAACATTGAGACGGTTAGACGGATGACACCTAGAGTTAGAGCCCGGGCTAAATATGACCGTTCCCTTGAGTTTCTTCGTCGGGCAAAAGAAATGCAGCCTAATATTCCAACAAAATCCAGCTTAATGGTTGGCTTAGGGGAAACGAAGGAAGAAATAATCGAAGTTATGGATGATTTAAGAGCAAATCATATCGATATTATGACGATTGGCCAATATTTACAGCCGACAAAAGGTCATTTGAAGGTTGAGAAATATTATAGCCCTGATGAATTTAAAGAATTACAACAAATTGCAATTAGTAAAGGCTTTAGCCATTGTGAAGCAGGCCCGCTTGTCCGCTCATCCTATCATGCAGATGAGCAAGTTAATGCTGCAGCAAAACACAAGCAAATCCTTGGTGAACAAGAAGCACAACAAGCTTAAAACCAAAGAGTTCAGTCAAAGTGACTGAACTCTTTAATTTATTTGTTATTCCTGCCCATAATATCATCGGGTGTGAGTCCATTTTCGTCCTCACTTGCGTTCATTCGCTGTCCTTGTGGGGATTTTTTCATTTGCTTAATTAGCCCATTAACCAAATTCCGGGCGTTCCTGCTTGTGGAGTCAAGGTTTGCGAGATTTTCTACATCCCTCATTAGTACTTTATTGTCAGTAACGAAGACATGGTAATATCTTGGAACGACAGACATCGCCGTTTTCTTCACTTGGTCAGCCGTCAAATTGCGATCTTTTGAATCTGTATCATACGCAATTAATACTTCTTGGTCTGTCACTAGTGTAGCGACATCATTTACATTGGGAATTTCTGTACTGTATTTACTGATGATATTCGCCACCTGTTCACGATTTAGGGCTGTAAAGTGGTCATTAGCCGTATTATCATTCATCAACGGACTCTTTTGATGGCGGACAAATCCATAATTGTTGCTCACGTTACGAACACCACGGCTTGCCCCTTCATTGTAAAGGTCATGCCTTTTATTATTTACATTTATGGTATTACCACTTTCTTCATACACATCACGGTTTCCCATATCCTTAGTGCACCCTGTTAAAGCTGTCATTGTACATAATCCCAAGATTATGACTAATTTTTTCAATTTCAACACCTCCTTTTATTAGAATAGCCATTTAGAGGATTTTTTTTCTTAGTAATTGATGGGGAATCGGTTATAATGGTTAATAGGAATTAGCTGGCAAAAGAGGTGAAATATCATGATTATTATGAACAACACTGTTTATGAAATGGTCCAAGAACATAGAAACGGCTTTAATGAGGAAGCCCTTAAAGCAAGATTTAGTGATATTTTAACAAGGTATGATTATGTTGTTGGCGATTGGGGTTATGGTCAACTTCGGTTAAAGGGCTTTTTCGACGACCAAAACCAAAAAGCCACGTTTGATACAAAAATTAGTACACTAAGTGAATACCTTTATGAATACTGCAATTTTGGCTGTGCATATTTTGTCTTGAAAAAAGTAAAGAAATAAAAGAAGGGTCAGCTAAACTGGCCCTTCTTTTACGTTGTTTCCATATAGGGTGGCTGTTCATCTTTCTCAGGGTCATCGTGTGTTGGATGTGCCCCGTCCATCTGCCGTGGAAGATCTTGATGCAGTGTTTTATTTTCGTAATTAAAGGCGCTGTATGGACGTTGTCCATCTGTCCAAGGTGTGCTTTTGTTTTGAACCGGTTCGTTTTTACGGATTGGAGAACCATAAGGACCTTCCGGATATTCTTCCGCCGTAAGAAAGTTCCTTTGTTTTTCGACGTTGGATAATTCCGTATATTTTTCTTCTTCATTTTTTGTCATGCTTAATCCCCCTTTTACTACTATTATTTTCAAAGGGAGTGTAATTCATGACTACACATTAAATTAATTCCATTAAAAAGGATCTTAATTCCTCTGCATCTTCATCATTCAACTGAAAAGCGTACTCTAAATAGCCTTCCTCTTGCAAATCGTCTAGACCAATGATTGCAAATCGGCTTCCTTGCATATCAAGAACCAGATGTTTTCCGAAATGGCGGTCACTTTGAACAATCGCTAAATCAAAGCGTTGATTTTCACCAACAAAGCTGACAAATCTTGTTTTTGTATCTTCTGTATCATCGTATAAGAAAAAGCGTTCTTTCATCTAACCGTCTCCTTAATAAAAAATACGTATTTTCGACATCTTCTATATAGTAACAAATAAAGTGAATCTAGGGGAGTAAAGAATTTTCCTAAATTTTCACAAGTTTTTAGGAATCGAAAAACACGAACGATGTCAAATTATGTTACAATTAATCTGAATTCTCAAAAGGCTATATCCAATACTTCAACCAGAGTTTGAATCAGGTTATATGTTAATTGAAAAAAAGAATTATTCCATCATGCATTCGGTAGAAATTGCCCGCAGTCAGGCGATTGCAATGGCAGAGAAAAGAGTCAAATCCGAATGGAATGAAATGGTCTATTCCAATTAATGGGGTATAGAATTGCCATGGGCGATACTGGTGCCGGGTATTCTAGTTTGAGTATTATTAGTGAAATCATGCCGGATATTATTAAAATAGATCGTTCCGTTATTCAAAATATTGATAAAAATTCGGTGAAAGAATCGATGTTGCAGGGCTTAATGCTAATCGCACGAGAAGCGGGATCCCTAGTGGTCGCAGAAGGCATCGAAAACGAAGAGGAAGCATCCGTTATTAAGAGAAATAATGTTGACTTAGCGCAAGGATTCTTTTATGCACGTCCAGCAGCGCTTGTAAAAATGTAGCATATAGAAAAATGGAGGTAGTGATACGATGTATTTTGTTGACAGAGAAAAAATTGAAGAAATCTTAAAATATTTAGAAACGCAAATAAAATTATTCTTAAGTCAAAAGGAGTGGTCCACCCCGCTTGAAAAGGCAGCGTTAGAGCGTTTAAACCATATGATGATTGAGTCGGTTTTGGATGTCGGAAATTCGATGATTGATGGGTTTATTATGCGGGACCCAGGCAGTTACGATGACATCATTGATATTTTAATGGATGAAAAGGTGATTTCGGCTGAAACGGGGAAAGGTTTAAAAATCCTGATTCAGTATCGAAAAAGACTTGTCCAATCTTATACGGATGTTGATCACCTGGAACTGCAAGAGGTCTTTTCAAAACATTTACATGAACTGGTTAATTTTGCAGCCAATGTCCGTGATTATCTTGCCAATGAATTAGGCCCGGTTTCGGCGTTTAAGAACTAATGATCAGGCCGTTTTTCGCGGTCTTTTTGTTTTATATGGTCATAATAGATTTTAGGAGTGATGAATCTTGAAAAAGTATCAAGGCTATTTAATTGATTTAGATGGAACGATGTATAAAGGGACAGAGCGAATTGAAGCAGCATCCGATTTTGTAAAAAAACTTCGCGATCAACAAATACCGTATTTATTTGTGACGAACAACTCATCAAGAACACCGGCACAGGTGGCTGAGAAGTTGACCCAGTTTGATATTCCCGCGGATGAGAAGCAGGTTTTTACAACCAGCCAAGCGACAGCTAATTATATCTATGAACGAAAAAATGATGCTTCTGTTTATGTGATTGGTGAAGAAGGCATTCAGACAGCCATAGAAGAGAAGGGAATAAACTTTGGCGGAGAAGATGCCGATTTTGTGGTAGTGGGAATTGATCGGGAGATTAGTTATGAAAAATTGGCGGTGGCTTGTTTGGCCGTTCGAAATGGAGCAACATTCATTTCCACAAATGGCGATATAGCCATACCTACAGAAAGAGGCTTGCTTCCAGGGAATGGTTCACTTACATCAGTTATTACGGTTTCCACACAAACAAAGCCAATTTTTATCGGCAAACCTGAAGCAATCATAATGGACCAGGCCTTAAAGGTACTAGGAACACCAAAAGAAAAGACGTTGATGGTTGGAGATTACTATGATACGGATATCTTAGCAGGTATGAATGCAGGTATGGATACTTTATTAGTTCATACGGGTGTAACGACAAAAGAACTGCTTTCCGGCTATAACCGAAAGCCAACCTATACCGTTGATTCCTTAGATCAATGGGAGATGTAAAAAAGGATGGGGCAACCCCATCCTTTTCTAACCTATCTTTTCTCTTTTTCCTCGCGTGCTGCCCGGTGTGCGAGTCTGCTTGATGCGGCCGCTGCAATCGCACCAACAATATCATCTAAAAAGGTATGGCACTCTCCCGTTGATTTATCATTTAAATGCGCTAAAATCCCTGGCTTTAACTTATCGATGTAACCGTAATTAGTAAAACCGATTGAACCGTATACATTTACAATGGAAAAGGCTAGAATTTCATCTACACCATAGAGGCTTTCATCTGTTCCAATGATGGATTGAAGAGGCTCTTCAAGCATTCCTTTTTCAGCAAGTATATCCAGCTGTATTCCAGTTAAAATTGCGTTCTGTACTTCACGTTTTGAAAGAACGCGTTCCACGTTCGCTAAACAATCTTCCATTTTCAAATTTTCGTGATACTTTTCCTGTAAAAAGAAAACTAAATCAGCGATGTCCTGTACTTCAACGCCTCTTTCTTTCAGCCATCTGCGTGCAGTTACTTCGGTTAGATTTACGTTTTTGTCGTCTGCCATTCCTCTGATCACCTTTTCCATAGATTTTCACTAAATATATACTTTATTATTCTAACTTATGCAAATTCACCTTAAAAAAGAGCATGGATAAACACTTATATTCTCCATCATTTTTCTTCGTTATTCAGGAACAAGTTTTTTAACCTAAATACATATACATGAGGTAAGAAAAGGGAAAGAAATGAGGTGGGACCTTAATGCTTCAGAAAATGCTGGAAAATCAATATGGCATTACGGTGGATGAATATGTAAAATTAGATACTTACGATGCGTTAAGAGGAAATGGCTGGCTCTACTTAATCTCCAAACCAACTGGCAAGGAAGAAGAGGATCTTGCCGAGCTTGAAAAAATATCGCAGCATTTAAGAAATTATGGCGATCAAAATGTCCCCGTCTTTTTGCAATCGAAAGAAGGTCATCTTATTACGACATGGGAACAAAATAAATATTGTGTCTTGGCCAATCGACAAACGGAAGCACAGCGAAAAATAAAATTGGGGAGGAAATTGGCTAGATTTCATGAACGTGGGAGAAGGGTTACCTTTCAAATAGAGAGGTCCAGCAGGATTGGCCAATGGAAGTCATTATGGGAAAAGCGGCTTGAGCAAATGGAAAAGGTTTGGAATGGGCTGCTTTTTCAAACACCTGAAGATGAGTTTCAACGAATGTTTATTGATTCCTTCCCCTATTATCTAGGGTTAACAGAGAATGCTATTCAATATTTAGTGGATACCGAAATCGATGATGAACCATTGGAAACAGATAGCGGCACTGTTTGTCATGAACGTTTTACCCAAAAAACATGGGGGCCACTCAATAATTATATGATAAAAAACCCATTCGATTGGGTCTTTGACCATCGCAGCCGTGACCTAGCTGAATGGACAAGAGAAAGATACCTTCACAATTTCCAAACCTATGATGTGGAATTAAAACGATTTTTTGAAGAGTACCAAAGTATTTCTCCATTGTCGCCTTTTACATGGCGATTATTATATTCGCGCTTAATTTTTCCACTTCATTACTTTGAATGCATCGAGAGTTATTATATAACCACATCGGAACAGGATAAAAAGGTATTGGAGGAGAAGTTAACTAGAATTTTACGGCAGTCTGGCGAATATGAGCGGTTTTTAGCTGGTTTTTATCAACTAACGGATGCGCCCATTAAGACTTTAAAACTTCCCCTATTAGAATGGCTTTATTAAAAAAATTAACATAAAAAAAGCGATTGCCTCAAAAGGCATCGCTTTTTTAAAATAAGGATTATTACTAGAAAACTTGCTCTACTTCAACAATACCAGGAACTTCTTCTAAAAGAGCTCTTTCAATACCAGCCTTAAGTGTGATTGTTGAACTTGGGCAGCTTCCACATGCACCTAACAGGCGAAGTTTTACAATGCCTTCTTCCACATCTACTAATTCACAATCTCCGCCATCGCGAAGAAGAAATGGACGTAATTTATCTAATACTTCTTGAACTTGCTCAAAAATTTCTTGTTCTGCCAAATGAATCGACTCCCTTCCTATAGTTTATATTATAATGTCATCGGCGTTAAAAATCCATTATCAGAAATTAGGAAAACACACATTTAAAGACATTTTCTTTGTTTGTATAGTATAAATAAGGTAGTCAATCTTAAAGGAAAAGGCAGGAATCATATGATGAATAGTCAAGAAGTAGAAATTGTTGTTTATGGAGCGGAACAATTATGCCCAAGTTGTGTAAATTTACCTTCTTCCAAAGAAACGTTTGAATGGCTGGAGGCAGCTATAGCTAGGAAATTTCCGGATCAACCTTTTAAAATGACGTACGTTGATATTTACCAGCCCACTGGGGAGAATGAACAACTCGATTTTGCCAAAAAAGTGGTCGAAGAGGATATGTTTTACCCGGTAGTTGTCATTAAAGAAAAAGTCGTTGGCGAAGGGAACCCGCGCTTAAAAACTATTTTTTCAGAACTAGAGAAATATGGGTATAAAGCAATTTAATGAGAAGAAGCATTCCAACGACATCGGAATGCTTCTTCTTGTTTATTCATCCATTATGATACTTGTACATCCATAAAATCCCAGTTTTCAACATACGGGCGACGCGTCCTGTAATAGCGCGGTCTGCCATCATCCCAAAACCATGCTTTTTCCCCAGGGAACCAAGGATACCCTTTAATTTAATTTGTGGGAAGGAAGCAGGCGGTTCTTCACCTTTCCAACGTCTCTTTAAGACTTCAACAATTTGTTCAGCCTGTCCCTCTGCTAATTGAGCACTTGGTGCATGGGGGAGACTTGCACAATCCCCGAGTATAAAAACATGTTCATCATTTGGTAAATGATGAATTGGGGTAAGGACTAGTCTGCCCATTCCGTCTTTTTCCCCGTCCATATCGCGGACAATTTTATTGGCTTGAATTCCTGCCGTCCAGACAATCACATCGCAATGAATAGGCTGATCGTGATTGTATAATACATTTTCTTCTACCTTGGTAATATTGGAACCGTTGATAATTTCAACATTGTTTTTCACAAACCAATTTTCAACATATTTGCTTAAACGTTCCGGGAAAGAGGAAAGAATATGTTTTCCCCGATCAAATAATTTGATGTTTAGATCTTCACGGCTTTCACTTAATTCACTTGCTAACTCTACACCGCTAAGTCCGGCTCCCACAATACCCACAACCGAGCCAGGTCCCAAATTGTTTAAGACGGAGTAAGTAAGGCGGGACTTTTCGATACTCTGTATACTGTAAGTGAATTGATCTGCACCGGGAACATCATGGTACTTGTCCTCACAGCCAAGACCGATAATTAAATCATCGTAGGCGACGGGTTCTGCATCTTTCATTACGATTCTTCTGTTCATTGTATCAACGGCGATTACTTCACCATATTTTACTTCTAATCGAGGGTGTTCCGGAAAAGCAACACGGACTTCTTTGTCTGAAATCGTGCCTGCGGCTAATGCGTAGTACTCCGTTTTTAAGCAATGGTAGGGTACACGGTCCACAAGAGTAATCGTTACGTCCTCTGGTAAATTGTTGGGAAGAAGTTCGTTTAAAATCTTCATCCCACCGTATCCACCACCTAAAATTACAAGGTTTTTCATTATTATTTCCCCTTTGAATATCCGGTTTTCATATTAAAAAATTGGCTGAATGCAATAAAAAAAAGTAGTGTAATTCTTTCGTTTCTTTACCAAATACGAGTATATCTAAAATGGGTCGAAATAACAACATTATTCATGATTTTCTTGACATCAGCAGGGTAAACATGGTAATTGACGAAGCAAATGAAATAGAGTAGGATATGTAGTTGTGGAGAGGTGAAGGCAATGATTCAACCCATCATTGAATTTTGTATTAGCAATCTTGCTAATGGTGCACAAAAGGCACTTGAAAAATTAGAAAAAGATCCTAACTTGGATATTATTGAATATGGATGTCTTGGATATTGCGGGAAATGTGCAACTACACTATATGCTCTTGTAAATGGCGAAGTGGTAACGGGAAAAACAGCCGATGAGTTGGTAGATAACATTTATCAATATCTAGAAGAAAATCCAATGTTTTAAGAAAAGCGGAAGCGCTAAGTTCAACAGTATGAATAAAATAAGGGAGCATTGCCGCTCCCTTATTTTTTATTATTCCATATATTAGTTAATAAGATTCAATTTAGTTGAGTAGTTTACAATCTGTGTATATAATTTAATAAAAGCCTCATTTAGGGAGGGAAATACAATGAGTAATGAAGTGGTTATTTTAACAGAAGCAGCGTCGCTCCATATTAAAGAAATGATGAAGCATAACGAAGAAGAAGGTGCACTGTTACGAGTCAGCGTAAAAGGCGGTGGCTGCAGCGGTTTGTCTTATGGTATGGGCTTTGAGCATACAGTTAATGAAGATGATCTAACGTTTGAACAATTCGGGATTCAAGTGCTGGTCGATAAAGAGAGTGCTGCAATTTTACAAGGGACGAAGATTGATTTTAAAGAATCAATGATGGGCGGCGGTTTTACGATTGAGAATCCGAATGCCATTGCATCATGCGGCTGTGGCTCTTCGTTTAGAACGGCTACAACAACAGGTACACCAGAAGAATGCTAAAATATTGAACACGGAAAAGCGTCCCGCTGAGGGACGCTTCAGATTGTAGACAAAA
>NZ_JAGGQR010000094.1:0-12483 GCF_018613205.1 Bacillus sp. ISL-46
GTATTTTTCTCAGGAACAGGGGATTGACTTTGCCTTAAAAAAGTATGACCTTGATGCTATTCTCTTTCCTTCGTATATAGGCTCAACAATATGTGCTAAAGCTGGTTATCCTTCCATATCTATACCTGCTGGATATATGAAAAATGGAAGACCCTTTGGAGTGACTTTGGCAAGTACTGCTTTTAGTGAAGGTGTATTAATCAAAATAGCTTACTCTTTTGAGCAGGCTACAATGCATCGAAGAAGCCCGAATTTTGCAAAATATTAACAAATTTTATTCAACGGGTGCGTTAGTTCACCAAGCTAAAGTAGCAATCATAATAATTATCTTGATCTTCCGCAATCGGGCGCTATCCTGGAACAAGGATAAGCGCTCATTTTTCATTTTAGGGCCAGTTTGTGGAAGATCGGCAATTCTAGTTAGAAAGCAATCGAAGTTGAATTCATAAATTGTTACCTGTAGTTTTGAAATAAAGTTTGATACAAAGAAGCAGCTAAACCTTTTATTTGACAGTAAACAAAAAGAATCTATTATGAAAAAAGATCCATCAAAATAGATTCTACAGTTTTAATACAGATGAAATTTTTATAAAAAAGTTTGATCTTTTTGGGGTACATTTTGTTGAACATTAGCCCAGGGTCGGTAGCTAAAAAGGCGGCCGACTATTCCAGTCAGCCGCCTAAAATGGATATTGATTAGTTCTAAAGTACCACAAAAGGTACGATAAGGAATGGTTGATCGTTATAGTAAATTACTTTTTTTCCATTACAGCAAAGTAATTTCCTTCATTATCTGCAAAGTTAAATACTCTTCCGGAAGGCATATTTACAATTTCTCCGACTTTGACATTTTTATTTGATAAGTCGCCATGTAATTGATCGAGATTTTCCGTAAAAAACATTAAAGAAGGTGTACCGAGATTTAATTCAGGAGCCATTTTAGCAACGAATTCCTTATTATGGAGAATGATTCTTGTTTCTGCACCCTCTGTAGGAGCAATTTCAATCCATCTCATTCCTTGACCATTATTTTCTTCAGAAATTACATTAAATCCAACTTTTTCTGTCCAAAAATCCATTGCATCATCTTGGTTATTTACATACAACATAATTTGACCGACTTTACTAATCATTGATTTTTACACTCCCTTGTATAAGTAATTTCCAAACTCGTTACTATAGATAAAGGTTTCGATTTAACCGGCCTGCCGGGAGGCCGTTCGTGATATTTCCTTATTTCAGCTGCTGAAGAACCTCTTCCAGGCGGTCCCAAGTTTCGGTGATTCCTTGCAGCATGCCCATATCCATAACGGTCTTGAGGCCCTCCGCCGATGCATATTCAGCGCGGTTGATAAGCTTCGTCTTGCCGCCCAGATCGATGAATGCCAATGTAATATCAGTCGATGGCATGGCGTCATTCGTATTGCCTTCAGCATCCGAGAAGAAATCGACGTAGACGATCTTCTCCGGCTCGATGATCTCCTTATAAACCCCTTTGCCCCAAGATTCCATACCGTAAAATTCACCTTGGTTTTGATCGACACACTTCATGCAGTAGTGCCAAACGCCGCCCGGCCGGAAATCGACGTTGCAGACAGGAAGCTCCCAGCCTCCGGGCCCCCACCAGCGTTTGAGATGCTCGGGATCTTTAAACATCTTGAACACAAGGTCGCGCGGCGCGTCGAAAATACGCTCCAGCACGAGTACTCGATCGTTCTCCACCCTCGAAATCATAGCGTTGTTGGACATTTATAATTCCTCCCAATAAATTTTTTTTAAGTTATTTCGCATGACTTAATGAAACGGCATTTCGTTTTCTATGGTAGAAAACATAGGATCCAGCAATCAAAATGTACCCAATAATGAAAAATACCCAAGGATCGCCCACTGCTATAGTTGAATACATGGCACCCGTCAAATCGATGACAAATCCGGCATAAGCCCATTCCTTAATTCTTGGAAAGCCGGGCATCAGTATCGCTATAACACCTAACAATTTGGCAACGCCAATAAAGGGAAGAAGGTATGAAGGGTACCCTAAATGTTTGAATAAAGCAACTGCTTCAGGGGCGGACATTATATCAGGAATAGAACCTAAAAGCATTAATGCTATCAACAGCCCCGTAAAAAACCAGTATCCGATTGTTATATTCTTCAGAGATACCTTATTTCCTTCTTTGGTTTGGTTATTCTTAATAAGTTTCCGATCTTCTACAGAAGTCAAAAGGTTTGCCATGACCTCATTCCTCCAATATCGTTTTTTTTAAATCTTTGGCAGGACTCCTACTTGTCGTCATGGTTCACATCCTTTCTTTGTAGGTCCTGCAGATATTCGTCCAAGCGGTCGAATCTCTCGTTCCAAATATGGCGGTAGGACTCTAACCAGGAATCCAGCTCTTTAAACGGCTCGGCTCTCAGCTTGTAGATACGTCGATTGGAGATTGCATTCACCTCAACAAGTCCTGCATTACTAAGTACACGAAGATGTTTGGAAGTTTGTGGCTGGTTGAGCCCAAGTCGATTGGCAATTTCTCCTACCGTGAGAGGGCCTTCACGTAAGAGTTCGACAATGTGTAGCCGGTTGGGCTCAGCAAGAGCATTCAAAGTTGTTTTCATGATTATAATATAACCAGATAGGAATATTCCTGTCAAGGAATATTAAGAAGTTTTTTAAAAATTGTGCTCCATGGTTCCGCTGTGATTGTTTTCAGTGTGATTTTTACTAAACGGGAGTTCAATATGGCTAGTTAGCTTCAGAAGTTCTTAAAATATTATTGATCTTCAACAAACGGGCGCATTCCTTTAATAAGGACTCCGTCTTTTTAATTTAGGACGGTATTTCAAAAGAATGGAAGGTTTTTTAGGAAGTAAATTGAATTAATTGATGTTGTATGGAATTATTCAAATATTAGATGGGATTAAAGTGACTACACGAACTATAATACGTTACACATGTTAAAAAGGAGGACATTATGGATCTACCAAAGCACTTTGTTCAGTCAGTGCGTTTATACTTTAAAGAACAGGGGGAAGCCTGGTTACAAAATTTGCCGAATTTAATTCATTTCTGCGAACAAAAATGGTCCATGAAGATAAAAGAACCTTATTCCCTTTCCATCAATTACGTTGCACCCGATATCATGGAAGACGAGACAGAAGCAGTAGTGAAGATTTGTATCCCGGGAGAAGGCCTTCTTGATGAGCTGGAAGCCTTACAATTGTTTGGGGAGAAAGGAATTGTCCAACTGATCGATTCAGATAAGGAAAATGGAATCATCATTCTAGAAAAACTTTCACCTGGGTATACTTTGGCGGAAGTAACAGATGATGAGGAGGCTTGTCGATTCGCAGCTGATGTAATAAAAAATCTATCCATTCCTGCACCGGCTCATACTAGAATCCTTACTACCGAAGCAAGGGAAGAAAAGCTTCGGATACTTGTGGAAGAACATCCATATGGAGTTGGACCTATTTCCCAACAAACGCTAGAAAGGGCATTGAGAATCTTCACATACTTAAATCAAACAACAGAACAACATTTTCTCCTCCATGGGGATTTTCACCATTATAACGTTCTCGCATCTGGGGAAGGGGCATGGACAGTAATTGATCCTAAGGGCTTAATCGGTGAGATTGAGTATGATTTGATACAATATATGTTAAATAAGCTACCTAATCAGGGAGTTTATGATGTCATCGAAAAGCGAGTAGAGATTTTCACTAATAAACTTAATCTAGATAAAAGGCGACTACTGCTATGGGGATATTGTCACACAGTGTTAGCAACCTCATGGACAGTTGACAATGATAAAACCTATGATGAAAGCTTTTTTCAAGTGATTGAGATTTTTGAAAAGTTGTATGAAGCTAATTTCGGGGCTGGGATTGGTACATATCAAAAAACTAAATGACTCTTCTACAATCGGGGCTTTTCCAGAATAGGGAAAGCGTCTTAATTATGTCTCCCAAGTGTTATGAGACTATCCTGAAAATTGTTTTCTTAGATTGTTGAATAACTATAGTATGAAATTTACTCTTTTTGAGCATAATAGAATCAAGATTAATTGGTTCATAACCCAGGAGAGTGAAAATGCAATGTTATTTTCTGAAGCTTGGGAGAAGTATCAACTTGATAAGAAGATCGAGGGATATTCAGCTCTAACATTGAAAACCTATTGCTTTCAATACAATCTGTTATCAAAATTCTTTGGCGATATTGATATGGGTGAATTTACTACTGAGAAACTCAAAAGCTACTTAATTGAGGCAGGAGAGCATTTAAAGCTGTCTAGTCTAGGGCATCGAGTTCGTTGTTTACGATCACTTTTCAAATGGACATATGATGAAGGATTCATTTCCAAGAATCCAGCTGCTAAATTGAAGGAACCGAAGCTAGGCAAAAGAATCCCAAAATTCCTTTCAGAGCTCGAAATAGAACATCTCAGGGAAGCGTGCCAAACCTCCATGGAAAACTCATTATTTGAATTTTTTTATTCTACCGGTTGTCGTATTGGAGAAGTCGTAAAACTCAATCATGAAGATATTAACTTCTCCACGAATTCCGTTATTGTACATGGAAAAGGCGATAAGGAAAGAGAAGTGTACTTCAATACTCGCTGCTCCCTATGGTTGAAAAGATATTTAGACGAACGAGACGATGAAGATCCATGCCTGTTTATCACCGAAAGAAGCCCCAAAAGACGTATGAGTATCGACCTTATAAGATATATCATTAAGCGTATTTCAAGTCGTGCAGGAATTAAGAAGAGTATTCATCCGCATCAATTGCGACATAGTTATGCGACTCACATGATCAACAACGGAGCACCACTTGAAGTAATTCAGAGCTTACTTGGTCATGAAAAGAGTGAAACAACGAAGATATATGCTCAATTTAGTGGAAAGCTACGGCAAGATTTCTATAGCAAATACTTTTAACAGAATAATTGAACTTTACCAATCTTGATAAGCACGTTCTTCATTGAACGTGCTTTTTGCATAATTTTATGGAATAAATAATTGAGGAAGCTCACATAGTTTGAAATAATTGTAATTAAGTTATGGGCAGGATTGTTAAAGAAAGTGGGGGGATTTTTATGTTAATTAGAGAGATAAAACATGATGATGCAGAGAATTTCATAAATTTAATTAAGCAAGTTGAAACTGAAGCTAATTTTATGCTTATGGAAGCAGGAGAAAGAAAAACTACTCCTGAACAACAACGTAAACAATTAGAACGCATTGAACAGCAAAGCAATTCAACAATTTTTATTGCAAAAAAAGAAGAAGGAAAGTTAGTAGGCTATTTGATTGCTGTCGGTGGAAGTGTTAAGAGAACAAAGCACTCTGCGTATCTTGTTATTGGTATTTTAGAAGAATACAGAGGGCAAGGGATAGGAACAGCTTTATTTCAATGTTTAGAGGAGTGGGCAATAAATCATAATATTTCACGATTAGAACTTACTGTGGTAACACAAAATGACTCAGGTGTAGCTCTATATAAGAAAAGTGGATTTGAAATTGAAGGTACGAAGAGAAATTCACTTATGATTGATGGAACGCCTTTTAATGAGTATTATATGTCTAAATTATTATGAGTATCTTTACTCCGTTAAAGGGCGCGATGCTTATATAAGAGGCATCGCCTTTGGTATTTAACAAATGAGCAAATTGGTAGAAACAATATAATATGGTATTAATTAAACAATATGAAAATCATTACAGGGGTTGTATAAGGTGATCAAAATCCATAAAAATTCCGATAAAGTAATCATTGTAATACACGAAATATATGGAATTAACCAACATATAACAGATTTATGTGAATTATTATCAGAACAATATTTTGATGTTATTTGTCCAAATTTATTAGAACAAGAAATCCCTTTTAGCTATTCTCAAGAAGAAAAAGCTTACCGCAATTTTATTGATAATGTTGCTTTCATTAATGCATTATATAAAGTAAAAAATATATTATCTGATATTAAAGATGAATACTCAAAAATATTTGTCATTGGATTTAGTGTAGGGGCAACTGTTGCATGGATGTGTAGTGAAGAGGAATATGTCGATGGGATTGTCGGATACTATGGTTCACGTATTAGAGACTTTGTAAATATATCTCCAAAATGTTCAACATTGCTATTTTTCCCGGAAGTAGAAAAATCGTTTAATGTTGATGAACTAATTTCAACTTTAGATAAACAGAATATAGATATACATATATGTAAGGGTGAACACGGATTTAGTGATCCATACTCACCTAAATACAATGTAGAATCAGCACAAAATACATTTAGAGAAACATTGAACTTCTTTAGAACTAACTGAGTTTTTATTCCACAACCAGCTAATATAGCTGAATGCTTATTCCATTAAAGGGCACGATTGTGGAGTAACAAAAAGCCTAATTTCTCAAATTCAATACTGAGAAATTGGGCTTTTAAATATTGGCATTTTCACCCCACAGATAATTTCATAAAATTCTTCATATTTTTGTTCATCCAAAGCCGGTTTTTCGGCTTTATCTAAACTTTCATTGTATTCCCTTAGTAATTTACATGTTCCGGTAACATCATTGAAACCCATTTAAAACGGCCTCTGTCACGAATCACCTCAAGACACCTACTTTTCCATTACATTTTGTGTAACATCATAAAAAATCACTTGTTACTATTGAAATTCAAATTAATTTCTTGACAATTAATATAAATTTCTTCATACCACGATCTTTATGATCTTTATTCATTAAAAATTCCCCCTCTTCTATATATTATAGGAACATTTGTTTCTGTTATTCAAGGAGTAAGTTACAAAAATTTTGGATATTCCTAAATCCTCCTACAGTTTTTTGCCAGTCATGCAGCCTTTAGCTGCGATTTCTCTTCAGAAATAAGGACTTTATCATCTTAAGGTTAAAAGCATACAGAACGACTTTGGGCGGCAGCACTACCGACTGATCAGAAAGGAAAGAGCACCTTTCTGTCATTCCGTACGTGTCGCTTCGGCATTAAATGGATCGGTTAAATGCAAATCCAACTGCACATTTGGTTTATAAGTTGAACAAGGAAACTTTATTCATTGCTGAATAATGCACCATTTCCTCATTATTATACAAAAAGGGAATAAAGGTATTATGAGGAACTTTCATATCCCTGTTTGGCCATGGAAGGTATCTCTATCTGATAAAACAGCGGAAATTAAATTATATTTGGTGAAATTTGGAAAGGGATTTATTGTTATATAGCGAATATATTAAATTGGGAAAAAATGATAGTTTTTAAACTAAAACTATCATTTTTTTACTTTTATTTAGAGTTGGAGGAACAGGAATGGGTAAAAAAATAATGTACATGCTTTTATTATTGGTATGTATCATGGGGGTAACAAACGGTATTGCAAATGCAGCACCAACAAAGGGCCATATCCCTACAGTTGTAAAGGGGTCGATTAAGGAGAGTGGCAAACCCTTAAAAAACACCCTGGTTACCATACGTGAAAAGGGTAAATTAAATTGGATTCAAACCATGACGGACGGTAAAGGATCATTTCAAACAAAGCTATCAGATGGTACATACACGGTAAAAGGTGTTAAAGGCAAAAACACTACTTGGTATAGTACAAATCAAAGCTTTGTCGTAAGTAAAGGTAAGATCAAAGGATTAAAAGAAGGCGAAATCAATCTTTCAGACAAGAAAAAAGAGAAGAAGCCTTTAAATCAATCTAGTAATTTTAATGGTGTGTTAAAGGAAGGAAGCAATGGTTTAAAGGCCGATTTAATTATTTATGGGGAACACGATGAGGAAATTTATACAGTATCATCTATAGGTAATGGAAGCTTTTCTGCTTCATTAACAGATGGTCATTACTTTCTGTTTGGGATAGAAGTAGATAATGGTTTTTATCGGTATGAGCTGGGATTCACTGTCGAAGATGGTAAGGTGTTAGTGGATGGTAAACAACAAACAAACCTATCTATAGACATCCCTGTAGATACAATTATGGGGAAAGTTGGGGATAATTCAAAGCCATTATCAAAGGCGGGTGTAGTGTTAGAAAAACATCTTTCTGATAAGGAATACGACACGGAATTTATTCAATATGTCGTAACGAACAATCAAGGTAAATTTTCTTTAAGAGCATTAGCTGATGGTACCTATACCATTAGTGTTTACCACGAAACCTATTCTTCATGGAATAACGTAACATTTGAAGTGGTAGAGGGAACTGTTTATGTTGCTGGAAGAAAGGCTTCTTTACTTGAAATAACCGTTCCAGATATTAACGTAACAGGTGTCCTCTCTGAAGGAAGGAAGCCAATTACGGATGCATATGTAAATTTTGAAGGAGAAACATCAGACGGAGTGTATTATGGGTACGGGACACCAGTTGACTCAAAAGGTAGCTTCCAATATAGATTACATGACGGCAGTTATACAGTAACTTATATAAATGAACAAAACCGCGGCACGAGGGTGAACATTCCATTTGAGGTACGTGGTGGAAAACTTATTCAAAATGGAAAAGTAACGTCAAGTTTAGACATTGATTTGCCACCTGTTACCTTTAATGGGAAGCTTCTTGATTCAGGGGCTGCATTGCAGGGCGTAATTTACATTGAAACACTGTCAGAAGACGGAAGCTACGAGTGGTATGATGCGATAACGGATGAAAACGGAATCTACTCGTTACGCTTAAAGGATGGGAGCTATCAAGTTAGGGGTGGTTACCTGTTTGAAGAAGGACAGGACGTTTCGTTGTCTACCAAATTTGACATCATAAATGGCAAACTGTTTATCGATGGCCAAGAGCAATCTATTCTAGAGTTGCAGGTCCCTCCAGTTAGTGTCCATGGATTGGTTAAAGATGGAGAAATGGCTGTATCGAATGGCTTCATTTTGGTTAGTTCCGCTGATGAAAGTTTTTATGGCGGGAAGAGCCTTAACCAGGATGGTACCTTTACAATGCGTTTAGCAGATGGTGACTATACAGTAAGAGAAATTTATTTAGAGGATGGAACAAATGCCTTCATTGATCTTTCTTTTTCTATTATGGATGGAAAGACATATGTAAATGATCAATTAAAGGATGTGCTAGAGATTTCGGTCCCACCTATCACCTTGACGGGAACTCTAACAGAAAAAGGAAATCCGATAATGGGTGATCTTTACATCATGGAGATGAACGATGCTGATAACCCTGTGCAATCGTGGGGATGGGCCAATGAGGAAGGCAGATTCCAATTCCGCCTGCCAGATGGCGATTACAAGGTCTATGAGGTGTATCTTTATGATGGCACAGCTTTCAGTCCTGGAACTGAATTTAGCATCGTATCAGGCCAATTATATGTAAATGGTGAGCTTACAGAGCAGCTTGACATTGCTGCAGCTCCTATAACCGTATCAGGTACTGTGTATAATGGAGAAAAACCAGTAACGGATGGTTATGTAGAAATCAGTTCTAAAGATGGCAACTGGAGTGGTTCAAATTGGATTCAAAATGGCCGTTATCAATTCCGGCTTCCGGATGGGGAATACCAACTTTCATCCGTGGAAGATTTCCAACATGGTCCATTTAACTTTAATAAACCATTTACGATTACGGATGGGAAACTCTTTGTGGATGGAAAGGAAGTAAGTTCTTTAGACATTAATCTGCAAGATGGCTTGCAATAAACCTTAAACTTTTGAGGGAATCCTGTTGAGGTTCCCCCTTTTTTGTTTAATTTTAGAAAAAATTAGCCCTCCTAAGGGTTTATACGTGAGAAAATCGTATTAAGCTGAGGGAGGAGTTGCTAAATGAGAAGGGACATTACTGTTGCCATCCCGATGTTGGCAGTGCATGATGCTAAAAATGCAATAGAATTTTACAAGAATGTATTTCGTGCTGACGAGGAAACTAGAATGGTCAATAGCGATGGGAAAAAATTGAGCATTGTGAAGTGAAAGTTGGAAATGCACGCTTTATGATATCCGATGAATTTTCCGGACACAATCATGCGACGAAATCGCTTGGCGGGACGCCTGTTATTATCTATTTATATGTTAATTATGTCGACGATGTGGTAGAAAGGGCTGTGCGTTCAGGTTCAACTTCCCTTAAATCGATTCAGGACTTGCTCATGGAGACCGTGTGGGAAAAATTGAAGACCCATTCGGGCATGTATGGATGGTTGCTGCACCGATAAGGTAAAAGGCAGCAAGATTTGTGGATTTAAAAATATTTTGGGTGTGGTGGGTTCACAGTTTCGTGCATATTAAAGGAATCTATAATATGCCATTATTCGATTTCATAGCTAAATTTTAAATTGGAGGTCAATATTAAGGATTATCAAATAGAAAATAAGTCAATATAAATAAGCCCATTATCTCTATAAAAAGAAATAATGGGCTTATTCATTTACATATAAAAGATTTGCTTAAGCGGCAGGGATGCTTTTCTTTTGTCTTAATTGAAGAACAAAAAATAAGAAAGTACCAGCATTAAAGACAAATCCAAACACGGCTAACATTAGTGCATGGCTCCATACATCATGCAGATCATTTCCAATCGAAATAAGGTCACGAAATCCTTTTATAGCGTACGTCATTGGAAGGAATGCATGTATGTGTTGGTAAAATGGAGGTGCTAAAGCTATAGGGAATGTGCCAGAGCTGCCGCCAATTTGCAGTAAGAGTAGAATGAATCCAAGCATCTGTCCGATTTTTCCCAAAATGGTACAGAGCATTTGCACCAAAGATAGGAAAGTAAGACTCGTCAAAATTGTAAATAGATATAAGCCCCATACATGTTTAACTTCTAGGCTCATGCCTTGGATAAGTATAGTTACTGCTAGAATGGATTGAACTAACCCAACCATAATCACTACACTGTGCTTACTGAGAAACCAAGAAGCCCCAGATGATGGTTCTAACGGTGTTTCCTTAAGTTGATAGGTAGAAACGAAAAATAATGCACTAGCCATAAAGCCTATAGCCAAAATATAAGGAATTAATCCAGCTCCATAATCATTTACCTCACTGATTTTGTGAGATTCCAACTTTGTTGGATTAGAAAACATGTCAAAATTTTTATCATTCAATTTCAGTTCATTCGCTTTTGTAGCACCGGATTGTAACGAAGAAAGTAATTGACCTGTTCCGTTAGATAGTTGGGAAGCTCCTTTATATATTGATGCGGAACCTTCTGCAAGTTTTTGAGAGTCTTCACTTAACTGATTTGCACTTGAGTTCAGTTTTTCCATCCCTTTTGCAAATGGATTGCTTGCCTTTTCGATTTTTAAAATACTGTCAGAAACAGCGCTGGTTCCATTCGTTAATTTGTTAGCACCACTATGTCCTTCGGCTAACATTTTGTTAAATGTCCCTAGATTTGAACTGAAGGTATGTTGCCCTTCTGCCAATTTTTTAGCGCCTTCATACATCGATAGTTGTCCTTTTACAAACTGATCAAGTTGACTCTGCACTTGCTGTGAACCTTGTGAAACGGTTAACAGCATAGACCCGAATTCAGTGATTCCTTGTTCTAAATCAACCGGCGCTCCTGTGGTGGAAGGAGACATGAAATGATCCAAATTCGAAAGCAACTGTTGTTTCTCTTGCTCTGAAAGACTTTTGCTTGTATTGATAAGCTCTTTTTGTTCTTTAATTAGTTGGTTCTGGCCCTGAATAATTTGTTGTAAGGAGTTCAGTTGGCTTATTATTTCAGGCTTTTTTTCATTTACATCCTCTAACGCGATCAAAAGTGGATCAATTTTTTCTTGAATCCCAATTGTACCCTGGTATGCCTGCTGTAAGTTTCTTTTAAGATCGTTAGCTCCTTGTTCTAATTCTTTAGAACCTTTAGAAAGAATTTCGCCATTTTTGTTAAGGACTCCCAAGCCATTTTCTAAATTACCCATCCCACTATGAAGTGTTTGAACCCCGTTAGACAGTTGGCCAATTTCCGTTTGAAATTGTTGTGTTCCATTGTATATCCTTTGTGTGCCGTCTTTAAATAAGACGGTGCCAACAGCTAAACTCTGCAAATAGTCTTGTAGGGTTTCGGAAGCATTTGTAATTTTGTTGGCAGCCTGGTCAATTTTATTCGCTCCGTCAGTTGCTTTTTGTAAATTATCACCTACTTGATTTAAACTATTAAATAATGTGATTGCATATTGTTTTGTGATAGAATTTGATATTTTCTCATTGATTTTACTCATTCCAGAGGTTGCTATCTTTGATGCAGTATAGTTTTTCCCTGGATTTGTGTAATATCTCAACCCCATTTTACTAGGATGTTCGTCTAACAAGGATGATCCATTTTTAGAGAAATCATTTGGAATTTCGACTACCATGTAAAAATCTTCATTTTTTAATCCTTTAAACGCTTCTTTACTATTGGTAAATTTCCATTTAAACGAGTGATTCTGTTTCAAATCATGAACCAAGTCTTTTCCCAACTGCAAATTCTGCCCAGCAAATGTTGATCCCAGATCTTTATTTA
>NZ_JAGGQR010000094.1:12563-16390 GCF_018613205.1 Bacillus sp. ISL-46
ACTTTTTATATTGACCCAATTCACCTTCTGGAAACGATTATCCCACATTGTTTAAAATCTTGGCTAAAAACATACCGAACGTACTCTGGGCGGCAGCACTACGGACTGATCAGAAAGGAAAAAGCACCCTTTCTGTCATTCCGTACGTGTCGCTTCGGCATTAAATGGCCCGATAACCACGGACTGTACGGCTCGCGCCTACATTCCGTAGGTTCCTGTTCCATTTACAGCTTACGCCGCCATACCGAACGAGCCGAAAATCGGAAAATCAAAAGATTAAAAGAATAAAAGACAAAAGGAGAGCAGCCGAAACGGCTGCTTTTATTATTGATTTTTCCATTTTGCCTTCCGAATCGTAAAACAACGCAAGCCTTCTAACCTTTCAGCCGGTAGGAACCCGAACCTTTCCGGCTGGAAGCTAAGAAGGCTAGTCAATCGGTCAAGGGGCAAAAAACTTTTTTACTTAAGGACGCTTTCGCAACAGCAAAAAACTTTTTGTGCGAAGAGCACCCTTGACCCATTGCCTATGCGTGTTTTTCGTTCTACTTGCAAAAGGGGAAAAATCATCCCCCTATGGGGAACTCACCCGCTTCGCAAGTCAAAAGGAAAAAGAAAATCTTAAAACCAAACTCCAAAAATCTAAAACTATAGAAAGTCAAAGGAGGAAAAACCAAATGGCAAAAAGCGTGTATGAAATCATTTCAGAAAAAATCATCGAAAAATTAGAAAAGGGTGTTGTACCGTGGCGCCAGCCGTGGACCAACTCCAATGCGGTTAACTGGAAAACACAAAAACCATACCGGGGAATCAATATTTTCCTAGTGGAGCCGGGGGAATATGCATCCAAAAAACAGATTTTAGAAGCAGGTGGACGAATTAAAAAAGAGGAATTAAAAAATTCTCATATCATTGTCTATTGGCTTTGGAAAGAGAAGGAGGACGAAGAAACAAAGGAGAAAAAGACTTTTGCAAAACCCTTTTATTATCGAGTATGGGAGATAAATAAACAATGCATCGGATTAAAGAGCAAAAGAAGCGATGAAACTTTTGACCATAATCCCATCGAAAAAGCGGAGGAAATTTTTAAAGGATATATCAATGCACCAGATTACACGTTTCATTCAGGTAAGGCAGTTTATTACCCGACATGGGATAGAATTAATTGCCCACCGATTAATGATTTTAAGGTTCTGGAGGAATATTATTGCACCCTTTTTCATGAACAAATACACAGCACTGGACATAAAAGCCGATTAGCACGCCCAGGTATTATGACTGAAGGTGTTGCATTTGGGGATGAAATTTATTCAAAAGAGGAATTAGTCGCGGAAATGGGCGCGGCGATGTTGTGCGGAGTGGCTGGAATTGATAACAGTACCATCGAAAATAGTGCAAGCTATATCAATTCGTGGTTACGAGCTTTAAAGAAAGATAGTCGATTAATTTTACAAGCAGCTGCTCAAGCCCAAAAAGCTGCAGATTATATTTTAGCTGAAACAAAGGAACATTCGATAGACGAAAATTAAAAGGAATGAGTCTCTCATAAAATCACAATCACACCTTTCACCGGCTGATCTGTCAGCCGGTGAAAGGGTACATCGAACAGGTTCAACTAAATCCATAGTATGCTATAAAGGAGTGAAAGAATATGAAGGTTTTTCAAGTAATTTATTTTGCAAATGGCTTACTAAGAATATCGATTGTAGTGGCCACAAGTGAAGAAAAGGCAGAAAAAATGGTTTCTAAAGACTTTGACAGGAAGGATCTTTACCAATTAGATCGAATCCAAGAATGTGAACTGACTACGGAAAGTATTATTCATACCGAGGTGATAGAAATTGTTTGATACAAATCCTTTGAACCTAGATGCCTTAGAATACTTGTCATTTTAACACTATTAGAGAAAATACCGGCTATATCCTAGCCGGTGAAGCTCACGTTGGAGGAAAAAAACATTCGTTTTTTTCTTGATAAAAGCAGGCATCGAGCCTGTTAGAAGGTTGCTATAGCAACCTTAAACCTTTGAAAGTTTATTCTAGGAAAAGAAGATGTTTGACAGCAGGCTGAGCTTAATAACCTTTAAAATTAAGAGACGAATGTATTCACCCTGGTGCACCTGTTCATAAACCGTTTGGAACAATGGATTTCTCATGGGTGGAAAGTTTAAATACAGGCTTAAAAGGAGAGATCAGAAGTGAAAACTTGTCCATATTGCGGTAGCAAAATCGAAAAAATAAATCATGAGTATTACTATTGTGATTTTTGTTGTATGCAGCTTGATGCAAGGATTGTTAAAGAAAATCATGAACGCCTAGACGTTCGATTTCGTGATTTTGCTTTTGCTTCCTATATTGATAAGACCACACCGGAAATTATGACATTATCAACCTTTGAGCTCCTGTATTTACTTAAAATGATCCGGAAAGAGCGTAATGACATGTATCATCATATGCATGTATTTCGCAGGGCTAGTGAGGCTGGAAGTAACAATTACAAAGAAGCTGAAAAAGATTCAGGCCGCGATTATCTATATTTCACGAAAAAGGCATTTGTTGTGGAAAATATCATTCGGACCCGTTTAGGGTATGTACCGGAACGAATCTCGGAAAGTTATCTGGTAAAGTATTTGCAAAACATCAAAAACGATAAAAAAACCGGTCCTATGATTATTCGGACACAGCGGAAGGAGTTAAATAAAGAAGCCTTAATTGAGAACAAATCTAAATAAAAATAATGTAGGAAAAGTATCTTATATATAAAACTTTGTTATAACTTCCTAATAGGGAGTTTTTTTATGAGCATTATGTCAATTTTGTAGCGAAATTTAAATAAATTAACAAATTGCAATTGCATGGCCGAATCTATTGTAGATGACATTAATATTAATAATTTCCAGGAGCGTGTTTATGCTAAGGCTTTGCGTAAAGTAATATAATAGTCACGAAGGGGGAAGTAAACATGATGACTTATGATGAAATTGAAATAGGGAAGTTGTTGAGATTAGAGAAAACCCATAAATATGAACCGGGTTATATTGTTCAAGTTATCGGTAAATCAGTTGAAAACATCAACGGATTTGAAGCACAATTTATAGTGATAGAAGATCCGGAACGCCCGAATAGATTAATTAGAAAGTCGCCTTGTATCTTCTATCCATATTTTGAACATACTGATGCAACTTCTCAATTAAAAGAATTCGATCCTCATACTAAGATGACCTATTAATTAGACATGCCACTATGTTAATAATGGTAATTTTTTTGTCAAAAACGAAAACAGAAATATAGAAGGAAATAAAATGGAAGTGTTGAGATTTTTATTATGCAGTTGTGGTATTATTTAAGAAATATTCCATTTGAGGCTGAGTTTTTAAATTAACAATCCAAGTGAAATATTATTCAGTAAAAATATGTTGCACTGGAGCATCAGAAATGTTATCATTTAAAAGTTGCCTCAAAAAAACATATCAATTGAAGGTTGAAATATTTAAAAGTAAGTAATTTTTAGTTGATGTTGTTAAAAATGTATGATATAATATTTTTTGTCGCTTTTTAAATAGGTGAGATTGTTCTTTGAAAACTAAACAAACAAAAACGTCAACAAACAATAAAAAAATCGTGTTTCTTCTATTAATATAGAGAACATGAGCCAACGTAACAAAATGAGCTAATCAACTTTCTTGGAGAGTTTGATCCTGGCTCAGGACGAACGCTGGCGGCGTGCCTAATACATGCAAGTCGAGCGAATCAATAGGAGCTTGCTCCTGTTGGTTAGCGGCGGACGGGTGAGTAACACGTGGGCAACCTGCCTGTAAGACTGGGATAACA
>NZ_JAGGQR010000095.1:0-11594 GCF_018613205.1 Bacillus sp. ISL-46
TTCAATTTGATTTGATAATTACGATATAATATAGCCTTTATTTTACGATGTCCGTTCCGGTATTTTGTTTCCTTACATAAAGTAATGATGATTTCTTCCTCTTTCGTCAAAATGTCCTTCCCCGCATTTGCCCACCGATAGTAGGTAGCGCGCGGCACGGATAAGGCAGATAAAATCGCCGTAACCGTGTATTTCTTACGGAACTTTTCAACGATCTTCAGAACTACTTGTTTCTCAACTCCTTTACCATCTCCAAATACTTTTTTAGAATTTCATTCTCCTGTTTTAGATGAGTATATTTACGTTCTTTCTTTTCCTCTTCACTTACATTATCTGGTCCCAGTCCATATAAATACTGTTTACCAATCGGTTGATCAAAACGATGTATTTCGTTCTCCCTGTACTATTTCATCCATGTCTTTTTTTGGGAGACATTCTTAATTCCGTGCTTCTCCATAATCTCTTGATTAGTTAATTCTCCTGCCATCTTATCTTTCACTACAAGACCATTTTGTTTCGCTTGAATATACGTTTTTGCCCATGCAAAAACACCTCCGATTTTAGTACATAATTTCACTGTACCATTTCGAAGGTGTTTTATCGTGTCTCATTTTCTTAGGTTAGTCTATCCTAGTGAAATTAGGAAGTGGTTTTTTATGTAGTCAAAATGATATTTACCAAGACTTTTTTATGACAGATGCTTAAAACCTTCTATCTTAAAAAGGGCTGATTCGCTAAGAGCATCCTGAATTCGGATTATTTGCGATTCATGAATATGAATAGTATCCAAATCACGTAATGGAACAAATGCTACCCTTTTTGATTCATGACTGGTTTTGATTGATCCATCTAAAACCTCACATAAAAAACAAATAGAAAATTGCTGTCTTACTTCTCCATCTGCATACTTTATTACATGATTGGGATCGCTATAGATTCCAATTAACTTCTTTACTGCCACTGCGAATCCTGTTTCCTCTATTACCTCTCTTTTTATCGCATCTTCCACTGTTTCTCCCGGTTCCATCCCTCCGCCGGGTAAAGACCACATACCATTATCAACCCGGGCTGAAGCAGAATTGATTATAGCAGAGACTGCGGGCACAATGCTTTTCGCCATGGGGGCGTTTGCATCGTAATAATAATCAGTTCGATTCATATAATGACCTCCTTCAAATAAATTTTTTTCCTGATTTTTATTGACAGCCTTTTCAAACCATTTTATAATAAACTTGTAACAAATGATAATCACATTATCAAATGATACTAATTTAAATCTTTTTCCACACTATAATATAATTGTTATTATTTTTTATAAAATGATAAATTTAATAACAAATGTTAGTAATATTATAGTTTGTTATGAAAACGATTAAAAGATTTAACATTCAAAAAAATAGGGAGATGAAGCAAATGTCAATTTACACACAGCTTTTAGAAAGAGAAAAAGCTAATCAGCCAATTAGAGTAGGAGTTATCGGTGCAGGCCAAATGGGATTTGGAATGATTGCTCAAATTTCGACTATTCCAGGGATGAGTGTTACCGGTATTAGTGATATTAATATTGACGCTGCACAAAGGGCTGCAGATTACTATAACCAGCATTCTGTAAAAAAGGAACAAATCTTAGTATCCAATGATTTCCGTAAAGTGATTCAGTCTTCTAACGTAGAAGTAATTGTTGATGCTACAGGTGTTCCAGAAGTAGGAGCTAACATTTCACTAGAAACACTAAGATCAAAAAAACATCTTGTTCTACTAAACGTTGAAGTGGACATTACCATTGGTTCAATCATGCATCAGTTATTTAAAAATGCAGGATTGGTTTACACAGGTTCAGCAGGTGATGAGCCAGCCGCAACCCTAGAATTATTCGAATTTGCAAAAACAATGGGAATGGAAGTACTTGTTGCAGGTAAAGGAAAAAATAATAAATTACGTATCACAGCCAATCCTGATACAGCAGCGGAAGAGGCGAAACGAAATAAAATGGCCGCGCATATGCTAGCCGCTTTCCAAGATGGAACAAAAACTATGGCAGAAATGAACTTATTATCAAATGCTATTGGTTTCGTACCAGATGTTGTTGGAATGCATGGAATTTCCGGAGACCTTGATTCTGTTCTAAAAGATTTAGATTTAAAAGAAAATGGCGGAGTATTGAATAAATTTGGTGTAGTAGAATATGTTGATGGTCTTGCCCCTGGGGTGTTTGTAATTGTGAAAGGCCAAAATGAAGGCGTAGCCCATGAATTAAGTTATTTGATGAAAAAGGGTGAAAGAGATCACCACATCTTGTATCGTCCATTCCATTTAGCAAGTTTAGAGACACCAATTACGATTGCAAAAGCAATATTACAAAACGAAGGTTCTATTCAACCTCTAGGTGGACCAATCGCTGATACAGTAGCAGTTGCAAAACGTGATATCAAAGCAGGAGAATCACTTGATGGCATCGGTGGATATTCCGTACGTGGGGTTGTTGAAACTCATCAAGAAATGAAGAGAAACGCACATATTCCAATTGGATTAATTAGTGGAAAAGTTATAGCTAAAAAAGATATCAAACAAGGTCAATTCTTAACTACGGATGATGTCGAGTTAGATGTTAACACCACCGTTTGGAAATTAAGATCACTACAAGATACTTTATTTCCTGCCACTTCAGTAGTAGATTCAAAAATACTTCAAGAATCAGTAACTGTTTGAGATTCTAATCACTCAAATAAAGGGTAAGTATGCATGTAGCTGCAAAGCCTGATTCTTGAAGAGCTAGCTTTGCAGCCTTTTTTAAACCTAAACGGCTACTTACAAGAGGAGTGAACTCAATTTTATGAAAATTACCATTATTCTTTGCAGTTTATTAATTGTCCAATATGTCTTAACCTTTATCCAAGTACGTTATTACCGGAAAAACATGGAAAAGATTGTAAGTCGTTACAAAGAAACAGAAGGATATTACTTGTTCTCTAGTATGGAGAAAAGGAAATTTAGGCCTGGGGCAATCGCGATGCTAATTGTCAACAATAGCTACATGATTCAAGAGTGTTTTGTGGTTAATGGCTTTTCAGTCCTATCGAAGTTTAAGGAAGTAAGTAAAAATAAAGGTAAACATGTTGGGACTTTATTAAGCGAGGTACAAGAAGATCAATTAAAAGCAGGCAAGCGGCATAAAGTACCTGCTGTTAGTGCGGCTCTTTCGAAGGCTGCGGAAAATGCTTTACTATCAATAGCTAAGAAAAATATTACAACGAGTTAATGGAGAGGAGCGTTCACACCAATGGAATGGATTCAATGGTTTGGGACACACTTTATCGGAATGTTTGAAGCAGGTGGAAAACAATTCATGAGTTTAATAACTGGTATTGTACCCACTTTGGTTGTCTTACTTACCTTTACGTATGCTGTGATTAAGTTTGTAGGGGAAGAAAGAATCAACAATGCGATTCAATTTACTGCAAAATACATGCTACTAAGGTATACTTTAATGCCTATTTTATCTATTTTATTATTGACAAACCCTATGGCTTATACATTTGGACGTTTCGTACCAGACAAACAAAAGCCGGCATTTTATGATTCTTTAGTTTCCTTCTTACATCCAGTAACTGCACTTTTCCCTTATGCAAACGCAGGTGAGCTGTTTGTTTATTTAGGAATTGCCAATGGCTTAAAACAAGCAGGTTATGCAACATCCGAACTAGCCGTTCGTTATTTCTTAGTCGGAATTGTCATTATGCTTATACGTGGTATTATTACCGAACAGATTACTAAGTTTTTAGCGAGAAAGATGGAAGCGAATTCATGATAGGGGGATCATAATGGGAAAAAGAGCTTTATTTGTAAACAAAGGTTCAGGCGGCTGGGGAAAAGGTCTCCTAATTGAGCCAAAAGGAAAAAAAGTAAAGGTTGTATCAATTACAGGCGGTGGAATTCACCCTGTTGCCAGAAAAATAGCTGAAATGTCAGGTACAGAAGCAGTAGACGGCTTTAGAAACTCTGTTCCGGAAGATGAAATGATGTGTGTCGTTATTGACTGTGGAGGAACAGCTAGGATTGGTCTTTATCCAATGAAGCGAATTCCAACCGTTGATATTCTCCCGTCTTCTCCTTCAGGTCCGCTTGCCAAGCATATTACAGAAGATATTTTTGTTTCAGGCGTTACGGAAAAATCAATCGCCTTGGCAGAAGGAATGGTTGAATCCGCAGCAGCAGTAGCCAGTCAGGAAGATGACAATGAGGCAAAGTTTGATACTAAAGATAAGGAAAGCTTCAAAAAGAATTATGAACAATTAAAGAAAGAAAAACTCGATAATAATGGAAACTTCTTAATGCGATTCTCGAGAGGAATCGGAAAAGTAACGGGAATCTTTTATCAAGCAGGACGCGATTCGATTGACATGTTGATAAAAAATATCATTCCTTTTATGGCATTTGTTAGTATGCTAATTGGAATCATTAATTATACAGGGATTGGTAATTTAATCGCTCATTCTCTATCACCGCTGGCAAGTTCTTTATGGGGACTTATCGTTATTGTCATTGTTTGTACACTGCCTTTTTTATCACCGGTCCTTGGTCCGGGTGCCGTTATCTCACAGGTAGTCGGGGTGCTGATTGGTACGCAAATCGCTGCGGGGAATATTCCTCCACAGTTTGCCTTACCTGCATTATTCGCAATTAACGGGCAAGTTGGTGCCGATTTCATACCAGTCGGATTATCTCTAGGAGAGGCTAAACCGGAAACCGTACAATACGGTGTGCCGGCAGTATTATACAGCCGTTTAATTACCGGGGTTTTAGCGGTAGTTATTGCTTATGTTGCAAGTATTGGAATGTTTTAAAATCAAAATTTAAAAAACGTAAAAAGATTATTGGAGGAATTCAGTATGTATAAAAGTGTTGTAAAAGAAGTTGGAGCTTTAGCTTTAGCATTTGAGGACGAAAAAGTTAATATCTTGTTTGGACCTCAAGCGCCGCAAGAACTAAAGGAAGTATCAATCATTCATGAAAGTGTAATAGACAATTCCGAAGAATCCATTATAGAAGGCGGAGTTTTCCAAGTGGATGATCAACAATATAAGATTACGGCAGTAGGATCTGCGGCTAATAATAATTTAAGAGAACTTGGCCATATTTCTATCTACTTCTCGGAACCGGAGGATCATGTTCTTCCAGGCGCTGTATTTGTTTCACCACATGTCCTTCCGAAATATAAAAATGGCAGTGTGATTGAATTTAAGTAGTAGGAGAACTGAACCTCCGATAAATAGAAAAAGTAAAGGGGGTTGATAGACTTGTCTTTTGAGGATAGAAGATTACTTGTTAAAATTGCTCAAATGTATTACGAAGAGGGAGCCACTCAATCTAAGATTGCCGATGATATTGGTGTAAGCCGCTCGCTCATTTCAAAATATCTTGCCAAAGCAAAAGAGCTGGGGATTGTTGAAGTCATTATCCATGATGAAACCATTCACCCATACCGGCAGTTAGAAGGAAAAATAGAACGTCTCTATGGGTTACGTGAAGTTGTGTGTATACCGAACCATGGAAATGAGTCATCCAAGAATCGTTTGGGAGCGGCGGCAAGTAAATATCTCTTACGAGTCATTCGGGATGGCCAAACGATTGGAGTTTCCTCTGGGACAACCTTGCATGAGGTAGCTGAGGCTTTGTCTACCCATCAGCAATTTCCATCAGTTACCTTTGTTCCTTTAGTTGGAGGAATGGGAAATGAGCGAGTGGATATCCATGCAAATGCTCTTGTTGCAAAGCTTGCAGGGAACCTGCAAGCAAAATACAAGCTCCTCCATGCACCGGTAATGGTTGATTCTAATGAGGCGAAACAGATCTTTATGCGCCAATCCTCCATCCAAGACATATTTGATTTAGCATCCAAAGCGAACATAGCGATTGTGGGGATTGGCGGAACTCCTGAGCACTCAACCATGGTGAAATCGTACCTTGGTCAGGAGACTCAAGAGTATTTTAACCAGACAGACGTGGTTGGCGATATTTGTTATAACTTCATTAACAAGAATGGAGACACCTCATCTAATTCTTGGAATGAACAAGTGATTTCATTGAAATTAGAGCAATTAAAAGAAATTCCCCTTGTTGTAGGAGTTGCCTGTGGATTAGAAAAAGTCCAGGCGATAAAAGCCGCTTTGGAAGGAAAATTAGTACATGTATTAATTACCGACGAGCTTACGGCAAAGTCTTTATTGGATTAAGTATTGAAAAAAATCTGGGACGAGATCATAATATCGTCCCTTTATTTTTAAAGGAGGAATGAGAAATAAATCTAACTATAGAAATATCCATTGAACAATTGATCTTCATACAAATGTCATTTGTGGGGATGGGGACTTAATGAAGGGTGTTTCTGCAGAGGATTCATCGCTTTCTGCCCATTTAGGCTTTAGACGTTTAATCGCCCTCAATGATTCAAATGACATTTCACTTGGAAGTAATGGAAAGGGATGGGCTTGCCAGCTAAGGCTAACAAGGAAAATAGATTGATCTGAAATATATTTTTGCAATGCAGAAGATGGGATGTAACCCAAAAGGAACATTAAAAAAGTATAAAAGTGAGGGATTAGTAAAATAATGTCTACAATAGTTAAAGGAATTGCAGCTTCCCCAGGAATTTCCATCGCCAAGGCTTTCCGATTGGAGAATCCTGAGCTCAGAGTAGAAAGATCATCAGTAACGGATACGAATGCAGAAATATTTCGCTTTGAAGAGGCTGTTGCACAATCTGAATTAGAGATGAAGGTCATCAAAGAGCATGCTCGTAAGGAACTTGGGGAAGATAAAGCAGACATTTTCGCTGCTCATCTCCTTGTACTAAATGATCCAGAACTTATTAATCCTATCAAAGATAAAATTACAGCTGAACGGTTAAATGCTGAATTTGCTTTAAACGAAGTGGCAACAATGTTCGTATCAATGTTTGAGTCTATAGAAAATGAATACATGAAGGAACGCGCAGCCGATATCCGTGATGTGACAAAGCGTGTACTTGCTCACCTCTTAGGAGTAACCATTGCCAATCCAAGTACGATTTCAGAAGAAGTAGTGATTATCGCAGAAGACTTGACCCCCTCTGACACTGCTCAGTTAAATCGTCGATATGTAAAAGGTTTTACAACTGATATCGGCGGTCGTACCTCGCATTCAGCGATTATGGCCCGTTCGCTGGAAATTCCTGCGGTTGTTGGAACTCAAACGGTTACGGCTGACATCGAAAATGGTACGTTAGTGATTATAGATGGTTTAGATGGAAAAATTATTGCCAATCCGACAGAAGATATCGTGAAACAATATGAAATTAAAAAAACTGCTTACGAAGCGCAAAAAGCGGAGTGGGCCAAGCTTGTCGATGAAAAGACAGTATCGGCTGATGGTTATCAAGTAGAATTGGCAGCAAATATCGGGTCCCCTGATGATATGAAAGGTGTACTTGAAAATGGCGGTGAAGCTGTCGGGTTATACCGTACCGAATTTTTATACATGGGACGTGACGCACTTCCAACCGAAGAAGAACAATTTGATGCATATAGAACAGTACTAGAACGTATGGAAGGAAAGCCAGTTGTTGTTCGTACACTTGATATTGGCGGTGACAAGGAACTTCCATACTTAGACCTTCCAAAAGAAATGAATCCATTCTTGGGATTCCGTGCAATCCGCTTATGCTTGGAAATGCAAAATATGTTTCGCACACAGCTTCGTGCACTATTACGTGCTAGTGTGTATGGAAATTTAAAAATCATGTTCCCCATGATTGCAACTCTGGATGAGTTTCGGCAAGCAAAAAATATTTTAACAGAAGAAAAAGAGAGACTTCAAACTGAAGGTGTTTCTGTTTCTAATAGCATTGAAGTAGGGATGATGGTGGAAATTCCGTCTTCTGCAGTTATAGCAGATCTTTTTGCCAAAGAAGTCGATTTCTTCTCAATCGGAACAAATGATTTAATTCAGTACACATTAGCGGCTGACCGTATGAACGAACGTGTTTCTTATCTTTACCAGCCGTATCATCCAGCTATTCTTCGCTTAATAAAAAGTGTCATTGATGCGGCTAATAAAGAAGGAAAATGGGTAGGTATGTGTGGGGAAATGGCAGGAGATGAAGTAGCAATACCGATTTTACTTGGACTTGGCTTAGATGAATTTAGTATGAGTGCTACTTCCATTTTACAGGCAAGAAGCAACATTCTTCGTTTGTCAAAAGCAGAAATAAATGAAAGAGTCGAACAAATATTAAATATGGAGACAGCTGAGGAAGTAGAAAGCTTTATAAAAGCCACCTTTCTAGAACCGAAAGATGTGCTAGTTTAATTGTAGGATTACCATCAAGAGGTAGAATGGAACACTTTCGACGGGGGTTAGTCAAGGAACAAGGTAAAACATTTGTCCATTCTTGGGACGCTTGGAGACATTTCCGAGGACGGGTTTCTATCTAATTAGGTAATAAGTGAATAGGGTTAGAGAAAGATTTGCTTAAAGATTCAACTCTTCTGTAAATAAATAACTGAAAATTTAATAGATTTAAAATATATTTAATTTATCTAAGGAGGGATACTTGTGGCATCTGTATTATCAACTTCAATGAATTTAACAGCTCATAAGTTCTATATAAATGGGGAATGGAAAGAAAGTAGGTCTGAACAAACGATTGATATTTATTCACCTTATTCTCCTAATGTAATAGGGAGAGTACAGGCTATTACAAGGGAGGAGATAGATGAAGCTATTTCTTTCGCACAGGAGGCACAAAAACCTTGGAAGGAGGTTTCCTTGCAAGAGCGTGCGATATATTTATATAAATGGGCAAATGAATTGCTGAGCATGCAAGATAATATTGCTGAGGTTATCATGAAAGAGGTCGGTAAAAGTCTGAAAGATGCGAAAAATGAAGTCGCACGTACTGCAGACCTAATTCGTTACACAGTTGAGGAAGCACTTCATATGCATGGTGAAAGCATGAAGGGGGACAGTTTTCCGGGAGGTTCTAAATCAAAAGTTGCGATTATTGAACGCGTTCCATTAGGTGTAGTGCTCGCTATTCCACCGTTTAACTACCCAGTAAACTTAGCTGCTGCCAAACTGGCACCAGCACTTATTTCAGGAAATGCTGTCATCTTTAAACCTGCTACCCAAGGAGCAATTAGTGGTATTAAAATGATAGAGGCACTTCACAAGGCAGGACTTCCAAAAGGTCTTGTTAATATAGTAACAGGTCGGGGGTCTGTTATTGGTGACTATCTAGTGGAACATAAAGGAATTAATATGATTTCCTTTACAGGCGGTACAAATACAGGTACTCAGTTAGCAAAAAAAGCAGCAATGATTCCACTTGTACTAGAATTAGGAGGCAAAGATCCTGGTATTGTATGTGAGGATGCAGATTTGCAGGAAGCAGCCAAACAGATTATTAGTGGGGCATTCTCTTATTCTGGTCAGCGTTGCACAGCAATAAAGCGTGTTCTGGTAAATGAAAGTGTAGCGAATGAACTTGTTAATATTTTAAAAGAAGAAGTAGAAAAATTATCTGTAGGTTCCCCGGAGGAGGGATGTACAGTTGTGCCATTAATTGATACCGGATCAGCTGACTTTGTTCAAGGTTTAATTGAAGATGCTCTTGAAAAAGGGGCAACACTTGTGACAGGAAACAAGCAGGAACATAATTTAATATATCCTACTCTTTTAGATCATGTAACAGATAATATGGGTGTAGCTTGGGAAGAACCGTTTGGACCAGTATTACCTATTATCCGCGTGTCCTCTGATGAAGAAGCAATTAGAATTGCAAATGAATCCGAATTTGGTTTGCAAGCAAGTATCTTTACAAAAGATATTAATAGAGCATTTGCGATTGCAAATCAGATTGAGGTAGGATCTGTCCAAATAAACGGACGTACAGAACGGGGACCAGACCATTTTCCGTTTATTGGGGTAAAAGGGTCGGGGATGGGAGCACAAGGTGTTCGCAAAGGTCTTGAATCTATGACTCGTGTAAAAGTGACAGTCTTAAATCTTACTAAATAAGCATTGGGATACTAATATATATATAGCGGAGGTCTTCCGAATGGAAGGCTTCTTGCTTTATATGGAAGAAAGGAGCAATAGATGAACAATTCCCTTACTATTTTGATTCATGACTCGCTTCAATTTATCTGACAATTAACTCAAATAAACAACAAATACACAACCTCCACTGTTTCTCCCCGTTCTACGGCACCTCCAAGTAAAGACCACATTCCATTATCACCCCTGTTACTAAAGTTGAATATCCTTTATTTTGAAGGATTAACTGCTGGCGGAAGGAACAATAACTTGTGGCTTTGGTGTATCTTGATTGTAATAGTAATATTTAAACGATGCAGGATGGGTATACACAGGTTTAGCCTGTGTATGCCCAGAAGCATTTGAATATCTGAATTTGCTAAACCAATGGGCACAGAAGTTCTTGGTGCAAGAAATGGAAAAAAATAATAAATTACGCGTCACAGCAAATCCTTATACGGCAACAGAAGAAGCAACCCAGAAAAAATGTCAGTCCATATGCTAGCTTTTTTCCAAGATGGATCAAAAACAAAGAAAACAACTTATTATCAAATGAAATTGGATTCGTTCCAGATATTATTGAAATGTACGGAGGAGGAACTTAAAGAAAATGGGGGTATCTTGAACAAATTTGGTATGTATAATATGTTGACGGACTGCACCTGCGTATTTGAAAAATGAAGGTATAGCACATGAATTAAATTATATTAAAAGGGTGAAAGGGATCGTTCGTACCAGGAAACACGATATTCACACGGATCCATACTGATGCTGCCATTTTCCCGAAAGCTTTGCTCACACTATAAGCAGAAAAAACCAATATTTGAGAAAGTACGGTTTCCATTAAAGCTGCTGTTGATAATCACGCTACCACCTTTTTCCTTTATATAAGGAATGCTATTTAAGCATTGGAACGTACTTTTTAAATTGTTATCAATCGTGGTGTTCCAATCGGTCACGGATAAATACTCAATAGGCGAAATACGGCCATTGGTTCCGTATTTGATGAAGAGTACATCCAATTGTCCGTGTTTGTCTCTACCTCTATAATTTCCTCCTTCACTAATTTAAAGTTAGAAACACCACAGTAATGCCACTCACAGTCAATTTTAGCATCGGTTTTTTTCGTTCGATCTTCGTCAATATCGAAAATCACAGCCTTAGCCCCATTATCGGTAAGACCCTCAACCGTTGCTTTCCCGATTCCAGTCAAAGTTCAGATTTCAAAATATGAGGTTGCTGCGGCAACCTATTCTTTGTTCCTAGGAGAAGGTGAGTGGAAAAAGAGAGATGGAAAATCCATCTCTCTTCCCATGCAAACTATTGTAGCCAAAGCTTATACAATCCTTCAGTTACCCCTAAGTTGTACATGTAATATATCCCAAACACTATACTAATACAGCCGGTTATTCGGGTAAGTGTCTTATTCAGACTTATTTTTTTGGCACTCAAAACAAATGGAACCCCTATAATTGTAGTAAAGAAAAGCATTCCGATAACTAAACTGTACCCGTTGTAAA
>NZ_JAGGQR010000096.1:0-23803 GCF_018613205.1 Bacillus sp. ISL-46
GATTTGTCGACAGTCTGAAGCCACCTTTCGGGTGGCTTTTGGTTGATTAATTTAATCCGCAAATTTCAAAGGAACAATTTTGACAGTCAACTTCTTCTTTTAAATAGTTGAGTTTTTTTATGGTAAACTTTTGATTATCGTAGGTAATGATCTCTTTCTCGCGAAGATCTTTTAAGGCGCGTTGAATAACTTCACGCGTCCCATAGGTTAAATTAGCTAACTCCTGATGTGTTAAGGGCAGATCAATAAGAATTCCATCTTCTGTCTTAATTCCATAAGTATTAGATAAGCGGATGAGAATTGAATATAAACCCCCTTTTTTCCCATTCATAATTAGGTCTTGGCATTTCATTTGTGCCTTTAAATAACCTGTACTTAGCCATGCAACAAGAGCGCTCATTGCTTCTGGATCATTTTTAATAAATTCTTCAAATTGTTCCTTCTTGATAAAGATCATTTCACAATCTGTCATCGTTTTTGCGTAAAATTGATAATGAGGAAATGGTTTGAAAAGTTGATACTCTACAATTAATTCCTGGCCATTTAAGATTTTTAAGATAAAATCCTTGCCGCGTAAATGAACTCTTCCAAGTGAAATACTTCCTTTAAGCAATAAGAAAACATACTGGGCAGGGTCCTTCTCTTGAAAAAGAACGGAACCGGCTTTAATCTTTTGAATTGGTTCTTTTTTTTCGTAAAAGTAAACTAGTAAATTGTATATAGAATAACTACTTTTCTGCATAGTAAATCACTCCTTAGCACCCTTCACTTTGATTAAAATAAATTATTAACAAGGTGTCAATGGAGCCTTTACATGAATTGGTAGTGACAAAAGTCGGATATGACAAAAATCGTTGACAGATTGCCCTTTGGATGAAAGGTGACAATTTTTCGAATAATTATTAGGAAGGATAGTGGATTACGTTTTAGTGAAATTTAGAATAAAATTCTTCATTACGGGTATGGTATTTATGTTAAGAGCCTAAGCATTATATTTGAAACTGAGCACTGACTTTGGTATCTTAAAAAGGAAAGCTTTAGAAATATTCTAAATTCTAAGGCTGAAAAAATCACCATATACATAGGAGGAATAATCATGGCATTTGAATTACCACAATTACCGTATGCAGAAAACGCACTTGAACCACATATTGACAAAGAAACAATGAACATTCACCACACTAGACATCACAACACATATGTAACCAATCTAAATAACGCTTTAGCTGGTAATGAAGAATTACTTTCTAAATCAGTTGAAGAAGTTATTGCTAATTTGGATGCGGTTCCAGAAGCTGCTCGTACAGCAGTTCGTAACAATGGCGGCGGTCATGCTAACCATTCATTATTCTGGCAAATCCTTTCTCCAAATGGCGGCGGTGCACCTACTGGTGAATTAGCTGACGCAATCAGCAGCAAATTTGGCAGTTTCGAAAGCTTCAAAGAAGAGTTTGCTAAAGCAGCAACTACTCGTTTCGGATCTGGTTGGGCATGGCTATCTGTGTCTGGCGGAGAATTAGAAGTTTCAAGTACGCCTAACCAAGACTCTCCATTAATGGAAGGTAAAACTCCAATTCTTGGTCTTGATGTATGGGAGCATGCTTACTACTTGAAATATCAAAACAAACGCCCGGATTATATTTCCTCTTTCTGGAATGTAGTAAATTGGGATGAAGTTTCAAAACGTTACAGCCAAGCAAAATAATAGCAATGGTAAGAAGGCAGCTTAGGCTGTCTTCTTTTTTTTGGATTTGAATAAGTGAATAAGAAAAACTTGCTTGTTAAAGACTACCCATAAGATAAAGGGGAGTTTTTTATGGCAAAAAAATTTAAGATTCTAGGTGATGTAAAACTAACAAAAGATTTATCACTTTTGCTGATTATTGGTGGGTTATATTCATTAAGTGTTGCTTTATCCAATACGTTTGTAAATATTTATCTATGGAAACAAACGGGTAAGTATTCAGATATCGCCCTTTTTAATTTATCGATTGTTGTTTTACAACTGCTCACCTTCATTTTAGCTGGCCGATGGGCCAAGAAAATTGACAGAGTAATCGTGCTTAGAATCGGTGTGATTTTTTTAGCGTTATTTTATGTAATGGTTTTAATCGCTGGCACAAAGGCTTCTACTTATTTACTTTTATTAGGGAGTCTGTTAGGAGTAGGTTATGGGTTTTATTGGCTTGCTTATAATGTGTTAACATTTGAAATCACCGAACCAGATACGAGAGATTTTTTTAATGGTTTTTTAGGGATATTATCGTCTGCGGGTGGAATGATTGGACCAATCGCTGCTGGAATCATCATAACTAGATTTGACAAATTCACTGGATATACCATTGTTTTTGGGATGTCGCTAGCTTTATTTGCACTTGCGGTTTTTATGAGTTTTTCATTGAAACCACGACCATCGGCAGGAAGCTATTGTTTTAAACAGATTCTTAATGAAAGAAAACAAAATGAAAATTGGCGTTTGATTACAAACGCTCACTTTTTCCAGGGACTGAGGGAAGGGACCTTTGCATTTGTCATATCAGTGCTTGTTTATATTTCGACAGGAAGTGAACTGTCTTTAGGAACATTTGGTCTCCTTAATTCAGGAATATCATTTATAGCGTATTATCTTGCGTCTAGGTTAATTAAACAAAAGTTTCGAAAAAAAGCGATTCTTATTGGTGGACTTATCCTATATGCGTCTGTCCTGTTAATTGTTTGGGACGTGAATTTTGTCAAATTGTTAATCTATGGCGGGATGATTGCAATTGCCTATCCGCTTTTGCTCGTCCCATATATGTCCACTACATATGATGTGATTGGAACAGGTTGGAAAGCGGCAGAAATGAGGATTGAGTACATTGTAGTTCGGGAAATATTCTTGAATTTGGGAAGGATTGTTTCCATATTATCCTTTCTAGCTGCTATCACTTGGTTTAATGCAGAAATCAGTATACCAATCCTACTTCTTGCTTTGGGTGCAGGGCACACATGCATCTATCTTTTTATTAAAAGAGTACATTTACCAGCAACGTAATGCGATGAGTATTTTATTTACTCACCGCATTTTTCATTTTTCACTGAGGCTTTTATGCTGAAAATGGTAAGGGTTTTTCATAGATAAAAGCGGAATTATCCTTTAAAATAGAGAAAGTGACTTTAAGCCGTGAAAAAAGGAAGTGTTTATATACCTTGAATAATAAAAAGAAAAAAAAGAAGGAACATGTGCCCTTTCGTTTAAACATGTTATTCTTTGTCGTGTTTTTGCTATTTTCTATCCTTATCCTTAGACTTGGTGAATTGCAAATCGTATTTGGTGATGATTTTAAACGTGAAATTGAACGGACTGAAGATATTACCGTTAATAACCCTGTACCAAGGGGGAAAATGTTCGACCGCAATGGTAAAATCATTGTTGATAATACACCCCTGAACGCGATTACTTACACAAAATATCAACAAACCACCCAAAAGGAAATGTTGGAGAGCGCGGCAAAATTAGCAAAAATCATTAACAAAGATACATCGAAAGTTCCTGTTCGTGATAAAAAGGATTATTGGATTTTAAAACATCCTAAAGAAGCAAAAGCAAAAGTTACGAAAAAAGAATGGGCTTTATATGAACAAAAAAAATTGGATGATAAGCAAATTTATAAACTTCAGATCGATCGAATAACTGAGGATGAAGTAAACAGTATTATTGGAGAAGATCTTGAAACCCTTGCTGTCTATAGGGACTTTAATAGTGGTTATGCCTTGACGCCGCAAATTGTTAAAAATAAAGATGTTACACCTGAAGAATTTGCGATTGTTAGTGAAAACTTAGAAAACTTACCTGGTGTTGATACAACAACTGATTGGGAACGAAAGTACGTTTTCGGTGATACATTAAAATCCATATTAGGAGATGTAACTTCCTCCGAAGCAGGGATTCCCAAGGAGCAATTAGAAAAGTATATGGCCCGTGACTACAGCCGTAATGACCGAGTTGGAAAAAGTTATCTTGAATTAAAATATGAAGATGTATTACATGGTCAAAAGGCAAAAGTGAAAAATGTAACGGACAAGTCCGGTAAAATACTTTCAACTGAAGTAGTTTCGGAAGGAAAAAGGGGTAAGGATCTTGTTTTAACCATTGATATGGATCTTCAGAAGAAGGTAGAAGATATCATCGAAGAAGAAATGTGGAGTGCAAAGCAAAAACCAAATACCTCCCTTCTAGATCGAGCCTTCGTCGTTCTGATGGATCCACATACCGGTGAAGTCCTATCACTGGCTGGAAAACAAATTGGTAAAGATAACAAAGGAAAAACAGTCATGAAAGACTTCGCAGGAGGAAATATTACCACTTCTTATAACGTTGGTTCAGCAGTTAAAGGGGCAACGATATTAACTGGTTATAAAACTGGGGCAATACAACCAGGCTCTACACAACTAGATGAGCCTTTGAGAATAGCTAGCTCACCTGTCATGTCATCATGGAGGACATTTGGCAGGATAAATGATTTAAGGGCACTACAGGTCTCCTCCAACGTATATATGTGGAAAACTGTTATTGCGATGGCTGGTGGCCAGTATAGACCAAATCAACCTCTACCATTAGATTATTCAGCCTTTGATACGATGCGGCAGTCATTTAGTCAGTTTGGTTTAGGTACGCGTACAGGGATTGACTTACCTAATGAAATGAGCGGCTTTCCAGGTCCTGAAAGGACTCCTGGTTTACTTCTTTTCCTTTCGATTGGTCAGTATGATACGTATACACCAATCCAACTCGCGCAGTACGTCTCCACAATCGCAAATGGTGGGAATCGTATCCAGCCGCATCTGGTTAAGGAAATTCGCGAACCGGAAATGGAAAATAATGAATTGGGTCCTATTGTTGAGGAAATTCAGCCGAAAGTATTAAATCGTTTAGATATGAAGCAATCTTGGATTAAACGGGTTCAAGAAGGTTTTCGGATGGTCATGCAGGTGGGTGACGGTACAGCTGTAAGTTACTTTAAGAGCGCAGATTATCACCCTGCAGGTAAGACGGGGACAGCACAGGCATTTTATGACGGTTCTGATAAGTCCAAGCGTGGGACAGAAGTAATGAACCTAAGTCTCGTAAGTTTTGCACCGTCTAATAATCCAGAGGTGGCAATGGCTGTTGTCGTACCGTGGGCATATCAAGGGAATAGCGGTCCAAGCATCAATAATTTAATCGGCCGAAGAGTCTTGGATGCGTACTTTGACTTAAAGAAAGAACGTCAAGATACAGAAAAAAATGCCACCTCTGATCAACAGGAAGTAAATAACGAATAAACCCAAAACAGTAGTCAAGCAGATCATTAATATTACTGAAACACCTGTCTCAATTTGAGGCAGGTGTTTTTTATATTTTTAAGTTCTACTCTGTATTGATTTAACGTATTAAGGACAATTTATATCTAGAGAATTTTGTCGATTTACACAAACTCAACATATCTTTACAAAACCTTTACATTTAATTAAAACTCGGTTAACAGTTAAACATTATCCTTAGACATGTAAGGCAGAACAAATAACAAGCCAACCAAAATTCACAGGGGGAATTAAACAAATGAAAATCTTAAAAAAATTCGGCCTATTACTTACTCTTGCCGCATTTATGGTATTTGCAGCTGCTTGTGGCGGAGCTTCTACTGATAAAAATGAAGGAACTGCTAATAAAGATAATAAGACCACTGAACTTTCTGGTACCTTAAGCGTTTCAGGTTCCTCTGCAATGCAACCATTAGTTGCCGCTGCTGCTGAAGAGTTTATGGCAGAAAATCCAAATGTTGATGTTCAAGTAAACGCTGGTGGATCTGGTACAGGCTTATCACAAGTTGCCGAAGGATCTGTGCAGATTGGTAACTCAGACGTATTCGCTGAAGAAAAAGAAGGTATTCCAGCTGATCAGCTTGTTGACCATAAAGTAGCTGTTGTTGGTATGACAGCAGCTGTTAACCCTAAAGTTGGTATTAAAGATATTAAAAAGGAAGATTTAATTAAAGTTTTCACTGGAAAAATTACGAACTGGAAAGAACTTGGCGGAGCAGATCAAAAGATTGTTCTTGTAAACCGTCCGGACTCTTCAGGTACACGTGCAGTATTCAATAAGTTCGCCCTTGATGGAGCAACACCTGCTGAAGGGATTACGGAAGATTCTTCAAACACCGTTAAAAAGATTATCAATGAAACTGATGGTGCAGTGGGTTACCTTGCATTCTCATACTTCACTGACGAATCTGTGACTCCACTTGCAATCGATGGAGTAGAACCAACTGAAGAAAATGTGCAATCTGGTAAATTCCCAGTTTGGGCATACCAACACTCTTATACAAAAGGTGAAGCAACAGATCTTGCAAAAGCGTTCCTTGACTATTTAATGTCTGACGATATCCAAAATACACTATTAAAAGAACAAGGATATCTACCAGTAACAAAAATGAAAGTTGAACGCGATGCTAAAGGAAATCAAAAAAACCTATAAAAACAGGTTGAATAATGAAAGGGTAAATGCAATTAAGCATTTACCCTATTATGACGTATTTTAGGGGTGTTTGGTGCATTATGGAAAAGTTAGTTCCTGCAAAAGACAGATTGTTAAGGTCTAAGAAAAATTGGCTCGATGGGGAATTGCGCGGGAAAATTCTCGTTATCTTGTGTGCTGTCATCATGATCTCAGCAACCATCTCGATAACTATTTTCCTTGGTTCAAAGGGTTTACAATCTTTTATAAAAAATGGTGTAAGTCTTATTGAGTTCATAACCAGTACCCACTGGAATCCTACAAATCAAGCGAAACCCGAATATGGGGCTTTACCGTTTATTTTTGGTTCCTTTGCGGTAACCTTTCTTGCAGCAATAGTGGCAGCACCATTAGGTATTGGCGGAGCGATTTTTATGACCGAAATTGCACCCTCATGGGGAAGGAAAATTTTACAGCCAGTGATAGAGCTTTTGGTCGGAATTCCATCTGTAGTTTATGGCTTCATCGGGCTTACAGTGTTAGTACCATTTATCAGGGAACATGTGGGCGGACTTGGTTTTAGCTTGCTCTCAGGTACCATTGTATTATCAATCATGATTTTGCCGACAGTAACGACAATTGCAACCGATGCGATGAGTTCACTGCCTAAAAATCTTCGTGAAGGTTCGTATGCCTTAGGTGCTACTCGCTGGCAAACTATAAGAAAAGTTTTAATACCTGCTGCATTACCTACCCTCTTGACTGCTATCGTTCTTGGGATGGCAAGAGCATTTGGAGAAGCTCTTGCGGTACAAATGGTCATCGGTAACGTAAGAGACTTACCAACAAGCTTATTAGACGCATCAGCAACCTTAACGACAATTATTACTCTTAACATGGGCCATACAACTTACGGTAGTGTAGAAAATAATACTCTTTGGTCAATGGGCTTAATTTTATTAATCATGTCGTTTGCGTTTATTCTCCTCATTCGCTACCTTTCGTCAAGGAGGAAAATGTGATGAACAGTAAAACTGCAGATCGGATTGCCACAGGAGTATTTATAGCCATTGCAATCATAATCATTTCTATATTAGTTGGTTTATTTTCATATATTTTGATTAATGGATTTAAACATATTTCGCTTGACTTTTTAACCTCTCCGTCAAGCAATGTACGTGCGGGCGGGGGAATTCGTGACCAATTGTTCAATTCATTTTATATATTATTTATTACGATGTTAATTGCTCTTCCGTTAGGTATTGGCGGGGGAATATATATGGCTGAGTATGCTAAGCCGGGGAAAATTACAGACATTGTCCGTTCTTGTATAGAAGTTCTAGCCTCTTTACCATCCATAGTCATTGGGATGTTTGGTTTATTAATGTTCGTTAATTTAACAGGCTGGGGCTACACCATTTTAGGAGGAGCCTTAGCCTTAACGGTTTTTAACCTGCCTGTAATTGTAAGGGTGAGTGAAGATGCGATCCGTGTCGTCCCAAGTGATTTGAAAGAGGCTAGTCTTGCCTTAGGGATTACCAAATGGCATACGATAAAAACTATTTTATTACCAAGTGCTTTTCCGACGATATTAACTGGTGCGATTCTTGCTGCAGGTCGTGTATTTGGTGAAGCCGCTGCATTATTATTTACAGCCGGTCTTTCAACACCAAGACTCGATTACGCAAACTGGAATCCATTTTCACCTCAATCACCGTTGAATATATTTCGTCCAGCAGAAACGCTTGCGGTTCACATTTGGTCTGTAAATACACAAGGGTTAATTCCAGATGTGGAAGAGGTTTCTAATGGTTCAGCTGCTGTTTTAGTAATATCGGTATTAATATTTAACTTATTAGCTAGGTGGATAGGAAGTATGATTCATAAAAAGGTAACAGCATCAAAATAAGGGGCGGGGAGATAGGATGGTTACAGCATTTAAAGAAGAATCGACCGAAAATCAAGCTGTTCAGTCTAACAGCCAGTTGCAAAAGGAACATATCTTAAAGGTAAATAATTTAGAAATATTCTATGGAGAAAAACGAGCTGTCAATGGGATTTCACTTGATATTGAAAAAAATTCCGTTACAGCACTCATAGGCCCTTCAGGCTGTGGTAAATCCACTTTTTTAAGAAGTATTAATCGAATGAATGACCTGATCCCTGGAGCAAGGGCGGAGGGAGAAATCATATATGAAGATCTCAATATTCTGTCGGAACAAATAAATGTCGTTGCTCTCCGTAAGGAAATCGGCATGGTTTTTCAAAAGCCCAACCCATTTCCAAAATCAATTTATGAGAATATTACACACGCCCTTAAATTTGCTGGAATCAAAAAGAAAAGCAACCTTGATGAAATGGTTGAAGTGAGTCTGAAAAAAGCAGCATTATGGGAGGAAGTAAAGGACAGGCTTCATAAATCTGCTTTGTCACTTTCTGGCGGGCAGCAGCAACGACTTTGTATTGCAAGGACGATTGCGATGAAACCGACAGTCATGCTCCTTGATGAACCATCCTCGGCACTAGACCCAATATCCAATGCTAAAGTTGAGGATTTAATTGTTGAGTTAAAAAAAGAGTATTCCATTATTATTGTCACCCATAATATGCAGCAGGCATCACGTATTTCTGATAAAACAGCCTTCTTCTTGAGCGGTGATATAATTGAATATGATCATACGGAAAAAATTTTTACCAATCCATCTGTTAAAAAGACAGAGGAATATATCTCTGGAAGGTTTGGATAAGGGGGAAAAGTTGTGGCAATACCAACATTAACCAGACAAGTATTTGATGTCAAAGACCTGAATTTATGGTATGGAGAGCATCATGCATTAAAAAACATCAACTTTCCAATTGACAAAAAAGAGGTTACCGCTATCATCGGTCCCTCGGGCTGTGGAAAATCTACATTTATCAAAACTTTAAACTTAATGATTAATATGGTCCCAAATGTAAAAATGACGGGCGAAATTAATCTAAATGGGCAAAATATATTAGACAAGAAAATGGATCTCGTCGAACTACGCAAACACGTTGGAATGGTTTTTCAGAAGGGAAATCCTTTTCCACAATCTATCTTTGATAATGTTGCCTATGGCCCGAGAGTCCATGGTATCACTAAAAAGAAGCATCTAGATGAGATTGTCATTAAATCACTGATGGATGTAGCATTATGGGAAGAAGTAAAGGATCGTTTAAATGCTCCTGCTTTAGGTCTATCAGGGGGACAACAGCAAAGGCTATGTATTGCAAGAGCACTTGCAACGAAACCTGAAGTGTTGTTAATGGACGAACCTACTTCAGCATTAGACCCAATTTCTACGTTAAAAATTGAGGAAATGATCCTAGAATTAAAAGAAAAATATACAATTGTTATTGTTACCCATAACATGCAGCAGGCATCAAGGGTTTCAGATAAAACAGCTTTCTTTTTAATGGGTGAATTAATCGAACTAGATTCAACTTCGACAATTTTTTCTAATCCTAAAGACTCGCGGACTGAAGGATATATTACAGGAAGATTCGGATGATGAGGTGTCTACTATGAGTACGAGGACAAATTTTGATAATAATTTAAAAGAATTAAAAGATCTTCTATTAAAAATGGCTGAAAAATCGGAGCACGCAATCCAAGAATCGATGGTTGCCCTAATAAATCAGGATATGGAAAAGGCGAAACAGGTAATTGATGGTGATAATGAAATCGATGAGTTAGAATATGAAATTAATGATAAAGCATTATTATTAATTGCAAGACAATCACCTGTAGCCACCGATCTTAGGAAAATAAATGTGGCATTAAAGGTTTCATCTGAGGTTGAACGTTTTGCAGATATAGCAGTAAATATAGCAAAATCGACCATCCATATTGGCAAGGAAGAGCATTTTAAAGAAATAATAGATATACCAAAAATGATGGAGATGGCCTTAGAGATGGTTTCTGATTCCATAAAAGCCTATTATTCAGAAGATGTTACGTTGGCAAAAAAGTGCGCGGAAAAAGATGATGCTGTGGACAAAATGTTTGGAAGCTTAATCCAAGAGTTATTGAGCTATATCCCACAAAATCCAAACTCAACAAACCAAATTATTCAATTAGCGTTTGTATGTAGATTTATTGAAAGAATTGCAGACCATTCAACGAATATCGCAGAGCATGTCATTTACCTTGTGACAGGTAACCGTGTTAATTTAAATGACTAATGATAAATAGTGTTTATTAAAGATGAGGATTTTTATGCCTTATCTTTTTTTATTTTATAAGGTAAAAGGATTGGGATTTAATTCTAAAGTCTTTCAAGAAACGACAATTTGCGTTTATTGTGCGCGGTTGAATCTGGTGGTACGATTAAATTATCATGTATTAAGCATAATTTGGAATTTGGTGCATATATTGATTGTTTGCAGAAATGGAGGAAGACATGATTAATGAGATTAGTAACCTAAAAGGAGATGGAAGAAATATAACTAACCATCCATCTACAGATTTTATTCCAATTAAAGGTGAGTTGGCCGCAAAGCTTGTTACCCCCCGCAAATTGCTTCTCTTCTGGGAAGTTTCCGATATACCAAAAAAAATGATTGAACTATTTTTTAATCTTAGCTTTGAGAGTCTTATCCCTGTTGTTCGGATCTATGATGTCACAGATATGGTTTTTACAGGAAAAAATGCTCACCATTTTTTTGAAATCGCGGTTCCTTATCAGAAAGGACATTGGTTCATAAAAGGATTGGTTGCAAATCGCAGCTATGTAGCAGAATTAGGGATTACTATTTCCAATCAGGAATTTTTCCCTCTATTTCGTTCTAATTCCATTCAAACTCCGATGATGGAAATACCGAATGGAACTGAAATGAATCATGATCTAATCCAACTTAAGCAACATGAAGAGCAGCCGCCAAAGTGGATTGATCATGTTAGTACGTATAGTTATTACGTGGAATCAAAAAACATGGAGGATATAAATGGATAATATATTCTCCCAACTAGATGATTTTCATAAAGCATCATCGAATAAAATGAAATTAAAAATACTGATGCTTTGCTGGGAATATCCTCCTAATATTGTTGGCGGACTTTCAAGGCATGTATTTGGATTATCCGTTCATTTGGCAGAAAAAGGACATGAAGTCCATGTTTTAACGGCGATAAATGGTAATCTTCCATCATTTGAAAATATGGAAGGCGTAAATGTTCATCGAGTCAAACCAATAAACCAATACGATGATAATTTTCTTTCGTGGATAGGTGGACTTAATTTAGCTATGGCTTTCAAGGCAGAAAAATTAGCGGAGGAAATCCATTTTGATATCATCCATGCCCATGATTGGCTTGTTGGTTCAGCCTCGATTGTATTGAAAGAATCACTGAAAATTCCACTACTAGCGACCATTCATGCGACAGAGTATGGAAGGAACAACGGTATTCATACTGAAATGCAACAGTTTATTCATAAAAAGGAACAGCAATTAATTTGCGAATCCGATCAAATTATTGTTTGCAGCGATTACATGAAAGATGTTCTCAACTCCATCTTTAAGGCGAAAAATGATAAGATTGCCATTATTCCAAATGGTATTGAACCTGTCTTGAATGAACATGATACAGAGGAAATATTTCCGGAACTTAAGGATCAGAAATACATTTTTTCAATTGGTAGAATCGTAAAAGAAAAAGGATTTGAAACCATAATTGAGGCAGCCTCGATCGCAAAAGAGAGGGAAATAGACTGCTTTTTTGTGATAGCGGGAAAAGGACCGATGCTCGAAACGTATCGAAGACAAATTAACGTGCGGAATTTAGAAAGCCATATTACATTTGTGGGATATGTTACTGATGAGCAAAGGAATTCACTCATTGCTGGAAGTGAACTTGCAGTCATTCCTAGTTTATATGAACCTTTCGGAATAGTGGTACTTGAAACGATGATCTTAGGTAAACCGACGATTGTATCCAATACAGGTGGGATGAAAGGTATTGTGAAGCATCTACATACAGGATTACTAATGAACCCTGGGGATGTAGAGAGCATGCTCGAACAAATCGACTTTCTAATAAATCATCCACTTAAAGCTGAAGAAATTGGCAAAAAAGGAAGACAAATTGTGATAAGCCTGTATGGATGGAAACGTATTGCATCCGAAACAAGCAGGGTAATGGAAGATACTGTATTGAACAAACGCGTTCATACTGATGCACAAAAAGAAACACCAAATAATTTATAAAAAGGTGTAAAACGATGACTCTAACTGAACAACAAAAATATAAACAGACTCCTGTCCACCAACTGCCGGATACGCTGCAATTTATTCCTGGTTTATGGGTAAACGGAAAGTATGTTTGGCTCCATGATTGTACAAAAAAGGTCTTTCAAGAGGAAGGAATAATTATTAAAGTGAAACAGGAGCAACCCCACTCCAAAGTTCGTTTTTCAAGTGTGTATGTCATTAATCACAGCGAGCAAACGAAAGAGATTAAGATCTTGGCTTTGCATTATTTTCCCAATGTTATTCAAGACAACCTAGCTTTTGTATCTCCAACAGATTATAGGATTTTTCACCTCGCCAATAAGAATATTTATTTAGTTAATGGAGACATCAATGGAGTGGGTATGAAAGAATATACGGCCATGCCGCAGTGGAAGGTTTTTACAAATCAAATTTGGAGTTCACTTCAAAAGGGGAACTTGAATTATCTTCCCATGGCGAAAGGTCCAGCGGCCAGTATTTTTGCAATGAAAATGACGATAGAGTCGCATGGAATTGCTAAAATGAACACATGGACCATGACAGGTTCCAAAAAAAGTGAATTGATTTCAATGGAGGAAGCACTTTTAAAGAAAATTCACTGAAATGAATGAAAGTTTATTAACAAAAAAACATACTAGCATTTCCTTTTAAAAAATGATATTATGGAAAAGTCGTATGAAAGAAATGCTTAATTGTTTGGAGGGAAATAAACATGCGTGTGAATATTACATTGGCTTGCACTGAGTGTGGAGATCGTAACTATATTTCAACAAAAAATAAACGTAATAATCCAGATCGTCTTGAGCTTAAGAAATATTGCCCAAGAGAAAAACGTTCAACAGCACATCGCGAAACAAAATAAACAGTAGGGGCTTCCTGCTGTTTTTTTTGTTGTCTAAAAGTTAGGAGCTTACTAAAATGAATAATAAAAACTCTATTCGTAAGCAAATGAGAGAGACACTTTCAAAGCTTACAAAACCTCAATACGAAGATTATTCGTATAAAATTGCTTGTACACTTTATGAGGATGAAGCATGGAAACAAGCAAAAGTTATTGGATTAACGGTTTCAAAACAACCAGAAGTGGATACATATCAATTGATTCGCAAAGCCTGGGAATCAGGAAAACAAGTTGTTGTGCCAAAATGTGATCCAAATGAAAGACGGCTATCCTTTAGAACTTTAAATGAATTTTCTCAGCTGGAATCAGTATTTTATGGTCTATTTGAGCCGATTGAGGAAGTAACTAAGGAAGTTGACGCAGATAGGATTGACCTAATGATTGTTCCAGGTTTAGCCTATACAAAAGAAGGGTACCGTTTGGGTTTTGGTGGAGGCTATTATGATCGTTATTTACAAAATTACCACGGTATGACGATTTCACTTGCCTTTACCGATCAATTGGTCCCACAGTTTCTTGTTGAGGAGCATGATGTACCGGTCTCCCAAATTATTACAAACCATGGAGTTATCAAAATAAAATGATCATAGAGATTTTGATTTTCGTTGGAATTCTATTGACAGGTGCGGCAGGTTATAAATCCAAATCCTTGACTAGATCAGGGGCCTTTGCTGCCATTTTAGTTGGACTTGCAGTGTATTTAGGCTTCGGTGAAAATGGTCTTTTCCTGCTTGGGGTATTTTTTGCCTCTTCAAGTTTTTGGTCAAAATATAAAAGTAGTGATAAGAGCATAATAGAAGAAAAGCTTGCAAAAGGGGCTACAAGAGATTGGCGTCAGGTCGCTGCGAATGGAGGAGCGGCCGGGCTTTTCAGTATCATTCAGTATTTCAACAATGATATGATCTGGTTAGTTGGCTTTATAGTATGTCTGGCTAGTGCAAATTCTGATACCTGGGCCTCGGAAATCGGTAGTTTAAGCAAAAAAGAACCATTATACATACGTTCCTTTAAACGGGTTGAAAAGGGGACATCGGGAGCAATCAGTTTATTGGGAAGCTTCGCTTCCCTTGCAGGTTCTTTCTTAATTTCAATCATAGGATTTTGGCTTTTTGATTTAAGTTATTTCTTAACAGCTCTTGTTTTCCTTTTTGGTTTTTTCGGAAATGTTATTGATACGTTGATTGGTGCCTTTTACCAACAGGTATATGTTTGTGCGAAATGCGGGATAGAGACTGAAAAAAAGAGGCATTGTGATTTGCCGACAAATAGAATAAAAGGGTCTATCTTTGTAGATAATGATATGGTGAATTTCCTTTCAGGTTTTGTTGCTGCTATGTCAGTGATAGGAGTCATTTATTTGAATAACTAATTTTTTTGGGGATGAATGATATTGATATAGCAAAATGCTTTTACATGGAGGACTGGTCATGTTTAATCGCGTGAATAGAGTGGCTCGAACGGGATTTGTGGGTTCAAGCTATGCTTTTGCCCTATTAAATCAAGGGATAACAGAGGAGCTTGTCTTGATTGATTTAAATAAGGAAAAGGCAGAAGGAGACACAATGGATTTGAATCACGGCCTTCCATTTTCTCCATCCCGGACGAAAATATGGTACGGAAGTTATCAGGATTGTGGTGAAGCAGACCTAATTGTTATCACAGCTGGTGCAAACCAAAAGCCAGGGGAAACACGACTTGACTTAGTTGAAAAAAATACAAGGATCTTTAAAGGAATTGTCGAGGAAATTATGGCAAGTGGGTTTGATGGTATTTTCCTCGTTGCTACAAATCCGGTCGATATATTAACGTATGCCGTTTGGAAGTTTTCAGGGCTGCCAAAAGAGCGGGTAATTGGTTCTGGTACAATTTTAGATACAGCACGTTTCCGCTTTTTGCTTGGCGATTATTTTGATGTAGATACGCGTAATGTTCATGCCTATATTATTGGAGAGCATGGTGATACAGAGCTCCCCGTATGGAGTCATGCGGATATTGCTGGTACTTCTATTAGTGAGTGGTCAAAAAACAAAACAGGGTTTAATCAAACGGACCTTGATCAAATCTTTTTAAATGTTCGTGATGCTGCCTACCATATCATTGAGAGAAAAGGTGCAACGTATTATGGAATTGCTATGGGTCTAGTAAGATTGACAAAAGCGATTCTTCAAAATGAAAATTCTGTGTTAACTGTTTCTGCCTATCTAGATGGGGAATATGGACAGAATGATATCTATATAGGTGTACCAGCTGTAGTTAATCGATATGGAGTTAGGCAAGTTGTGGAGCTTAAATTGAATGACGAAGAGCAGGGGAAATTCGTTAATTCTGTGAATGTATTAAAGCAAACGATGGAACCGGTCTTTAAGAACTATTAATCAAAAGGATTGAATTCTTATACTGTGAATTCAGTCCTTTTTTTATGGATAAAATGATTGTCATAATCGCAAAATACTAGTAGGAGGGATGAGAATGTCTCGTATGTTAACATCCATATTGATGATTGGTTCTATTGGTTATTTTGGTTTCAGATACAGATACCGTCTTATCAATGTGCTACTAGGGTCTAGTTGGATGCGCAGGCTTGCAGTAGGCTCAGTTATGAGCTTCCCAGGTGTAAAACAAAAAATGATGCAATCGGTTTTTGGAAGACCATCTGAATGGTGAAAACCACAGATGGTTTTTTTTTATGGAGAAGACGTATCTCAATAAAAATAAAAAGCTTGATTGATTATTGTTACTCGAGAATCGTTTATAATGAAAGATATAAGAAAAAGAATTATCGTAGCTTGATATGGCCGTTTATTTTTACATAGGAAGCAGGGGGGAAATGAATAATAGAGAACGTTACATATTTTGGGAATTAGCGTATTCATTTATTTCAGATCATGGTTACCGTATTATTCAATTATTTGAAAATCAAAAAGAATTATGGCTAGAAAAAATAGAAAATAAAAAAGCACCGATCATTCGTCTGCTGCTCCATAATTTGGATTGGAGTAATGCTATGCAGCGTGATATTGAGTTTACTGCTGCAAATGGAGAGAGAGTCCGCAAGCAAATTGGTCGACATGAGTTAAATGTGGTCAATATTTATGTTAGTCAATTCCCTCCAGTTGATGAATATGAATTTCGTCTCGCGAAACCTTTTGTCCATTCTGAAGGAAATAAAACGATGGTAAGCTCGATTCTTTTTGCACAAGGGGTATACGAAGCAGGTTTTCATCGTATTTCAGAGAGGCTTGGGGCTGAACTTCATTTTTCAATCAATGATGATTACTTAGAAGAGGATGTTGAGTACGTTAAGAAAGCGGCATTGGATTATGCGATTAAGAAAGTTAAGACGGAGAGAGCTATTCTGTTGAATGGCAAACCAATATTTACGTATGTTTTCATTGCCATTCAGGTTGCTGTTTTTTTCTGGCTTCAGCTTCATGGTGGAAGCACAAATACTTCTACCTTGATTAAATACGGGGCCAAGGTCAACCAATTAATCGTTGAAGGAGAATGGTGGAGATTTATTACACCCGTTTTTCTTCATATTGGTTTTATCCATCTGGCAATGAACACCCTTGCATTGTACTTTCTCGGAACTGAAGTGGAAAGAATTTTTGGCAATCTTCGTTTTCTTTGGATTTACTTGTTTGCTGGAGTTACAGGTTTTATTGCCAGTTTCATCTTCAGTGCTAACTTATCAGCAGGGGCAAGCGGTGCTATTTTTGGCTGTTTTGGTGCATTACTTTATTTTGGAGTTATTTATCCGAAGTTATTTTTCCGAACAATGGGATTGAATTTGCTTGTCGTTCTTGGAATCAACCTTGTGGTTGGGTTCTCTGCATCGGGAATTGATAATGCAGGTCATCTAGGCGGGTTGGCAGGGGGATTCATAGCAGCAGGCACTGTCCACTTTCCAAAGAGGAACAAACTATGGCTGCAAATGTTGTTTTTTATTGCGTCTGTTGCACTGCTATATGGTTCTTTATCTTATGGTTTTAGCTCTTTAGGAAAATCACATGATGAAAATTCTAATTTGTTGATGGCCCAGGAATATATAAAGCAAAACAACTACGATAAGGCCTACAACGTTTTAAAGGAATCTGAAGAAAATGCCGTCAATCTATCAGAGAAAACCTACTTTCTTCTATCCTTCGTAGAAATTAAGAAGGAGATGCTTCCTGAAGCTAAAACACATCTACAAAAAGCAATAAAACTAGACCCTGGTTTTGAGGAGGCTTTCTTTAATTTAGCTCTCATTAATCTTGAGCAAAAAGATCTGGAAGAGGCTAAAGGAAATATAGAACAAGCAATTAAGCTTAAACCGAATCAACAGGAGTATTCTGAATTACTACACGAAATTAATCGCCAGCTTCAATCCTCTGACGGAGGAGAATAGACTAACCAAATTATATTTCTGAAAAAAATATTGCTTGTACTAATATGTTTCTCTCAATTAAAATACAAGGAGATATAAATGAAAACTATTTATGATATTCAGCAATTTTTAAAGCGCTTTGGAACCATTATTTATATTGGTGAAAGAGTCGCGGACCTTGAATTAATGGAAATGGAGCTAAAGGAACTATATCAATCACAGCTGATTGAGCCAATGGAGTTCCAAACAGCTCTGTTAATTTTGAGGCATGAGATACAATTTCAAAAAGAAAAAGTCAAAAAAGATAGGTGATTCTATTGTCAAGAAAATGGATTGTTGGTGTTGACCTTGGTGGGACAACTACTAAATTAGCCTTCGTAACAACTGAAGGTGAAATCGTTCACAAATGGGAAATACCAACAGATAACACAAATGAAGGACAAAACATTACAGGTAATATTGCTAAGGCAATTGATGAAAAACTTGCTGAACATGATCAATTAAAAAGTAATTTACTAGGAATTGGTATGGGGGCACCTGGACCAGTTAACTATGAAAAGGGAATCGTTTTAAATGTCGTAAATTTAGGCTGGCCAGATAACTATCCCCTAAAGGACCGTCTTGAAGCAGCGACCTCACTACCAGCAGCGATTGAAAATGACGCAAACTCTGCGGCATTGGGTGAGATGTGGATGGGAGCGGGCGCTGGAGCGAAGGACCTTGTTTGTGTCACACTCGGAACAGGTGTCGGTGGCGGCGTAATTGTTGGCGGCAAAGTTGTTCAAGGCATTAATGGTGCTGCGGGAGAAATAGGTCATATTACAGCCATCCCATCGGGTGGTGCACCATGCAATTGCGGGAAGACCGGCTGTTTGGAAACGGTGGCTTCTGCAACAGGCATTGTTCGATTAGCTAAGGTTGAACTAGCTAAGGGGTTAAAAGGTGAATTATCTGAAAAGCTTGCTGAGAATGGCAGCATTACAGCAAAAGATGTCTTTGATGCAGCCCGTAATAGTGATGAATTGGCCAAATCAATTTTGGATGAGGTTTCCTTTCATTTAGGATTCGTATTAGCTAGTATTGCCAACACCCTAAATCCGGAAAAAATTGTTCTTGGCGGCGGTGTTTCAAAAGCAGGCGATATATTAGTAGATCCAGTAAAAAATAATTTTGAGAAGTTTGCTTTTTCACCTGTAAGGGATTCCACGAAACTTGCTTTGGCTACATTAGGAAATGATGCAGGTGTCCTTGGTGCAGCATGGCTAATAAAGAATAAATTAAATCAATAAACTCCAAAGGGAAAATCCGCAGTCATGCGGCTTTTTTCCTATTTAGTATTATTTGCTAAAAATGTTGAAACATTTTTGTCAAAAAAACGTACTAACCTATGAGAGCGAAAATGAGAGGAGGAAATATCGATAAATTGAGCCGGCAAAAAAAAAATTATCCTATTTTTCTGATCCTCCGTTTAATTTTTTTAATTCTCATTTTAACTGCATGTGCTCAAAAAGAGCAGTTGAAACAAAAAGTTACCGCTAAAAATGAAAAGCCTAAATCACCTGCTACTGCTCTAGGAAACGAATGGAAATTACCTATTTCCATCCCTGAAGGTGAATTTTATAAATTCGTCGGCTGGCTTTCTGGAACCAAAGTCCTCTACATTACAAATCTAGAACAAACTTCAAGTGTCTATCAGTACAATCTTTTAACAGGTAAAAGTGAACTAATTTATAAAAGTGAATATCCCATAGTCAACGTCCAAATTAGCCCTTCAAAAAAGAGAATGTTAATTCATACCTCGCCGTCATCATACGAAGGAGTAGTTACAATTATAGATATAAAAGGGAAGGAACAATTGAAAAAATCTTTTGCTTCCTATGAATTAGCTTTTGAGTGGAATCCTTATAAGGAATCAGAGATTCTGGTCACGAAATTTAATGAGGATTGGAGCTTTCAAGTATTATTACTTGATCTAAATAAGTCAAACACTACCGAACTTACCTTGCCCCAACCTTTTATAAAATGGAAGGGTGAGAATGAGGTTGCCTTCATTAATTGGGATGAAAATAATCCTTCCTTATTTGCACCACTTATTGATAGAAGTTTAGAAAATGGGATGGAAAATACACTGTTTTCTTCAGTGATCGATTTTTCCGAATTTCACGATTTGCTCGTGACTGTCTCTGTTAATGAACAAGATCAATCGATGGCCAACTATTCATTTTTTGACAAAGAAATGAAAAAGCTATTCACTTTTTCTATTCCACAACTTACAAATTATTCAGATTGGTTAGTTCCTTTCTATGACTATAATGAGCAGAAGGGACAATTTTTTACCTTTAGTCCTGTCACAAGTGGTGAAGCGGATTCCTATACAGAGGGCTTCCAACTCCTAGCTTACAATCCTAAGAACGGAAGTAGCAGCTTAATCATGGATGGGTTAGAAAATGAGCCCATTCATTTATCTCCTTCTGGTGATGCACTCTTGTATGGGAATCAGTTTGAAAAAATTATCGATATTAAGACCAAGAAAATATATGAGCTGATAAAAGAATGACAATATGGTTGTCATTTTTTTATTTGATCTCCCAATATGATAAAATCAGGTTGTGATGAAAATATAGGAGAGGAAGGTAATATTGCATGGCCATTGTAGATGTAGCAGTCATTCCAATTGGTACGGAAACACCAAGTGTCAGTAAATATGTGGCAAGTGTTCAAAAAGTTTTGAGGAAATATCAACAAGAAGGGAAGATTCGTTTCCAATTAACACCGATGAATACGATAATTGAAGGTGAATTACCTATCCTTTTTGAAGTAATTCAAGAAATGCATGAGGTACCCTTCTCTGAAGGAATCCAGCGGGTCGCTACAACGATTCGTATTGATGACCGAAGGGATGTTAAACGTAGTATGGAATATAAAGTAGAGCGGGTAACCACACTGTTAAACGAGGGATAGAAAAAAGACTGCCTGATGGCAGTCTTTTTAAGATTATTAGTGATGTCCTGTTGGAAAACCAGAATGAACAATGGTCATAACTGTAAACCAACCAAAAGTCACAAATGACGCTACACCCCAAAATGCACCTAAGAAATTTTTATTCTTTAGTGATGAAAATCCACCGAAAGCTGCAAGGATGGTTACGATAGCAAAAATAATTACTAAACCCATGGTAAATCCCCCTTTTTCATCATAAGCAGGCAATGCCTCAAACATTCCAAAGAAAATTATGTACCTATATTATATACATTCGACTCTTATTTTATATTTTTTTCTTTCATTTGTCGAGTGCAAATAAGAGACCATTGAATTAGTATTCTTTCTCTCAACTGTTTACTTAGTGTAAAATAATGATATCGCAATTTCAATTGGAGGTACTAAAGTATGAAATGGCAACAAATCCCATTAGGGGCACTTCAAACTAACTGTTATATTGTAGAAAATTCAGATCGTTCGTGTTTAATTATTGACCCAGGTAGTGAAGGGAAAAAACTCATTCATTTGTTGAACAATAGGAAATTAAAACCTCTCGCAATTTTTCTAACCCATGCGCACTTCGATCATATTGGGGGTGTTGATGAAGTAAGGGATTTTTATAAAATTCCAGTTTATCTTCACAAACAAGAGGAAAAATGGCTGGGTGACTCTTCATTAAATGGTTCGCAATTTTTTATGATTCAGGATTCAATTACAGTAAAGCCAGCTGATTTTATTTTAAAAAATGAAGGAGAAATGAAAATAGGTGGTTTTGAGTTTGACATTTTTCATACACCAGGACATTCACCTGGAAGTGTCTCATTTTACTTCAAAAAGGATGGGTTTGTTTTTTCAGGTGATGCCCTGTTTCAAGGCAGCATTGGCCGTACAGACCTACCAGGAGGAAACGAGGTACAGCTATTAAAAAGCATTCATGATAAGCTGCTTGTTTTGCCTGAGGAAACGTATGTCTTATCAGGCCACGGCCCTGTAACAACCATCGCTGATGAAATGGATAGTAATCCGTTCTTGAATGGATTTTAGAGGATAGAGAGAAGACAAAAATAGAAAAACCCTTCTCCAATTTGAGAAGGGTTTTTCTGGGGGATATTCTATTCTAATATGGGAGGGGATAAAAGTTAAGCTACTATCTTTACAATATTATAAAGTTTACACTGTGTCAATAGTGTTTATTTAAAAAGGAGCATATATGAATATATTTTTAAAGAGTTTAATTTCAAATTCACCCAATGAGTTAATTACCTATGCGGATTTCATGGGGGCAGCCTTATATCATCCTGATTTCGGTTATTATATGAAAGATAAACAGAAAATTGGCCGACAAGGAGATTTCATAACAACAAGCAATATATCTGATATATACGGAAGAATGATGGCAAAATGGTTTTCTCACGTATGTGAAAGGACACAATTAGCTCCAGTATTTTGTGAAATTGGAGCTGGGAATGGACGTTTTGCGGAGGCATTTTTACAGGAATGGCATGAAACGATTAAAACCCCATTAAAATATATAATTGTAGAAAGCAGTCCCTATCATCAGAAACTGCAAAGGCAATTGCTAACTAATTTTTCGGTTGTCCAAGTGGAAAGTATAAGCAATGTTGAGGCTTTTGAGGGAATGGTTTATTCCAATGAACTATTCGATGCCCTGCCAGTTCGTGTGATCGAGAAAGTCGATGGGCAGCTTTTTGAGGTTATGATAGGGATTCGAAGGAACGAACTGTATGAGCAAAAAGTATTGTTAACGGATTCAGATATCCTGTTTTTTTTACAGGAAAGCAAGCTTAAACTAAAGGAAAAACAGCGGATAGAGATCCCGTTAGCAATGGAAAAGATGGTGCGGGAAATTGCTCAGTCCCTCATAAAAGGAATGGTTGTGACAGCTGATTATGGCTATACACTTGAGGAGTGGATGGACCCAAGGAGGGCAAAAGGGAGTTTAAGAGGGTATTATCAGCATCAGATGATTGATGATGTCTTACAGCACCCAGGTGAAATGGATATTACCACGCATATTCATTTTGATTATCTCATTCAAAAGGGTGAGCAGGTAGAATTAGAATTAATTACCAAACTCAGACAGGATGAATTTTTATTAAAGTCCGGAATTCTAAAAGAATTAGCGAACCATTATGACCCCAATCCATTTTCAGAAGTCAGCAAACGGAATCGAGCGATTCGTAGTTTGATCATGCCATCCGGGATAAGCACCTATTTTCATGTGGTTATCCAGCAAAAAGGGTTTAAGTTAAATGAAAATGACGTTTTCGTAGAATAAAGAAAAAACGCCGGAGTATACTAGACTAACCTAAGAAAATGAGACACGATAAAACACCTTCGAAATGGTACACTGAAATTATGTACTAAAATCGGAGGTGTTTTTGCATGGGCAAAAACGTATATTCAAGCGAAACAAAATGGTCTGTAGTGAAAGATAAGATGGCAGGAGAATTAACTAATCAAGAGATTATGGAGAAGCACGGAATTAAGAATGTCTCCCAAATAAAGACATGGATGAAATGGTACAGGGAGAACGAAATACATCGTTTTGATCAACCGATTGGTAAACAGTATTTATATGGACTGGGACCAGATAATGTAAGTGAAGAGGAAAAGAAAGAACGTAAATATACTCATCTAAAACAGGAGAATGAAATTCTAAAAAAGTATTTGGAGATGGTAAAGGAGTTGAGAAACAAGTAGTTCTGAAGATCGTTGAAAAGTTCCGTAAGAAATACACGGTTACGGCGATTTTATCTGCCTTATCCGTGCCGCGCGCTACCTACTATCGGTGGGCAAATGCGGG
>NZ_JAGGQR010000097.1:0-57079 GCF_018613205.1 Bacillus sp. ISL-46
ACAAATGAGCCTACATCAAGATGAGATTTCCCATAGCGCAAGCTAGTAAGAACCCTGAAAGATGATCAGGTTGATAGGTCAGAGGTGGAAGCGTGGTAACATGTGGAGCTGACTGATACTAATCGTTCGAGGACTTAACCAATTTTATAAGGCATACTCATTTTTACAAACTTCTTCTGCATTATCTAGTTTTGAGGGAATGAATCCTCAAAAAACAAGTCTGGCAGCAATGGCGAGAAGGTCACACCCGTTCCCATACCGAACACGGAAGTTAAGCTTCTCAGCGCCGATGGTAGTTGGGACACGCGTCCCTGTGAGAGTAGGACGTTGCCAGGCAAATCAAGGACAACCTGAAAAGGTTGTCTTTTTTTGTGTTCCAGATAATTGGAGGGTGGTTCACTTATTTGTATTTATAGTGCCCAGGGAAGAGGAAAAAGAGCTTGAGCAGTAACTAAAGAAGGTCTTTAGTGCCCGAGGAGGAGGAAAAAAACCACCAACGGTAACTTAAGAGGGCTTTAAGTGCCCGAAGATAAGGAAAAAAGCCATGGGCGGTAACAAAAGAAAGTCTTTAAAAATCATATAAGTACCCGAACTCTCTAGTAAGACAGAGTTATTTAATAATATTGAAAAGAGTATATTAACCTCAAACATGTTGCAAAATACCAATAATGAAAATTTAGGAGTTGGCACGTTTGGGAAAAAAGGGGACACAAATTCCGGTTAAGGAAAAGTTTGAAGATAATATTGAATACCTAATAAAAGAATTACGGATTGGAAAAAGCTTTGATGTGATTCACCGGCCGTTGGAATACGGAGGACTCCGGTTCGGGATGTTTTTGATAGATGGGTTTGCTTCAGCTAATCTCTTACTTTTAATAATGAAGGAGATGGAGAAACGGAAACCAGAGGACTTTGGAAATAATCCCATTGATAAGCTTTTTAAAACCTTTATTCCTCATGTAGAGGTGAATACATCAGATGATTTAGAGGAAGTTATAGCCCAAATTCTTGCAGGACAAACTGCAGTAGTCGTTGAAGGCGGTAAACAAGTAATCCTGATTGATTCACGTGAATATCCAATCCGTTCTCCTCAGGAACCGGATATTGAACGGGTTGTACGTGGACCCCGTGATGGCTTTGTTGAAACGATTGTATTTAACTTAGCTTTAATTCGCAGGCGTGTACGGGATCGATCCCTTGTAATGGAATACGTCCAAGTAGGAAAGCGATCTAAAACAGATATTGCATTAGTATACATAGATAGCATTGTTGACCCGGATAATGTAAAAATGTTAAGGAATGAACTTGAAAAAATATCCATAGATGGGATTCCTATGGCGGAAAAAACGATTGAAGAATTTGTATTTGGCCGAAATTATAATCCATATCCATTAGTTCGATACACAGAAAGATCTGATACAAGTGCCGTTCATTTAATGGAAGGCCATGTATTAATAGTGGTGGATGGGTCACCAAGTGTTATGATTTGTCCATCCACCTACTGGCATCACCTGCAGCATGCTGAGGAATATCGTCAAAAGCCGGTAATTGGGATTTTTTTACGATGGGCACGATTTATCGCTGTGTTATCCTCCTTATTTCTCTTACCACTTTGGTACACTTATGCGACCAATGAACAATTACTCTCAGATCGATGGAAGTTTATCGGTGTAGAAGATCAAGGGGAGATTGGTTTAATCTGGCAATTTCTCATTGCTGAAGTCGGAATTGAAATTTTGCGAATGGCAGCTATTCATACACCCAATGCCCTCGCAACTGCGTTAGGTATCGTTTCTGCAATAATCATTGGAGATGTAGCTGTAGAGGTAGGGATTTTTACTCATGAGGTCGTCCTATATGTGGCAGTTGCTGCCATTGGAACGTTTGCCACACCAAGTTATGAGTTAAGTCTTGCCAATCGAATTTTTCGGGTTTTCTTTTTAATTATGGTTGCTTTATTTAAAGTTCCCGGGTTGATCATAGGGATCACGTTATGGATTATGCTCCTTGTTGTAACTAAGAGCATGAATACACCATTTTTGTATCCGTTTATTCCATTTAATCCACGAGATTTTCGGATTATGCTCTCTCGGACGCCAATTCCGCTTAATAATACAAGGGCTGCAATCCTAAGGCCACAAGATAGAACAAGGCAATAAAAATAAAGTCTATCAAATTTGATAGACTTTTTAGCTGTTACAGAAGTTAATTGCTTATATTAAATTAGTTTAAACCCACTTATCAAAATCATCACTGCCATAATAGTTCTTAGAGGTTTTGCGGGTAATTTAGAGGATAAGGTGCTTCCTAATATGACACCAGGGATCGACCCCATTAAAAGGTTAAACACTAATAGATAATCAACATTGCCGATTCCTGCGTGCATAATCCCTGCAGCGGAGACTAATAAAAAGGCATGAGCGATATCGGTTCCGACCAATTCTGGAGTTCTCAATCTGTACAAGTAAATCATAGCTAATGCAAACAATGAACCAGATCCTATCGATGTCAAGCCTACAATAAAACCTAATATAGCACCAATCAGAATGGTTAAGCCCCGTTTTTCATGGATCGGCTTCTTTTGAAAATGATTCCATTCTAATTTATTTTTCATAAATGTTTTAAACAAGGTAGTCAATGCTACCAATATTAAAACGTAACCCAATGCGTGCTTAATCACCACTTCTTGGTTATGAAAAAAAGAATCAAATAAATGGAGAACTCCTACTGCACAGATCGCACTTGGAATACTCCCAATCGCTAGATACTTTACTAACTTGAAATTTATCGTCTTCTGCCTCCAATGTTGAATTGAACCAAAAAGTTTAGTTATGGAGTTATAAACAAGATCAGTACCTACCGCAATCGAAGGGCTGATACCTAATAAAATTAAAATTGGTGTCAACAAAGCGGCCCCTCCAACACCTGTTAATCCGACCATAAAGCCGATTAAAAGACCCATTACAATAATCCCCATGCTCATTACACGCACACCCCGAATATCTAATCTAATCTAATGTTGATTTATAACATTAAAATATGAAAGAGTTAGACACCTGTGACATGGATGGTATGCCCAAAAAAAAGTGGACCCAGCTTGGAGTCCACCTAAATCATTATTTATCTTTTTCTTCTTCATTCAAATTTATTTTTTTACATCCGACATATAAACAAGAGAAAATATCTAATCCGGGTCGAGCCTTAGCTAATCCTTTTATATAAGGTGTGACTAAATCCTTAAAATCCGCTCCGACTTCTATCTCTTCTAAAATTCCATAAACATAAAGCTTTTTTTCATCAAATAGAAGAGCCACGTTTCCTACTGCTTTGTTATTTCCATCCACCACATTTAATACCTGAAACTGCGGTGTGATTACCTCAGGAGAAAAATAAATTTGCAATGACATCTACTCCTTTTTATCTAGCTCCATTGTCAAGTAAACTCTCCTAAACGGACCTTTTTCAATTTTATGTGAAAGATAATTTTTCAAACAATGAATCACTTTCTTCTGAAGGTTCCTTTTTAGCAACATGGATGAGCATCATGGAAAGCAATCCACATAACAATGTTAAACCTGCTGTAGTTAAGAACATCCCTGAACGGGACCATTCCATTAATGCCCCAAAAATAGGTGGACCAATGGCAACACCTAAAAATCTAACGGATCCATATAGGGAGGTAACGAATCCACGCCGGTCTGCCGGTACGGAACCAGTAATAAAGCTATTGATACAAGGAAGAACGAGACCAGTTCCAATACTGCTTATGACTAAGACAGCAAAAAATGGAAGTAAATTTGTAAAGAAGACCAATGATGCAAAGGAAGCAGTCATTAATAAACAGCCGATGACGATTAATCTTTTCATTACCTTCATTTTTTTTCCAATATTACTGCCTGTAAAATAGGAGGTTGTTGTCATAAATAAAAGGGGGATCGCTAAAATGGCACCTTTTAGTAAACCATCAATCTGATGATCTTTCTCGAGAATATCGGATATATAAAACAAAATCCCAAATAGTGTAAAAAGACAGGAGGCACCTGTGAAATATGCTGCAAATAACCAGCGTCCTTCTGTTTTAAATACTGATACAAGACCCTTCACATATTTTCCCAAAGGAGGAGGTTCTTTTTCTGCTTTTTTTTCCTTGATAAAAAAGATGGTGAAGAGAACTGACATCGCACAAAAAATTGGGAAGGCAAAAAATGCCGCATACCAAAACAGAAGGGCTAGGAGCGAACCGATAATTGGACTTATTACCTTTCCGAATCCATTCGACGCTTCCACTAACCCTAAAACTTTACTTTGTTCTCCACCCTTAAATAAATCGCCTGCCAATGCCATGGCAATGGGAGCCGTACCAGCAGCACCCATTCCTTGCAAAATCCTCCCTGCTATAATCCATGTATAGGAATTGGAGAACCAGGCAGCTGCAGCGCCAGCTAAAAGGCCTCCGCTGCCATATAAAATTAGTGCTGGGATAATAATCGCTTTACGTGAAAATCGGTCAGATAAATACCCTAATACAGGTATAGATATTGCCGCTGCAATCGAAAATACAGAGATAATTAAGCTAGTCTGAAATTGAGTAATATTTAGTTCTGATTTCATTTTTGGAAGAATTGGGATTAACATTGAGTTTCCTAACACCAAAATAAGTGGGATTGAACCGATTGCAGTAATCGTCAAGCCTTTATGCTTTTGCTTTGGCAATGAATGTACACCCCTAACTGTAACTGTGAAATTAAGCCCTATTATTGTTTGGAATGAGCCAAGAGTTTATACAATGGCAATTGCCTATTTAATAGGGAAAAAAGCCCATTATATACACATTCACCCATTTTTCGAATAATCTATCCTAGAAAAATAGAGGAGGCGCATTCCCTATGAGTTTTTTAACCATTCCTGAAAGGACATCAGGAATCAGGTCATACGGTCTAACTTCTGTGATCGATACGGGGACCCCGATGGGAGAATTAAAGAATATCTTAGCTGATTATGGCAGCTTTATTGATATAGCTAAGATCGGAATTGGTTCAGCTTATGTAACGCCAAACATAAAGGAAAAGGTTCAGCTTTACAAGGAATATCATATTAGGACTTATTGTGGCGGTACATTATTTGAAAAAAGCTTTTACCAAAAAAAAATTCCTGAATATTTATCCTTTTTACAGGATTTAGGGATTGAATGGCTTGAAATATCTAATGGGACACTAGATATCCCGGTAAATGAACGCCTCCGTTTAATTTCACAATTAAAAAATGACTTTCATATCATTTCTGAAGTTGGTTCCAAGGATCCTAATCAGGAAATGTCTATTTCTGGATGGAAGGAAGAAATATCGCTCTTCTTAGAAGCCGGATGTGAATATGTGATTACAGAAGGGAGGGAATCTGGGACATCAGGTATTTATGAAAAATGTGGTGATCTTAAGTCCGATTTAATTCAAGAGTTGGTCAGAGATGTTGACAGTAAAAAAATCATCTTTGAAGCACCATCGGCAAAACATCAAATGTATTTTATTAAAGAAATTGGACCGAATGTCAATTTAGGAAATGTGAAAATACGAGATGTTCTAATATTAGAAGCGCAACGCTGTGGTCTAAGAAGTGAAACATTTTTTTTGGAGGGAAATGAATGCAAATAACGCTAATCAGACATCTTCCCACAGAATGGAATAAAAAAACCTGGCTGCAAGGCAGGAGAGATATAGAACTATCCCCATTAACAGATGAATTATATTTAGGAATAGCAGAGAATACGCAGCGGCTAAAAAAATTAGCACCATTTGAACTTGTTTTGGCCAGCACCCTGAAACGAACTCATCAAACAGCTCAGCTATATGGCCACGCATGCCAAACAGAAGGTTTATTAGATGAATTAGATTTTGGTCCATTTGAAGGGCGTCCAAAGGAAGAACTTTTCGAGAAATATCGTGAGCTTTGGATTAATAATCCAAAAGAGCTCGTTTTAGGAGAAAGTATTAAGAATTTAGAAGAAAGGGTTGTTTTGTTCATCGAGAAATATAAGAAGTTGTCCAATATTTTAGTGTTTGGCCATGGATCGTGGATTAGGGCAATGATTTCATATTCGCAGTTTGGCGATGTTAATCACATGAATAAAATAATTGTCGAAAACAATGCCTGTATTACACTAGCATTGAATTCCAATCTTCGAGGATAGAAAGTCGAGGTGACCTTAATTGTCTGATCTGTTGACGTATGAAAATTGGGATGAAAAAAAGGTAGGTACCCTTTTGGACCATCCTCGCGATTTTCTAGATATTTTAAAATGGGCATACCAAAATTATGGAGAGAGAATTGTCTATTCGTGCAGCTTTGGCGCAGAGGGAATTGTCTTAATCGATTTAATTCATAAAGTAAATAAAAATGCGAAAATTATTTTCATCGATACCGGCATCCACTTTCCAGAAACTTATCAATTAATTGAGGAAGTTAGGAACAGCTACCCATCGCTGCAGATCGATCTTATTAAACCAAGGATATCGTTAGATGAACAAACCAAATGGTATGGAGACGAATTGTGGCAGAGTAACCCCAATCTGTGCTGTCATTTAAGAAAGGTGGTTCCTCTTAAGGAAGCATTACGGGATGTTGAAGCATGGATCTCAGGTCTAAGGCGAGATCAATCCCTCACAAGGAGTAACACCCAATATATAAATAAGGATGAAAAATTTAAGAAAATAAAAATTTGCCCCCTTATTCACTGGTCATGGGAAGACATTATGACTTATATCCATCTAAATCATTTACCCTACAATCCCTTACACGATAAAGGTTACCCAAGTATTGGCTGTGCTCCCTGTACAAAGCCTGTCGTAGATTCAAGAGACTCTCGTTCCGGACGGTGGGCTGGTCAATCGAAAACTGAATGCGGACTCCATGAAACATAAATAGGCCACAAAGGCAAATTCAAGAGATTAGGGAGGGAGTAATATGAGTGAAAGTGTCCCCCATGGGGGTGAATTGGTAAATAGAATTAACCTAAATACTCCAATTGATTACACTCGTAACTATATAGAATTAGGTAATTTAGAATTAAGTGATTTAGAGTTAATTGCAAATGGTGCCTATAGTCCGCTTACTGGGTTTATGGGTATATCTGACTATAATTCAGTAGTTAGTAATATGAGGCTGATCAATGGACTTCCGTGGTCGTTACCGATTACATTAGCTATCAACAAAGATAAAGCGAAGGAACTTAAAACCGGTGAGATGATCAATCTAATCCACAATGGCACTGTGTATGGTGTAATGGATGTGAAGGAATTATTTATCCCTGATAAAAAGTTTGAAGCTGAGATGGTATACAGAACAACTGATATTCATCACCCAGGGGTTAAAAGGCTGTTAGAACGACCGGAGATCTATCTCGGAGGTCCCATTACCCTGATAAAAAGACCTGAGAAAAGTAAGTTTGAAAGCTATTATTTGGACCCCATCCAAACAAGGAAGCAGTTTAGGAGATTAGGTTGGAATACGGTAGTTGGTTTCCAAACTAGAAATCCCGTGCACCGGGCCCATGAATATATTCAAAAAACAGCATTAGAGACTGTCGATGGGCTTTTCTTAAATCCGTTGATAGGTGAGACCAAATCGGATGATATTCCCGGTGAAATCCGTATGAAAAGCTATCAAGTCTTAATCGAAAATTATTACCCGAAAGATCGGGTGTTCCTTTCTGTTTTTCCTGCCGCGATGAGATATGCTGGACCTAGGGAAGCAATTTTTCATGCTATCGTCCGGAAAAATTTTGGATGTACTCATTTTATAGTAGGGAGAGATCATGCCGGAGTAGGAAACTATTATGGAACATATGATGCCCAAAAAATATTTAGTCACTTCACTGACGAAGAACTTGGCATTAAACCGCTCTTTTTTGAACATAGCTTTTATTGTAAAAAATGCGAAAACATGGCCTCTGAAAAAACATGCCCACATGATTCACAGCAACACGTAATTTTATCAGGCACAAAGGTTAGAGGTATGTTAAAAAACGGGGAACAGCCGCCAAAGGAATTTAGCCGGCCAGAAGTGGTCGAAATTCTAATCCAAGGAATGAAAGAAGCCTACCTAGATGAAACCCGCCGTTTGGAGACCCCTTAAGGCGAACTATTTTTAGAAAATAAAGGGGTGATGAAATGGGAAATAGTAAGAATATTATTTGGCATCAGTCAACGGTAAAAAAAACAGATCGCTACCTATTAAATGGGCATAAAAGCTGTGTATTGTGGTTTACAGGTTTATCTGGATCAGGAAAATCTACCTTGGCTAATGCTGTGGATCATGCTTTGTATCGACAAAATATTAGGAGCTATGTTTTGGACGGTGATAATATTCGCCACGGGCTAAATAGTGATTTGAGTTTTGGGGTTGAGGACAGGAGAGAAAACATTCGGAGAATCGGGGAAGTGGCAAAACTGTTTGTTGACAGCGGCCTGATTGTTTCTTCTGCATTTATTTCTCCATTTCTTGATGATCGGCAGCTTGTTCGAAATATGTTTGATCCCCGCGAATATATTGAAATATTTTTGAATTGTCCTATCAATATCTGTGAAGACCGGGACCCAAAAGGGCTATATAAAAAAGCAAGAAAAGGAGAAATCCCTGACTTTACGGGAATATCCTCTCCGTATGAGGTGCCAAATGATCCAGAAATCATGATTGAAACTGATACAATGACACTTGATCAATCAGTTGAAAAAATTTTAGCCTATTTAAAGGAAGAGAAGATTCTTTAGGGATCTTCTTATCTTTTTCTCCAATTTGTCGTTAGGAATTTTATTTTTTGTAATTTTAATTCAAAAATAAAATCGATGATATTCGTCGAAAAGAATTGGCAAATAACCGCGAAAATAACAATTTTATAATCAATCACAAGGGCGGTTAATAAAAAAATCAAAAAGTTTATTCCCATCATTACTTTTCCGGGACTCCATTTCTTATAGGAAGCGATCATTAATGCTGGAATGACCATTCCACCGCTGGATGCCCCCGCTCGAATCAATAATCCTACACCAATACCAAAGAAAACACTTCCACATAGTATATCCACCATAATATGGATATGAAGATGTGGAACTAGGGCTGTTAGAAAAGTTACGGTCGTGGAAGTAATAGCAACCGAAAGAATCGTTCGAATGGTCCAGGTGTATCCAAAATACTTTAAAGCGAAAAGTAGAAAAACAATATTAGATAACCATAAAGAGAAACCAAGTGATAAATGAAACCAGTGATTTACCAAGATCGCAAGTCCTGCTGCCCCGCCGGAAGGGATGGAGTGAGGAAATAAAAACAAGGACATCGACATGCCCTGAAGGGTAGCCCCAAATAAAATGCAGAAATAGGTTAAATAAGTTCTTTTCATAGTTTAAAGAAATAAACCATATCAATTGTATTTTTCAATTCCACATAAATACCTCCTCAGGACTATCACTCCTTGTCCATTTTATGAGAAGAAAAAAAGGAATATGTAGAATGTTTTTTCAACGTGATAATATCAAGATAAGAGAAGCGCCTGTTCAATTGGTCGAGGTGTTCTTTTCTTTGGTATTAACTATGTAATTACATATAACTTTTCATAATAGGAAAAGATGGTAATAGGTATTTTCCGTATGGAGGTAAAATATTAATGGATAAAGAAAAACAATTAAAGCTGACCACAGGAGAGATGGCTCAATTGTGGGCGCAATACATGAATGATAGTGGAAGTAAATGTGTGCTGACGCATTTTTTAGAAAAAGCTGAGGATGAAGAGATTAGACCTGTTATAGAATTTGCATTAAATCTTTCAAAAAATCATTTACAAAAATTAACGTCTATTTTTGTAGAGGAAAACTTTGTAGTTCCGAATGGCTTTAAGGTTGATGAGCATGTTAATTTAGCCTCTTCTAAACTATTCTCTGATAGTTTTGTGTTAGAGTTTATTAATCAGATGGCAAAAATTGGACTTACCAATTATGCTGCCAGTGTTGCATCATCTATAAGAGATGACATTACAGATTATTATATGGAATGCACGACAGAGACAATGCAATTATATAAGTTGTCAAAGGATTTATTATTGTTAAAAGGACTATTTGTAAAGACCCCTTATATGCAGGAGATGGATCATGTTGAATATGTAAAAAGGCAAGGATTTATGTTAGATGTGTTTGGGGAAAAAAGACCGTTAATCGTAGCTGAAATCAGTAATCTTTACGCTAACCTTCAAAGAAATGCATTAGGAGCTGCCACGCTAGCTGGCTTTAGTCAGGTTGCAAAAGATAAAGAAGTGAAACAATTCTTTCTTAGAGGAATAAAAATTGCAAATAAACATATCAAATTATTTGCTTCAAAATTGGAGGAAAGTTATCTGCCCGTCCCCAAGACATTGGCATCAGAAGTAACAAGCAGTACGGATCAAACGTTTTCTGATCAGCTCATGATGTTTTTTACATCAGGTTTGATTGCCTTGAGTATTGGTTTCTATGGGACAGGAGTTGCTCAAAGTCCTCGGATGGATTTAGGTGTCATGTATAACCGATTATCTTTAGAAGTTCAATTGTTTTCTGAGGATGGTTCAAATATCCTGATCGATAACGAGTGGCTAGAACAGCCACCAATGGCATTAGATCGAGACGAATTAGCACAAAAAAAAGATCCAACTGACTAGGATTATAACTTAAATAGGGCCTGACTGCAGTACCATGATTAGGCCCTTCGAATTACTTAATACTTTTTCTTGTGTAATAGGCAAATAAAAAACATATTATCGGAAGCAAAGCAACTAGTCTAAACCAATTTTCTGCACCAAAGAAATAAAGGGATGGCAGTACTAAAGCAATTCCACTCATTAATAAGGCTTTCCATGATTTTTTTGATAATCCCCATAGTAGTATCAACACTGAAACTCCAATTAATAACCAAAAAACAAAACCCACCCAATAGAAACCCATATAATCCCCCTTAAATTCTCGTTTCTACATATAATAATATGTATGTTAACTTCTTTTCTTTTGTTATTATATTATTCTTATTTTAGAAAGGGGAACCTTTTGAACCTCTTATTTGGGTATATTTATATGAATTTATTAATAAGAATAGAACGAATGAAGTACTTACTGGGGGGTTTCTGAATGAATGGGTATGAAAACTTACAACATCCTGATACAGGTGTTACATCTGGAATGTTTGTTGAGCGATCGTTAAATGAAATACGTTTTTGGTCTAGGATCATGAAAGAGCATTCTTTATTTCTTCGATTAGGTTTTAGAGCAGAGGATACTCAACTAATCCAAGAGGCTAATCAATTTTACCAATTGTTTGAACGAATCGAACAAACTGCACATTCCTCTACCAATCAAGCAGACCCTGAACAAATAAGAAGATTTAATTCGGAAGTACAACAAGCTGCAACCAGCATTTTTGCATTTAAACGAAAAGTACTAGGTTTAATACTTACATGTAAATTGCCGGGGGCAAATAATTTTCCACTGTTAGTTGATCATACAAGTAGAGAAGCTAATTATTTTAGAAAACGATTAGTGGAATTAAACGAAGGTAAATTAAAACCCCTTCCAGATGCCATCATAAAAGAAAATGTCTTCTTCCTAAGAATTATGGCAGACCATGCTAAATTTATTGGTCATCTACTGGATCCATCCGAAAGGAAGTTAATTGATATAGCCCAAAATTTCAGCAATGACTTTGATCAATTGATGTATCAAGCAAGAGACTTAGAATCTATGAAGCCACAATCTCAAACCGTTCCTCTTTTAGATCAATTCCTGGATCAGAATCGTGTGTCAGTCTCATCTCTACGGGACTTCAAGAAAACGGCACGTGATTTAATTGAGCAATGTAAAATAAAGAGTATCATCCATCCACTATTAGCAGACCATGTTTTTCGTGAGGCTGATAGATTTCTTGAAATAATAGATATGTTTGATGCGCATCTTACAAGCGGTAACCCACAACCTAGAGTTTAGAAGATTGGAGAATGCATACACAAAGAAGCAGTTAAATTGAAGAAGGCTATTCTAGGACCAAGTTAGGTTCAAGAATAGCCTTCTTCAGGTTCTGCTTCTTTTTCTTACTATTTAGTAGCTGTCCATAAAAAATTATCTCTAATTTTTAATTGAGGCTTCCTTTGGCGACCAGGTTTTTCGCCATGACATTTGTGCAATAAGCAGCACAATTAATGCAGCGATTCCAACTCCTGTATAAACCATAAATCCTGTTCCGTACGTTCCGGTAATTTCCTTAAGTGATCCAAGTATATTGGGTACAAAAAATCCGCCAACCCCGCCAGCTGCTCCGACAATCCCGGTAATCATCCCAATTTCTTCTTGGAAGCGCTGTGGAACCAATTGAAAGACTGCACCATTTCCCATTCCAAGGCAGAGCATTCCGAAAAACAATAAGGTTGTCACAATAGCCAAAGATGGAAGCTGACTCACGCCGAACATACTGAGAGCTACCCCGATAAATAAAAAGGTCAGAAGACGTACGCCGCCGACTTTATCTGCTATGAAACCCCCAACTGGCCGGAAAAAGCTTCCTGCTGCCACACAAAGTGTGACAAAATCTCCTGCTCGTACTTTGGATAAATCGTATTGATCCACAAAAAAGATGCTTAAGAAACTGGACAAACCGACAAATCCTCCGAAGGTGACACTATAAAGCAAACAAAAAAACCATGTGTCTTTTTGTTTAAATACTTTCAAATATTCAACCACCGGTTTTGCTGCTGGTTGTGAAGGTGCATCTTTCGCAAGAAGAATATACAAGATAAAAACAATCAAAAGAGGAATAATAGCTAATCCCATTACATTATGCCAGCCAATATTTTCTGCAAGACGCGGGCCGAATAATGTAGCAAAAAGTGTTCCGCTATTCCCAGCACCTGCAATCCCCATTGCTAGTCCTTGTAAATGCGGCGGGTACCACCGGCTTGCCATTGGTATGGCTGCCGCAAAACTTGCACCTGCAACACCAAGAAGAATCCCTATCAAGTAAAGTTCGGTTAGCGTCTGTCCGAATAACCAACCCCATGCTAGTGGGATGATGGTGACGAGCATCCCGCTTATTGCTGTTTTTCGCGGACCAATACGATCCGTCATAACTCCAAGGATGAGCCGGAAAAACGATCCGCTTAGGATTGGAACAGCAACGATGAAACCCTTTTGAGCGGGAGATAGTCCAAAATCCTTTGTTATATAAACCCCTAGTGCCCCCAAAATCACCCAAATCATGAAACTAACATCAAAATATAAAAATGACGCTGCTAATGATGGCGTATGCCCGCTTTTTTTTAGATCTGATAACCTCATAATGTTGTTCTCCCTTCTATTTGTATCATAGTTAACTACCAAAATACATTTTTACTTTTATTACCATTCAAAACAGCTATCTTTTGAAAACATGACCCTTACTAGTAAAACCAAGAATGAAAATAAACCGATATTGTTTTTCATCACTTTCCCTCCTTAACATTGTTGGTATTTGTGTTTCCCTTGCTTTGTTAAACAATAACGTATTCAAACAGGAGATGTCTCATAGCGTGTAAGGAACTCTAACATAAAACTTATTGTGTTAGAAAATGTTACACACTGAATTTCTTTTGATGAGTTTTATGGAATAATAGGGGATATTTATGGTTGCAGTTACCCAAATATCGAACTTACGGAGGCTTTTAGAATGGATAAGCAAAAACTCGTACTGATAGGAAATGGAATGGCGGGGGTGCGGTGCATTGAGGAGATTTTAAAGCATTCACCTTATTCCTTTGAGATTACTATTTTCGGAAGCGAACCACACCCTAACTATAATCGGATCCAATTATCGGCCGTCTTGCAGGGTGGTACATCGTTTAAAGATATTACAATCAATGATCGTGATTGGTATAACCAACAGAACATCAAACTGTTTACTGGAGAAACGGTGATAAAAATTGATACGGAAAAACAACTTGTTAAGACGGATAAAAATCAGGAGGTTCCTTATGACCGACTAATAATCGCAACAGGTTCTGTTCCATTTCAGCTGCCGCTGCCAGGTGTTGATAAAGAAGGAGTCATCACATTTCGAACCATGGAAGATTGTCAGAAAATGATTGAAACAGCGAAGCATTATAAAAAAGCGGTAGTGATTGGCGGTGGAGTCTTAGGTTTAGAAGCTGCCAAAGGTCTGCTCAATCTTGATATGGAAGTAACCGTGGTGCATAATTGCCTAAATTTAATGGAAAGACAACTGGATGAAACCGCAGCGAAACTGTTGGAAACAGAGTTAGAAAAGCAAGGATTTCATTTTCTTTTTGAAAAAGAAACAAAGGAGATTTTGGGAAGCAAGCGCGTGGAAGGAGTGTCATTTAAGGACGGTACCGAAGCAGAAGCTGATTTGGTTGTAATGGCAGTAGGGGTACGACCCAATATACAGTTAGCAAAGGAAAGCGGCATAGAAACAAACCGAGCAATCCTCGTTAATGATTACATGGAAACGAATATACCGAACATTTATGCTGTCGGTGAATGTGTGGAACATCGAGGAATCGTATATGGGTTGGTTAAACCTCTTTATGACCAAGGGAAAGTCTTAGCCCAGCGTATCTGCGGTTTGGAATGTAAAGGGTACGAAGGAACTGTTCTTTCGACCCAATTAAAAATATCGGGTGTGGATGTGTTTTCGGTCGGTCAGTTTATGAATGATGAAAGTCTTAAATCGATTGAAATTTATGATGAGTTAGATGGTGTTTATAAGAAGCTTGTTTTTGAAGATTCTAAAATGGTTGGCGCCGTTTTATTTGGTGATACAAGTGATCGTACAAGATTGCTAGATATGATCTTGAAAAAACAAGATGTGTCGGACGTGGAGAAAGTTACCCTGTTTCAAGCGTCAAGTGGAGGGGGAGATACTGTCGCCTCTATGGCACATAGTGAAATAATCTGCAATTGTAACGGAGTGCCAAAAGGGGCGATTATTGAAGCGGTTCTAAAAAATGGATTAACAACCGTGGACGAAATAAAAAAGTGTACTAAAGCTTCGGGCTCTTGCGGGGGCTGTAAACCATTGGTAACTGATCTTCTCACCTATATTCAAAGCGATGAATTTGATGAGGTCATTGAACAAAAATCGATGTGCCCCTGTACATCATTAACAGAGGATGAAGTGGTTTATGAGATGCAATTGCAAAGCTGCACTACGGTACAAGAAGTAATGGAGGTGCTTGATTGGGAAAGTAAGGAAGGATGCACTACCTGTCGTCCTGCCTTAGCCTATTATTTAGGAATGATCTATCCGGAGTATGAGAGCCGACAAGAATCACTTTTTGTATCCGAACAAATGAATGCAATTGTTCAACAGGATGGTACTTACACCGTTGTCCCACAGATGTATGGCGGAAAAACGACAGCAGAACAACTGCGAACGATTGCCGATGTTGCGGAGAAATATAGCATCTCAAATGTAGCTGTAACTAGTGAACAAAGAATTCATTTGATGGGGGTGAAGAAAGAGGACCTAGCTAGTGTGTGGGCTGATTTAAACATGGCAGTTAGTTCAACGTATGGAAATATGGTTCAAAATATTAAAACAAGTATCGGCGAACATATTTGCCGTTGTGACAAGCAATCATCGATTCAACTGGCTGTCAGCCTCGAAAAAAAATTGGAATTTCTCACCACACCCTACCGTGTGAAAATGGGCATATCAGCTTGTATGCATAATGGTGCAGGTTCGACTACGAAAGATATCGGAGTGATTGGAACAGGTCTTGGCTGGGAAATTTATGTCGGTGGCAGCAGTGGACGTAATGTACGAGCAGGAGAGTTATTATGCCTTGAATCATTGAATCATGATGTGATTGAAATTATTTGTGCCTTTATTCAATATTACCGTGAAACGGCCAATTTCCTTGAACGTACATGGCAATGGATCGAAAGAGTTGGTTTAGTGCATGTGCGCGAAATTCTGTTTGACTTAGAACATCGCCAGCAATTATTGCTGCGGTTAGAGAAAGATCGTTTCTTACGCAAAAAACTTTTAGTAAAAAGTTCCAGATCATCAACAGTCCTGTAAGGAACGTTCGTTAAAGTTAACTATTACGAAAAAAAGTGAGTAAAGGGTGAGCTATTTTGACGGAAGCATTTTTAAAGTATTTTCGTACAAAGGAACACGAAGTAAAATCAGAAAAAAAATACGAGTCTCAATGTCCATACTGCAGTATGCAATGTAAAATGCAATTGATTGAACAATCGATTGTTACGAGAAAAAAATATATAACCATTGGTAAAGAGAATCCAACCTCGGAGGGGCGTTTATGTATTAAAGGCATGAACGCACATCAACATGCTTTTCATAAGGACCGTTTGAAATATCCGTTATTAAAAGTAAATGGAGAATTTGTTCGTGTTTCCTGGGAGACGGCCATGAATAAAATTAAAGAAAACTTTACTAAAATCCAGGCAGAATCTGGACTGAATGCCTTAGCAGTTTATGGGAGCGCGTCGATCACAAATGAAGAAGCTTACTTATTGGGTAAATTTGCCCGAGTTGCATTAAAAACAAAATACATTGATTATAATGGACGTCTTTGTATGTCTGCAGCTGCTTCAGCGGCGAGTCAAACCTTTGGGTTGGACCGAGGATTCACGAACAGCTTGGCAGAAATTCCATCGACTCGTTGCATTATATTAGCAGGGACGAATATTGCTGAATGTCAGCCAACGATTATGCCCTATTTTGAAAGAGCGAAAGAAAATGGTGCGTATATTATCGCAATCGACCCTCGTGAAACAGCAACAACGAAAATAGCAGACTTGCATTTAAAACCTAAACCGGGAACAGATGCTGTGTTAGCTAATGGGTTATTGAAAGTTATCATTGAAGAAAATTATGTTGATAAGGACTTTATTCAAGAACGTGTGAACGGATTTGAAGAAGTTAGAGAGTATGTATTATCCCTTAATTTAGAAGAAATTGAAGAGATAACCGGCGTTCCGATTGAACTCATTCGCAAAGCGGCCGTAAGGTTTGGTAAAGAAGAAACAGGAATGATATTTACAGCGAGAGGGGTAGAACAGCACACAAATGGCTCGATGACTGTCCGTAATTTCCTAAATATTCTGGTATCAACTGGGAAAATTGGCAAACCGGGCTGCGGTTATGGTGCGATTACAGGACAGGGAAATGGCCAAGGAGCGAGAGAGCATGGCCAAAAAGCTGACCAGCTTCCTGGATATCGTTCGATTGAGAACGAAGAACATCGAGAATATGTGGCCAGTGTTTGGGGTGTTGACAAGGATGATTTACCACGTAAAGGTGTTTCGGCCTATGAAATGATCGAGAAAATCCACGAAGGGGAAATTCAAGGGTTGTTTCTGATGTGTTCCAATCCGATTGTCTCCAATCCAAATGCCCACTTCGTCAAAGAGGCAATTAAAAAATTAAAATTCTTTGTCGCGGTGGATCTGTTTGTTTCAGAAACAGCGAGATTAGCAGATTTAATATTGCCAGCTTCTTCTTATCTAGAAGATGAAGGAACGATGACGAATATAGAAGGACGGGTAACATTACGGGAAGCAAGCTATCCTTGTCCGGGAGAAGTGAAGCATGATTGGCAAATCATTTGTGAAATTGCCCGTGTGCTTGGAAAAGAAAAGTATTTTTCCTTTTCATCTGCAGAGGAAATTTTTTCCGAATTAAGAATGGCAAGCCGTGGGGGTAATGCGGATTATTTTGGAATGACATATGAACGTCTTAGGAAGGAAGGCGGAATATTATGGCCCTGCGCAGCTACTGACCATGGTGGGACGAAAAGAGTGTTTGAGACATCCTTTGCCCATTCAGATGGAAAGGCAGCGATGGTGGTTGTTCCGAACATCCCTGAGGTTCCAAAAGAACAATTATCTGAAGAGTTTCCACTCTATTTAACAACAGGAAGAGTCATGTCACATTACTTAACAGGAGTGCAAACAAGAAAAAGTCCAGCCTTAGCGGCAAGGAATGTAGAACCATTTATGGAAATTCACCCTGCAACCGCATTAAAATTTCAGATCCAAGACCAAACATTAGTGAAAATCGAATCGAGAAGAGGAAGTGTTGTGGTTAGAAGCAAATGGTCGGAAACGATTCGTCATGATACTATTTTTGTTCCCTTCCACTGGGCCGACTCACAAAATATTAATTTCCTCGTTTCAAAAGAATTGGATCCTACCTGTAAAATGCCTGGATTCAAAGTGAGTGTTGTAAAGGTGAGTCCAGTTAAGGATTTCCTAAATTAAAAATTTCTATGTTAGAAGACCTTACACGTTAAGTTAGTTATCGAGATGGCTGTGCTATAGTTTAAGAAACATTCTAAGGGGAGGAAACATAACGTGAATAAGAAAAAGTTGGTTCTTGTAGGGAATGGAATGGCTGGAGTTAAAGCGATTGAAGAGATTTTAAAACTAACCAAGGAATTATTTGAGATTACCATTTTCGGAAGCGAACCACATCCGAATTATAATAGAATACTGCTTTCAAAGGTTTTACAAGGTGATACAAAGGTTAAAGACATTACGCTTAATGACTGGGATTGGTACACAGAAAACAACATTCAGTTGTATACAAGTGAAACAGTGATCAAAGTAGATGCTAGGAAGAAAGTTGTTGTAACCGACTTAGGAAGAATCGAACCGTATGATGAATTGATTTTAGCGTCAGGGTCACTCCCATTTATCCTTCCGATTCCCGGAGCTGAAAAGATCGGTGTGACTGCTTTTCGGGATATAAGGGATACTGAAGTGATGCTTGAAGCCTCGAGGAAGTATAAAAAAGCGGCCGTAATTGGCGGCGGATTACTCGGGCTCGAAGCAGCCAGAGGACTTTTAAACCTAGGAATGGATGTTTCTGTTATACATCTCGCCCCTTATTTGATGGAAAGACAATTAGATCCACAGGCAGGGAAACTATTACAGTCGGAATTAGAAAAACAAGGTATGAAGTTTTTATTAGAAAAACAAACGCAAGAAATTGTTGGAGATGACCGCGTAGAAGGTTTAAGGTTTGGCGATGGAACGGTCCTTGATGCAGACTTAGTCGTGATGGCAGTTGGTATTAAGCCAAATATCGAATTAGCCAAAGTAAGTGGTATTGCTGTTAATCGGGGAATTGTCGTGAATGATTACCTGCAAACAAACGTTCCTAATATTTACTCTGTAGGGGAATGTGCCGAGCACAACGGATCGGTATACGGTCTTGTAGCACCATTGTTTGAACAAGGAAAAGTATTAGCTCATCACCTCTGCGGTGTAAAGACCAATGGCTATCATGGTTCCGTTTTGTCCACTCAACTGAAGGTTTCTGGGGTCGAGGTGTTCTCTGCCGGAGATTTTATGGAAGGTGAAGGAAAGGAAGCAATTAAAGTCTTTGATGGAAATGACAGCATTTATAAAAAGATCGTGTTACAAGACAATAAAATTGTTGGCGCCGTGCTGTTTGGTGATAGCAGTGATGGAAATCGCCTTTTTTCGATGATTCAAAAGCAAGCAGATGTCTCCTTTACCACGAAGGTATCACTTTTACAGCCACTTAATGATGATTTCGGGAGCAGTTTAGTAGCTTCCATGAGTGAGGAGGACATTATTTGCGGATGTAATGGTGTAACCAAAGGAACGATTATCCAGGCGATACAGAATCAGGGTTGTTCATCCGTTGATGAAATCAAAGCTTGTACAAGTGCTTCTCGGTCTTGCGGGGGATGTAAGCCGCTTGTTGCTGAAGTGTTACAACATACACTTGGGTCAGAGTATGACGGTACTTTGCAGAAAGAAGCGATTTGCAGCTGCACTCATTTTTCGAGAGATGAAATAGTGGAAGAGATTAAAACCAAAGGTTTGACCCATATCAAAGAAGTGATGAATGTTCTTGGGTGGAGTACTGAGGAAGGTTGTTCAAAATGCCGCCCTGCTTTGAATTATTATTTAGGGATGGTCAATCCGATTGAATATACGGACGAAAGAGAGTCCCGGTTTGTCAATGAGCGGATGCATGCAAATATTCAAAAGGATGGAACATATTCTGTTGTTCCGCGAATGTACGGTGGAGTAACGAATTCACAAGACTTACGACGGATTGCTGACGTGGTAGATAAATATGAAATACCATTAGTAAAACTAACAGGAGGACAACGGATTGACTTACTCGGGGTAAAAAAGGAAGACTTGCCTAAAGTATGGACTGATTTGGATATGCCTTCAGGATTTGCCTACGGAAAATCACTACGTACAGTGAAAACATGTGTCGGTGAACAGTTCTGCCGTTTTGGAACCCAAGATTCCATGGGTCTGGGAATCGACCTCGAGAAGAAATTTGAAGGACTACAAACACCTCATAAAGTGAAAATGGCCGTTTCTGCTTGCCCGAGAAGCTGTGCGGAGTCAGGGTTTAAAGATATTGGGTTTATTGGGATTGACGGCGGTTGGGAACTTTATGTCGGTGGGAACGGCGGAACCCATGTACGCGGTGGAGATTTACTATACACAGTGAAAACATCAGAAGAGGCGATGGAAATTACCGGTGCGTACCTTCAATATTACCGTGAAACAGCCAACTATTTAGAACGTACTTCTGCTTGGATTGAACGTGTTGGTTTGACCCATGTTCGTACGGTTCTCGATGATAAGGCAAAACGTCAAGAATTAAATAAACGGATGGATGATGCATTATCTGTTATTAAGGATCCATGGAAGACGATAACAGAGGATGAAAAAGTAAGAAAAGAATTGTTTGAAAATGTTGTTATGTCGTAAGAACTTACATTTAAAGGAGGACATCGTCCAATGACAAAGAAAAGCGTAGAAATGGTATCAATCGGTTCTGTACGGGATCTTCCAGAACGATTAGGAAAGACTGTTTGTGTCGGGGATAAAGAAGTGGCTGTATTTAAATTATTAAATGGTAGCGTGCGTGCCGTTGAAAATCGCTGTCCACATAAAGGCGGGGTTTTGAGCGAAGGTATGGTAAGCGGTGAATTTGTTTTCTGTCCCATGCATGATTGGAAAATATGTTTGGATAATGGGAAGGTGCAAGAGCCGGATACAGGCTGTGTGAAAACCTATAAAACCAGAATAGAAGGGGAAGAAGTATTTCTCTTAATCGATTAGTTCAGTAAAATGGAGGTCTTTATGATTCAAACAAAGGGGAAAGTCTATATTGTTGGAGCAGGTCCTGGTGATCCTGATTTAATTACGGTTAAAGCAGCGAAATGTCTTGAGCAGGCAGACGTTATTCTTTATGATCGGTTAGTCAATCCGGTGTTGCTGAAATACGGTAAGACCGACGCTGAGTTCATCTATTGCGGAAAAGAGCCGGGAAACCATTGTGTTTCCCAAGATTCCATCCATCAAATATTAGTAGATAAGGCCTTGGCTGGTAAAACGGTTGTTCGATTAAAGGGAGGAGACCCATTTATTTTTGGCCGAGGCGGTGAAGAAGCAGAAGTGCTTGTTCAAAATGGGCTCGAATTTGAAATTGTACCTGGGATTACTTCTGGTATTGCTGCCCCGGCTTATGCGGGAATTCCTGTCACTCACCGTGAATGGAGTCAATCGTTTGCTATGATTACAGGTCACTGTTTGAGTGGCAAACCTAAAAACATTCGTTGGGACCATCTAGCCCATGGTGTCGATACTCTTGCCATTTATATGGGTGTCAAACATCTTCCTTTTATATGCAGCCAACTTATATCCTGTGGAAAGGATTCTCAAACACCTATAGCTGTAATTGAACAAGGGACAACAGGAAATCAACGGACAGTTGTCGGTACACTTGAGACGATTGTTGAAGTTGTAAATGAAAATGGAATTACGAATCCAGCCATGATTGTCATCGGAGAAGTTGTCAAACTATCGGAGAAACTATCCTGGTTACCGGAAAGGGTCAAAGAAGAGATGCTAATATAAAACAATAATTGTGTTTTAAGAGTTTATATGAATAGTATAGACTCTTTTTTTTGTCATTATTTTTAATTTTACAATTAATAAAAATTCAATATCCGTGGAACTTAACAAATTTGCCATTGAAATTTGATGGCTTTTTTTTCTTTTTCTCTCCATAATAATAATTAATTGATTTTTATGAAGGATTAAATATAATTATGTAGAATTGCATAACTAAATATACCTAATTAAGAGGGCGGAATAATGAATAAATCGGGTCAAATTATCCTGGTGCTGATTTCGGTTTTATATAGCAGTTACCAAAAGATTTACGATCATCATCCTTTTTTTTCGATAGACTTTTTTCTTTTTACCCTTATTGCATGGGGAGTGGGTTGGCAATATGATAAAGCACGCTATTATGAAAAAAAAGCACGTGCTAGTGAGGAGAGCTATAAGAAGTTAATAGATTCATTGCCTGCACCCGTCTATATTACGAGTAATCATAGGTTTTTATATGTAAATAAGTCTGCCATGAAAATGATTGGTGCTACCAAACTAGAAGATGTAATGGGGAAATCCATTTTTGAATTTATTATTCCAGACTATAAAAGTCGTTTGCTTGAACGTTTTAAACAAATAAAGAAAGAAAAGCAGCCCGTAAACACCATCGAATACAAAGCAAAGCGTTTGGATGGGACATCCTTTTTCTTTGAAGTATCTTCCTTGTTTATCGTTTTTGGGGGAAAAGATGCAGTGTTGTCCATTGGCAAGGATATTACTGAAAAAATGGAAGAAACAGAACGTCTACTTCAAAAGTCTGAAAAATTGGCATTATTAGGCCAAATGGCCGCAGGTATAGCCCATGAAATACGAAATCCACTCACATCTATAAAAGGTTTTATCCAACTCTTAAGGACCAGCACTAGGAAAGAGGAATACTTTGATATTCTGTTAACAGAGCTTGACCGGATTAATGATATCGTCGGGGAGTTCCTCGTGCTTGCCAAACCGACAGCTGCCGTTTATATGACACGGGATATAAAGATGTTATTAAAGGATGTTGTCACCTTAATTAACAACCAGTCTCTTTTAAATAATGTTCAAATCTTTGTGGATTTTGACAATGATTTGCCGTTGATTAGCTGCGAAGAAAATCAACTAAAACAAGTTTTTCTAAACCTACTTAAGAATGCGATTGAAGCAATGCCTAAAGGCGGAAATATTAATGTATACGTTATGAAAAAAGAAGATGGGAAAATTTCGGTACAAATCATTGATCAGGGGGTTGGGATTCCGGAGGAACGGATCTCTACTCTAGGGGAACCATTTTATACCACGAAGGAAAAGGGAACAGGTCTTGGCCTAATGACTTGCTACAAAATTATCGAAGGCCATAATGGGGAACTAAACATTTACAGTAAAATTAACGAAGGAACCACCATTGAAATAATTTTACCAACAATTACTCAGCCATTATTGAAGATGGAAGTGAGCCATTCATAACGAATGGCTTATTCTATTTACTTGAAAAAATGATAAAATATCATAATAGAGTTAGATGAAAGAGATTAGGAGAGGAATTGTGGGTTCGTTACAATCTAAACAAATGCTTAGAGAAGTTCTTTTTTTAACTATTTTGTTATGTTCATCAAAAGTATAAGGAATTTTAATTTAACTGTGTCGGAGGAATGTATGAAAAAGAATAGGTATGTGTTTTGGGGTCTTGTAATATCTACCCTAATATCAGCACTTGATGCAAATATTATGCAAACGGCAAGTCCCACCATAGTGAAACAGCTTGGAGGGATGGAGCTGTTTGCTTGGATATTTGTTGTCTATATGTTAGCAAGTACGGTTACGGTCCCGCTTTACGGGAAATTATCTGATATGTATGGTCGGAAAAAGCTGTTAATTATCGCTGTTTCAATATTTACCCTAGGTTCGATTCTCTGTGGAATGGCCAATTCCATTAGTATCCTGATTATTTTTAGAGGTGTCCAAGGAATAGGGGCAGGCGGGATGATCCCACTCTCCATGATCATCGTAGGTGATTTGTTTACGATAGAAAACCGCGGGAAAATTCAAGCGGTCTTTAGCAGCATATGGGCAATTTCATCCATCGTTGGACCTGTATTGGGTTCCTTCTTTGTCGAAGCACTAACGTGGAGATGGATCTTCTTTATCAATATTCCCATTGGAATTGCAACGGTTCTTTGTATGATTCCTTATAAGGAAAAAATCGAATTTAAAAAGACCCATATCGACTACAAAGGTTTCTTCTTATTTGGGATTTCGATTACGCTATTATTGTTATCTACGAATGTAAAAAATTCTATTTGGTACATTATCCTTGGAATTATCGGTTTGATTGTCTTCATATTGGTGGAGAGGAAAGAAGCACATCCGTTCTTGCCAGTATCATTGTTTAAAAACAAAGGAATCCTAATGACTAACCTTTTCATGTTATTTTACTGTCTGTCCTTTTTTGGAACATCCAACTTTATTCCATTGTATCTTCAAGAAGGAAATGATATGAGTATTTATAAAAGTGGACTAATTCTTCTCAGTATTGCGGTGGGCTGGATGTTTGGCAGTACCCCGGCAGGGAAGTGGATTATACGCTATGGATATAAAAGCTTATTTATCATCGGAAGCTTCATCACAACTGCTTCAGGCTTAGCATTATACCTATTCATCACTGATTTATCTTATATTGGTCTGTTTCTAATCTTAACTATCCAGGGCGTTTCATTTGGCTTATTATTTGCGGTTGGAACGATCGCTTCCCAAGAATTTGCTGAATCCCATATCAAAGGCATGTCCACTTCGCTGCAAATGTTTCTAAAAAACATTGGGACATCAATCGGAGTCACCATCATGGGACTCATAATCAATCAGGCTGCAAGCATCGTTATTGGAATGAAAAACGTATTTCTTTATGCCCTTTGTTTGAGCTTAATTACGATTGTACTCAGCTTTGTCATTCCTGCTAAAACAACTGCTTTAAGTGAGAGTAAATAGTTTTACACTTCATGGTGCCTGACACCCAGCAATTTTTGGTGTCAGGCACCTCTTTTTTATTCTTAGGTTTATTTAAGTATTTCCCTAAACTCTTTTCCCCTTTGAACATAGTGCTCGCTGGACATTTGTAACAAGTCCAGGTCCTTCTGAGTAATTTCGCGGACCACCCTTCCTGGAGAACCCAACACGAGTGAGCGAGGGGGAATTTTAATACCTCCAGATAGCAGCGTATTGGCTCCTATAATACAATCCTCGCCAACTTCTACATTGTCTAAAAGCGTTGAACCCATTCCAATAATACATCGCTTACCAACCTTACAGCCATGCAAAATAACATTATGGCCAATTGTCACATCATCAGCAATTTCGACAGGAAATCCTTCGAATAAATGAATCGTTGAATTGTCTTGAATACTGCAGCGTTCACCGATGATAATTGGCCCGTCATCTCCACGTAATACCGCATTAAACCAGACAGATGAATCCTTACCAATTCTTACATCACCGATTAAATAAGCGCCAGGTGCAACAAATACTGATTCATGAACATCTGGGGAAATACCTTTGTAAGGAATAAACATAATAATCTCTCCTTATAAAAAACTGAATTATCTTTCTATTAATCTAAATATATCATGAAATCAAAGACAAGATGTCTAATATGTATTTATTCATTTCCAATTGAACTCTTTTTGCTCATTCGATTAAAACAATTTGTATGCACCTATTTAAGTATTGATTTTTTAAAACGCAAATTTTTTTTGCTATTTTCAATTAATTATATATTTTGCGCAAAATATTTTTGCACTAATTGAACCGAAAATCCTTTATTTATGCAAAATTAATGTTGGCACGGAACTTGCATAGTAATTAACTGTAACAAACAAACAAGGGGGAACAAACAATTGAAACCGTATAAACATGAACCATTTACAAACTTTGAAGATGAAAAAAATAAACTAGCTTTTCAAGATGCTCTTGCCTACGTTCAATCGCAGTTAGGAAAGGATTATCCAGTTGTAATTGGAGGGGAATCAATTACAACAGAAGAAAAAATTATCTCTATTAATCCAGCAAATACAGAAGAAATCATTGGTAGAGTTTCCATGGCTGATCAAGAGTTAGCAGAAAGAGCTATGCATGCTGCATTAACCACATTTGAAACATGGAAAACATGGAAGCCTGAACATCGTGCCAATATTTTATTCAAGGCAGCTGCAATTATGCGCCGCCGGAAACATGAGTTTTCTGCTTATCTTGTCAAGGAAGCCGGAAAGCCATGGAAAGAAGCAGATGCCGATACAGCAGAAGCAATTGACTTCATCGAATATTATGGCCGTCAAATGCTGAGATTGAAAGAGGGCTCACCAGTACAAAGCCGTGACGGAGAATACAATCAATATAATTATATTCCACTAGGTGTGGGGATTATCATTTCACCTTTTAACTTCCCATTAGCGATTATGGCAGGAACAACAATCGCAGCCATCGTATCTGGGAATACAGTTCTTCTAAAGCCAGCTAACTCTACACCAGTGGTTGCTGCAAAATTCGTTGAGTTAATGGAGGAAGCTGGACTTCCAAAAGGCGTTTTAAACTTTGTGCCAGGAAGTGGCGCTCAAATTGGTGATTACCTTGTTGATCATCCAAAAACTCGCTTCGTATCCTTTACCGGTTCTCGCGAAGTTGGCTGCCGCATTAATGAACGTGCTGCCAAGGTTCATCCAGGACAAAAATGGATCAAACGTGTTATTGCTGAAATGGGTGGTAAGGATACCGTGGTAGTAGATAATGATTCGGATTTAGATTTAGCAGCAGCAAGTATTGTCTATTCTGCTTTCGGATTTTCAGGTCAAAAATGTTCGGCAGGATCTCGTGCAGTTATTCATCAGGATGTCTATGATGTCGTACTTGAGAAGGTGGTTGCTTTAACAAAAACACTAACTCTTGGCAACCCTGAAGATGCAAATTCTTATATGGGACCTGTTATTGATGACAGATCCTTCAAAAAAATCATGAATTATATTGAAGTTGGCAAGCAAGAAGGCAAGCTTATGACTGGCGGAGAAGGCGATGATTCTAAGGGTTATTTCATTCAGCCTACAATTTTCGCTGATTTAGATGAAAATGCACGCATCATGCAGGAAGAAATCTTTGGTCCAGTTTTAGGTATTAGTAAAGCCCGTGATTTTGATCATTTGATGACCATTGCTAATAACACGGACTATGGTTTAACAGGGGCACTAATTTCGAATAATCGTGAGCATATTGAACGGGCACGTGAAGAATTCCACGTGGGGAATCTTTATTTTAACAGAACTTGTACGGGTGCGATTGTTGGTTATCAACCGTTTGGCGGATTTAATATGTCGGGTACAGATTCCAAAGCAGGCGGTCCTGAATATTTATTGCTTCACATGCAGGCTAAAACAACATCTGAAACGCTATAAAAACTACAGCTTAGATGCCTCGATAGGTGGATTTTATTCAACCTGTCGAGGAAATTTGAAGGAGGAACTATAATGACAGTAACTGAGACAACTAAAACAAATCAAATCATTGAACAAACAGATAAATTTGGTGCAAATAACTATCATCCACTGCCAATCGTTATTGCAAAGGCAGAAGGAGTTTGGGTGGAAAGTCCAGAAGGTAATCGTTACATGGATATGCTAAGCGCTTATTCTGCTGTTAACCAAGGACATCGTCATCCAAAAATTATTCAAGCATTGAAAGACCAAGCCGATAAAGTAACGCTTACATCCCGTGCTTTTCATAATGATCAACTTGGTCCATGGTACGAGAAAATTTGTCAGTTAACCAATAAAAATATGGCACTCCCAATGAATACTGGAGCAGAAGCTGTTGAAACGGCACTAAAAGCAGCACGTCGCTGGGGTTATGATGTAAAAGGGATTGCTGAAAATCAAGCAGAAATTATTGCCTGCGTAGGGAATTTCCACGGCCGTACAATGGGTGCCGTTTCCTTATCATCTGATCCGGAATATAAGCGTGGTTTTGGTCCGATGCTGCCTGGAATCAATTTAATTCCTTACGGTGACCTCGAAGCATTGAAAGCAGCGATCACACCAAACACAGCAGCATTTTTAATCGAGCCAATTCAAGGTGAAGCAGGAATTATTTTACCACCAGAAGGATTTTTGAAAGCGGCATTTGATTTATGTAAAGAAAACAAAGTATTATTCATTGCTGATGAGATTCAAGTAGGCTTGGCACGTACTGGAAAAATGTTTGCATGTGATTGGGAAGATGTGAACCCTGACATGTTGATCCTAGGTAAAGCACTAGGCGGCGGTGTGTTCCCAATATCTTGTGTTGTTGCTAATTCTGATGTATTAGGCGTATTCAATCCAGGTTCCCACGGTTCAACGTTTGGTGGAAATCCACTTGCTTGCGCAGTATCGCTTGCAGCCTTGGATGTAATTGAAGAAGAAAAACTAGCCGAACGTTCGCTTGAATTAGGTAAATACTTCTTTGAACAATTACAATCTATCGATAATCCAAAAATTAAAACAATAAGAGGCCGAGGATTATTTATCGGAGTTGAACTTACTGAAGCGGCAAGACCTTATTGTGAGCAGTTAAAAGAAACAGGCTTATTATGTAAAGAAACACATGACACTGTTATTCGTTTTGCACCACCGCTTACTATTACTAAAGAAGAAATCGATTGGGCTTTTGAAAAAATCAAAACAGTTTTAAGTTAATTTTTAAATTAACAAGCTAATAATCTATTATACGACGGGGTGTCAGTCATGTCTGTTAAAGCGATAGTAACTGAAATGGAAAAGGAACAACAAAAAGAACAAGAATCATTAAATTTATTCAATTCAACCCAAACGATTATTCAACAAGCATTATCAAAATTGGGCTATAATAGCGAAATGTATGAATTATTAAAAGAACCGATTAGATTGTTAACAGTCCGCATTCCTGTAAAAATGGATGATGGTTCTGTCAAAATTTTTACGGGCTATCGCTCCCAGCATAATGATGCGGTCGGCCCAACTAAAGGCGGCGTCCGTTTCCATCCTGAAGTGGATGAAGAAGAAGTAAAAGCGTTGTCCATTTGGATGAGCTTAAAGTGTGGAATCACGAATCTTCCATATGGCGGCGGTAAAGGCGGAATCATTTGTGATCCGCGAAATATGTCCTTTAGAGAGCTTGAAGGTTTAAGCCGCGGCTATGTTCGTGCGGTCAGCCAAATCGTGGGACCTTCAAAAGACATTCCAGCACCAGATGTTTATACGAATTCACAAATTATGGCATGGATGATGGATGAGTACAGCCGTTTACGTGAATTTGATTCACCAGGATTTATTACCGGGAAACCAATCGTCCTTGGAGGTTCTCAAGGTCGTGAAACAGCGACTGCCCGTGGTGTAACAATCTGTATTGAAGAAGCAGTCAAGAAAATAGGGAAACAGTTGCAAGGAGCCCGTGTAGTCATTCAAGGCTTTGGGAATGCCGGAAGTTATTTGGCCAAATTTATGCATGATGCAGGGGCTAAAGTTGTGGCTGTATCCGATGTGTATGGCGCTATATACGATCCAAACGGACTTGATATTAATTACTTGCTTGATCGAAGGGATAGCTTCGGCACATTCTCGCAACTATTTAAAAATACGATCACAAACCAAGAGCTACTTGAATTAGAGTGTGATATTCTTGTGCCGGCAGCTATCTCGAACCAAATCACAGCCAAAAATGCTGCCAACATTAAAGCAGCGATTGTTGTGGAAGCAGCGAATGGGCCAACAACACTTGAGGCAACAAAGATTCTTACAGAGCGTGGTATTATCCTTGTTCCTGACATCCTTGCAAGCGCAGGCGGGGTAACTGTTTCTTATTTTGAATGGGTGCAAAATAATCAAGGTTATTATTGGACCGAGGAAGAAGTAGAAGAAAAGCTTAAGAAGGTAATGGTTAGCTCGTTTGATAATATCTATCAAACTTCTAAAACACATCAAGTAGACATGCGTTTAGCAGCTTATATGGTTGGAATAAAGAAAGTTGCTGAGGCCTCTCGTTTCAGAGGATGGGTATAAAAGGAGTAGAGTAATCTTTAAATGATTGAAATCTCCCTACAAGGATGGACGGAAAAATCTCTATCTGTTCTATGACTGTACGAAATTAAAAAAGGAGTGACAAAAATTGTCAGTAGTGGTGGAAGAAGTTATTTTCAGTCCGTGTTCTGGGATCGTGGAAACTGTTTTAACAGAGGAAAACGACCATGTATATGAGTGGGAAAAACTGTTATTAATTAAATCCCAGAACGGTAGAATTGAAGAGATTTCGATCGGGATCAGCGGGTATATCACATCTTTACCTATTAAGAAGGGCCAAGAAGTTAATACTCAAACAGTCCTAGCAACCATCCAAGATGATTTGTTAATTACAGGATCTGATTAAGAAAATCGATATACTTTTAAAAAACTCTTTCCGTTCATTTGGAAAGAGTTTTTGCATGAGTGCCGCCTAATGGTAAAATATTGTATATATAATGATTAAGCCTTGGGATAGGAGGTTGAATTTTGAATATTAATTTGAAGGATTTTCAGCAATTAACAGATTATGACAATGTTTTAGTTGTAGATGAAAATGGGATTATTATCTTTAATGATTTAGCGGATTTAAATGTACTAAAAGAAATCGGCCTTAGACCTGAAGAATTTATGGGAAAGCATATAACCTCCTCTTATATGAACCTTTCGCATGAAAATAGTACCATTATGAACGTTTTAAAAAATGGAAAAGCGGTATGCAATGTAAAACAAGAACTAATCATGAAAAATGGAAATCTTTTTGTTACGATAAATTCTACCTATCCAATCAAAGATAATGAAAAAATAATCGGGGCAATTGAATTCTCAAAACACTTTTATACAAAAGAAAACATCCAATCCTTGGACAAATTTGCAAGTCATAAGGTTTATCGAAGAAACAATACCATCTACACCATTGATAATATCATTAGTGTAAATCCAAAGATGGAAGCAATTAAAAATAAAATTAAAAAAATTGCTATGACAAACTCAACTGTATTGATCAACGGTAAAACAGGCACAGGAAAAGAAATGATTGCACAGTCGATCCATAATTTGAGCGATCGTTATGGAGGACCATTTATTTCACTAAACTGTGGTGCGGTTCCGCCGAACCTATTCGAAAGTACTTTGTTTGGCACGGTAAAAGGGAGTTTTACTGGTGCTATCGCTATGCCAGGATTATTCGAACAAGCTGAAGGCGGCACATTGTTTTTAGATGAGATTAATTCCTTAGATTTTTATCTTCAAGTAAAACTTCTTAAAGCTATTGAAGAAAAGGTTATTAGAAGAATAGGTGGAGATAAAAATATTAGTGTCGATATTCGAGTGATTTCAGCAACGAATGAGGACCCAGATGTTTTAGTTGCAGAAAAACGGTTAAGAGAGGATCTTTTTTATCGATTGGGAGTTGTCCAGATTGATTTACCCACCTTAGCGGAGCGAAAAGAAGATATAGAAAAGCTGCTCGAATATTATATCGATTTTTATAACAATAATATGAATATTTATATTGAAGGGTGTCAGCCTGAGGTTATTGAATGTTTTAATCGGTATCCTTGGCCGGGGAATATAAGAGAATTAAAAAATGCGGTTGAAACGGCATATAATAATGTTTCTACCAATCATATCACGTTAGAAGATATTCCAAAAAGAATGAGGGAATATAACCAATCTCCTCCAAGTGATCAAATGGATAATAAGATCGAATCCTTAAAAGAAGCGGTAGAAAAATTTGAAAAGGAGCTAATAATGAAAGAACTAAGCAGCAAGAATGGAAAATTAACAGAAACGGCCAAACAATTGGGTCTATCGAAACAACTATTAAAATATAAAATCGAAAAGTACCAACTAGGATAAACGGTCATGTGATATCAATGAAAAACAAAATGGGACGGCCACGGATTGTATAAAATCTGTGGCTGTTTTTTTGATTCAAATGAAAAACTAGTTACTTGTCGCTAAAAATACTTTACGAATAAGTAAAAATTTTTACACTAAAAAGAAAGATCCTTGATCTTTTATTTATGGTAAAAATATTTTTACGAAATAAAAAAATTTTTACAATTATCGTTTCTCAGTTTGATTTATACCGAAAAACTTTCAAGAAAAGTGTAATAATTATTAATATTTCTTTAAAAATTTATTGTCGTTAATAGAGGATTTATAAGGTTTATTCGAAAGCTTCACAAAATTGTCGATTGGTTTTTAAAAAATTGGCACAATAATTGCATTATATTAAATAACGTGCATTTTTTTATAAATTCTAAATATTCACAAGGGATTGCACGATTGGTTAAATTCTAACCATTGTAAAGGATTTCAGTAATTAAAGGAGTGCATCGTATGAAAACAAACAAGATTTACCGTGACAGTCTCATTTTTGGTTTTGCCTTTTTCGCCGTATTTTTCGGGGCTGGGAATTTAATTTTCCCGCCATCGATCGGGTTTGTTTCCGGGACAGATTGGCCAACTGCTCTAGCAGGTTTTGTTCTTACTGGAATTATCCTGCCCTTACTTGGACTTATTGCTGTTTTAAATGCTGAAGGGAAATTTGAAGTCTTAACCAACCCAATTAGTCCATGGTTTTATAAAGTTTACAATATTCTGTGTATGTTAGGTGTTGCCATGGTCGTTTCCGTCCCTCGAACGGCTGCTACCACTCATGAAATAGGCGTTCATACACTATTTCCGCATTTTCCTGCGGTTGGAACAATGATTATCTTCTTTGCCCTTAATTATTATTTTGCCAATGACCGATCAAATCTTATCGATAAAGTTGGAAAAGTGCTGACACCTGGCTTATTAGTTATTTTATTATTCATCATCTTTAAAGGTACATTCGATCCAGTTGCAGCACCGATTGATACAAAACTTCCAAACTCATTTTCTAATGCTTTTACTGGTGCCTATCAGACGGGTGACCTTTTTACTGGTCTACTTTGTGCCTCAGTATTTATCGGAGCTGTTGTTAACAGAGGGTATAAGGACTCTGCCAACGTTAGGAAAGTTGCGATTAATGGTACGATCATCGCAGGTGTGGGTCTAATAATTGTTTACGGTGGCTTACTTTATATTGGTGCTACAGGTGCAGGTCTATTCCCGAAAGATATTGAGAGTACTGCTCTTTTAACGGGACTTGTTCATCGTTTACTAGGAGATTATGGAACGATTTTCTTGGCTGTTGCTGTTGCCTTAGCCTGCCTTACAACGGCGATTGGGATTACGGCGTCGATTGCCGATTTCCTCAGTCAATTGACCAAAAATAAAGTAAGCTATCGTATTTGGGTGCTAGTCATTTGTATTTGTGGAGTTTCAGTAGGCCTGCTTGGGGTCGAAAAAATTATTAACTTCGCGCTTCCACTTTTCTTGGGACTCTATCCAGTATCGATTGTAATAGTATTCCTTGGCGTCTTCCGTAAATATATCCCAAATGCAGGGGCATACAAGGGGGCGGTCTTGTTAACAGTTTTAGTTAGCTTATTTGAAATGTTAGGAGCCTATGGATTAAATATAAAGCTTGCTAATGATTTGATATCAATGATCCCGTTAAGCAGCAAGGGGTTCGCATGGCTTCTACCAGCAATCATCGGATTTATTGGAGGAGCACTGCTTCATAGGGCAGCTGCTCGAAAAAATGACATAGGAATGGATTTAAGTGCGTAACTGATAAATTATACAATCAATGTAACTTGCTAGATTTTCAGAAAGGGAGTAAGAGAAATCGATGACTATCAATAAAAAGACTGAGTGTACCTATATTAATGGAAAGATTTTTACAGCTAATCCTGATAAACCGCATGCAACCGCGATGATCGTTCGTGATGGTAAGGTAGCATGGATGGGCAGCCAAACTGATTTAGAAAAAATTGAAGGTGAATGTGTCGATCTCCAGGGCCGAAGAGTGCTGCCAGGCTTAATCGATGCTCATCTACACCCATTGTACCTTGCTAATGCATCCAAGCATATAGCTTGTACGCCTCCGCTTATTCATTCCATTGAAGATTTAATTAAAGAGGTTAGAAGTTTGCGAGGTGCTCAAGGGAAGGATAAATGGGTTGAAGGCTGGGGATATGATGAAGGAAAGTTGCTGGAAAGACGTTCACCCACACGCTGGGATTTAGATCAAGCTGCAGCAGACGTTCCTATTATTATTACACGCACGTGTGCACATATTGTCGTAGTAAACAGCAAGGCTTTGGAATTAGCAGGAATTACAAGGGATACACCTGAAGTGCCAGGTGGTCAGATTGACCGAGATGAAGACGGTGAACCAACTGGCATTTTACGCGAAAATGCCAAGGACCTTGTCACTCGGATTATGCCTGTGAAAACACTCGAAGAGAACGCTGAAATACTTGCCGAGTTAAGTAATGTGCTGCTCTCCCATGGAATTACAGCGATCACCGATGCAATGGGCAGAACGGAACCAACTGATTATTTGGAAATGTATAATGATGCAGTCAAAAAAGGACTAAAGCAACGGACAGTACTCTACTATATTTGGGAAGATTTAAAGAAACAACCAATTTTTGAAACCTATAAAACTTGCAATGAAAACCAAATCCATATTGGCGGGGTTAAGTTATTCTCAGATGGCAGTGTATCCGGCCAAACCGCATGGGTGAATCCACCTTTCTTAGGTGAGGGAAAGAATTATGGGATTCAAATGACCACCGCTGAAGAATTATTGGCGGCAGCAGAGGCAGCAGAACAAAATAATGTTCAGCTGGTTGTCCATGCCATGGGTGAGCAGGCAATTGATTTAATTGTTGACACATTTTATGGTAAACAAGGCTGGCTAAAAGATGCCCCTTCGATCAGGATTGAACACGCGGCGATGCCCAGTCCGCAAGCCTTAAAGCGTGCAGCCGAAACAGGAATTGCGTTTGTTACCCAGCCAATCTTCTTGTTTGCAGAAATTGAAAGCTACCATAATAACCTTGGTGCCGATCGAACAAAGAAGACCTATCCTGTAAAGTCAATGCTAGAAGCAGGAATCAAGGTTGCCTTTTCATCTGATGCACCTGCGACCGCATGGGCCGATCCGGTTAGTCCGTTTGTAGGAATTAAAGCTGCTGTTACACGCCTGGCGTATGATGGGACGGACACGGGGCAAGAACAAAAAGTAGATTTAGAGACAGCTATCATTCTTTATACTAGGGCCGCTCAAGAAATTACCCGCATTCCGAAGGTTGGACAGCTGGCACTAGGATATCATGCCGATTTTATTATACTTGACCAAGATATCTTTGAAATGAGCCCTGAGAAGATTGATGAAATACAGGTAGTGGAGACATTTATGGGCGGAAAATCCGTTTATCAAAAAGGGGCAGCATCTTTATATTAATAGGGTTCGATTTGGTCGTAATTTCCAGATTCTATCTCTAAAGAAGATTGAATCTGGCTTACCTCCTTTTTTAATTCCATAACATATTAGTTTTACACATTTTTTTCAATATGGTAAAACTGAAATATAATGAAGGAAAGGGAGAATATTATGACAAAGTCAATTTTTACAAATGGGACAATCTATACTTTGGACGCGAATCAACCAGTAGTGGAATCTGTTGTCGTTGAGAATGGTAGAATCATAGATATAGGGTCTCACCACGAAATGATCCTACAATGGGGAAGAAATGGGTCAAACATTATTGATTTACAGGGGAAAATGGTTACGCCCGGATTGACTGATAGCCACCTGCATCTTTCTGGTGTGGCGTTCAACTTTTTAGACCTTGATTTAACCGGTGTAAAATCAAAAAGCGAAATGCTTGATAAAATTAGGGAAAAGGCAAATACCGTTGCGCCTGGAAAGTGGCTTGTCGGAATGGGCTGGGATGAAAATCTCTTTACAGAAGGAACTATTCCTACCATAGATGAGTTAGACGTTGTTGCACCGCACTGTCCTGTTTATCTAAAACGGATTTGTCACCATGCATTTTTAGTGAATAGCAAGGCACTTGAAATGAGTCAGTATTATCCGGAGATTCATATTCCAACTGGCGGAACAGTTGTACTTGATCCGATTACCAAAAAGCCGACAGGGATGCTGCTCGAATCGGCTTCCCAGCTGATAACAAAATACATACCGGAACGAACCTATCAAGAGTTAAAGAATGGCTTACAGCAAGCGATGCAATTTGCGGTGAAGAAGGGGCTAACAAGTGTACATACCAATGATCCTGCTTATTTAGGCGGTTTGGATTCCACGTATAAAATGTATGATGAATTAATTAACCAGGAAGGCCAAGGTTTACGCTGTAATCTGCTCATTGATTACCCCTATCTTAATCAATTGAAAGAAAGAGGAATGTATGCAGGCTATGGAAATGACAAACTACAAATAGGAGCGATAAAAATTTTTGCTGATGGAGCATTTGGGAGAAGAACGGCGCTCCTATCAGAGCCCTATCACGATAACCCGAGTCAGTTTGGAGATGCCATGTATGACCAAGAAACCCTTTATCAAGTGGTTAAAGAGGTACGAGAACAGGCCATGCCACTAGCTGTCCATACGATTGGCGACAAGGCGTTAGAAAATGTTCTAGATATACTGGATCAATTTCCAAAAGTGGACTACCGTGATCGGATTATTCACACATCCCTGGTTCGGAATGATCTAATTCGGCGTTTAGTAGATATGAGCCGGATTGCTGATATTCAACCAAGGTTCGTGGTAGGTGATTATCCATGGGTGAAAGAAAGAGTAGGCGAAAAGAGGGAGCCATATTTATATGCATGGAAAACGTTACTTGAATCGGGCGTTTTGTGTGCCGGCGGTTCCGATGCACCCGTGGAACCTATAGACCCTCTGCTTGGTATTCATGCTGCGGTTACCCGTAGAACTCCTGGCGATCTTCATAAAGGCTGGAATGCCAAAGAGAAACTCTCAATGCTTGAAGCCGTTAAGCTTTTTACAATTGGGGGTGCATTCGCTACCAATGAAGAAAATCTTAAAGGGACGATTTCAAAAGGTAAGCTAGCGGATCTAACGGTTTATTCTAATAATTTATTTACAATGGAGAATCCTGACGAACTATTCCAAACTGAGATTGATATGACAATAATCGCCGGCGAAATAAAATTTGAAAATTAAGGTAATGAAATAGGTAAAAAGCAGCTAAAAGCAATGTAAGCGCTTTATAATTGACAAAATAATTAAAATAGTCAAAAAATATTGACAGGTTATTTTTTCAGTGGTACCCTTATAAAAATTGAAGATGAATCAATGATGAGAAGAGTAGATTAAGCCCTTGTTCTACAGAGAGTCGACAGTTGCTGAAAGTCGATGTCAGGACGTATTCGAAGATCATCTCGGAGATGTGTAGCTGAAACTGTTAAGTAAGCTAGACCGGAAATTCCGCCGTTACAATGGAACACGTACTTAGAATGGTACGTTGATCGAGAGCCGCAGTGTTTGTTTGTTGCGGAAGTAGGGTGGTATCGCGAGTTAACTCGTCCCTATACTATGGGGGCGAGTTTTTTGTGTTTAAAAAATGTATTTATTCTTATTAAAATTTCTTTATGGATGCAAAAAATTAGGAGGGAAAAGGAAGATGAATCAACAAGTTGATAAGAAAGTGTTTAATGTGGAGGATATTATTATTGCCAGCCATACCATTAAGGATGTTATTTCGCCAACTCCCCTGCAATACAATCACTTGTTGTCAGAACGATACGGCTGCCATGTCTACTTAAAACGAGAGGATTTACAAAGCGTTCGTTCCTTTAAAATCCGCGGGGCATATAATCGTATTAAGAAACTTAATGAAGATGAGTTAAAGAATGGAATTATCTGTGCAAGTGCAGGAAACCATGCGCAGGGGGTTGCTTATTCTTGTCATCTCTTAAATATTCATGGGAAAATCTTTATGCCAAGTACAACACCAAAGCAAAAGGTAAAACAAGTTAAATTTTGGGGTAAAGATGATGTTGAGATTGTTTTGGTTGGGGATACCTTTGACGATGCTTATGAAAAAGCAAGGGAATGCAGTCAAGAGGAAAATCGGACATTTATTCATCCCTTTGATGATCCCGATGTGATTGCTGGACAAGGGACGGTTGCCGTTGAACTGCTTAATGATTGCCCTGAAAAAATTGACTATCTGTTTGCCGCAATTGGCGGAGGAGGGCTTTTGTCTGGGGTTGGCACGTATTTAAGGCACTATTCTCCAGAAACGCAATTAATTGGTGTGGAGCCACAAGGTGCACCAGGCATGAAGGAATCATTTTTAAAAGGGGAAGTGACAACCTTAAAAGAAATTGACCCGTTTGTGGATGGTGCAGCTGTGAAGACGGTGGGATCAATGACCTTTAGCATCTGCAAAGAAATCGTTGATGATATTCTTGTTGTTCCGGAAGGAAAGGTTTGCACGACATTATTATCGTTATACAATGAAAATGCCATCGTTGTGGAGCCGACTGGAGCCCTTTCTGTAGCAGCCTTGGATATGTATGCAGATGAAATTAAGGGCAAAACGGTGGTCTGTATCGTAAGTGGCGGTAACAATGATATTGGTCGGATGCAGGAAATCAAAGAGCGCTCAAAAATTTATGAAGGACTGCAACATTATTTTATTGTCCAATTCCCGCAACGCCCTGGTGCGTTACGTGAGTTTTTGGATGATGTCCTTGGACCAAACGATGATATTAGCCATTTTGAATATACGAAAAAGAATAATCGAGAAACAGGTCCAGCCTTGGTTGGAATTGAACTCAAGGATAAAGAAGATTACTCCCCGTTGATTGAACGAATCAAAGCGAAGGGATTTTTATATCGCGAGGTCAATAAAGATAGTACTCTGTTTCAAATGCTGGTTTAATCATCTAATGCTAATAAGAGGTCGAAACTCATTGGTTTCGACCTCTTTTTTTCATTTAATCTATACTAAACGCAATTTCTTAACTGAATTTAAGTAATAGACTCTTAACAAATGATGCAATTAATGTATAATATTATTTGTCAATGATAGAATCAATCAAATAAGTAATGAACACTTAATTATTATATGGAACATGTCTTGAAGTAGATCTAGTTTCATATTAATAATTTTGTGTAGATTCAAAAGCGGAAAGAGAGTGTTCATAATGGGACGTAAGTGGAACAATATTAAAGAAAAGAAAGCTTCAAAGGATGCAAATACAAGTCGTATTTATGCGAAATTTGGGGTTGAAATCTATGTAGCTGCTAGACAGGGTGAACCAAATCCTGAATCGAATCAAGCTTTAAAATTTGTTTTAGAGCGTGCAAAAACATACAATGTACCCAAACACATTATTGACCGAGCAATTGAAAAAGCTAAAGGCGGTTCTGAGGAAAGCTATTCTGAACTTCGATATGAAGGCTTCGGTCCAAACGGGTCGATGGTTATTGTTGATGCACTGACAAACAACGTGAACCGCACGGCTTCCGATGTACGTGCTGCATTTGGTAAAAACGGCGGAAACATGGGAGTAAGTGGATCAGTTGCATATATGTTTGATGCGACCGCTGTTATCGGCGTCGAAGGAAAATCGGCGGACGATGTACTTGAATTGTTGATGGAAGCAGATGTTGATGTACGAGACATCATTGAAGAAGATGAGTCGGTGATTGTTTATGCTGAGCCAGAACAATTCCATGCCGTACAGGAAGCATTCAAAAATGCGGGGATTACTGATTTTACTGTGGCTGAAATAACGATGCTTGCGCAAAATGAGATTGCCCTTCCTGAAGACGCACAAGCTAAATTCGAGAAAATGATTGATGTATTAGAAGACCTAGAAGACGTTCAACAAGTGTACCATAACGTTGATTTAGGTGAGTAAATATGAAAGCAGGCCTTTGTAGGTCTGCTTCTTTTATTTATTTAGTGGTGTCAGGCACCATTTTTATAGCTATGATTACCGTTTAACAGCAGATAAAATAAATATAGTTGAAATAATTGAAATTGACCCAATCCATTCGGCGGGCCCGAAAGATACTTGGAGCCAGGCTACGGCTAAAAAGGCCGCTGACAATGGCTCGACACAAGCAAGAAGACTTGCTTCAGAAGCACGAATGTATTTCAGACTTTCCATAAAACAAAAAAAGGCGATTAATGTTCCGAAAATAATCACAAAAACTACAGCTAGAAAGGACGTTAAACTCCAATGGCCTTGAAACTTCCATGGAGGATGAATCAAGCTAAAGCCAATCCCACCGATCATCATTCCCCAGCCAACAGTAAGAAGCGACCCCCATTTATTCAACAAACTTCCAGGATAGAGTGTATAAAAAGCGAGTGCAAAAGCAGATAGAATTCCCCATGTAAAGGCAGAGGATGAAATAGAGAGTGAATGGATATTACCCTTCGTCACAAGTAGAAAGGTTCCGAAGATGGCTAATCCAATCGCAATTACTTCATGTATTTTGGGTAATTCCTTTGCACGAAAACTTAAATAACAGACAATGATCACTGGTGCCAGGTACTGCAAAACGGTTGCCGTTGCTGCATTTCCTTGTTCGATGGCAGCGAAATATGTATATTGAACGCCAAACATGCCAATAACACCAAAGATTACTAGGCGGAAGATATCCTGTCTATCTTTCCAAATGGTCCAGATATTCTGTTTCCCCACCGTATGAGAAAAAAATAACAAACCAAAACCTGAAAAAATCAGCCTGTTAACAACTAGCCAGTTGGTACTAAATCCTTGTTGATGAAATAAGTATTGAGCGACAGTTCCTGAAACACCCCAAAATGTCGCCGCAATCAGCACTAAAAAAATGCCTTTTATCCTTGGGGAGGACATTACTGCTACTTGCGAATTCATTTGATCCCTCCATTATGAAACAATACTAATATCTTAATTTTTTAAATATAACAATGATTATAACACTTCTTAGGAAACTAGTTTAAAAAACTTATGGAAAAATCAATTTTAATCGAAGGATTATGGGAGGGAAGTAGCGAATAAAGAAAATATATGTAAGAAGTTGAGAGGAGAAGAGAATTTATGGTCTATAAGAAAGCTGGTCATGCAGATTTGATGGATCAAATAGTAAGTGATTCCCAATTAGATAAGGAAATCAAAAAGCACCCACGATTCGGCAAACCCATTCCATCCCTTCTATTTTCTGGGGATGTCTATTCCAATTTCTTCAACACAGCTAGCGATGCTGGTTATCTCCCACCATTTGTAATTTTACAAAAGGAAATCAGACATGAGATTTCTAAAGCCATAACATTAAAAGAACTAGAATCCGCTGAATTTGAAATAATGAGCTTGATAGATGCCATTAATGAAAGAATCCTGAAATATAACTCGATTTGTCCTTCAAAGATGAAAAAAGGAAAAATTGATTTTGACAATATTGAAAATCAATATAAAATTTGGGAATAAAAATATAAACATTACCAAACTTACTGGTACAAGACGTCTTTTCGCTTTATCCCTTTAAAGTATGATATTATTCTAATAATACGTTAGGGAAAGGATGTATAAGATGTCATTGGAAAGTGTGAAGGCCCATTTTAAACAATGGGAGCGAGATGGAGATGTAATGGAATTTGATACCTCGAGTGCCACAGTGGAACAGGCTGCCGAGACAATAGGAGTCGCTCCCGCTCGCATTGCGAAAACCTTATCCTTTAGGGGGAGCGAGGAAAAAGCTATTTTAATTGTTGCTGCAGGTGATGCAAAAATTGATAATAAGAAGTTTCGTCATCAATTCGGATTCAAAGCAAGGATGCTCTCACCAGATGAAGTTCTCGAACAAACTGGTCATGCCATTGGCGGTGTTTGTCCGTTTGGGCTGAATAATGAGCTTGAAGTCTATTTGGATGTATCAATGCAGCGCTTCGAGACAGTTTTCCCCGCTTGTGGCAGCACGAACTCTGCAATCGAATTAACGAAAGATGAATTATATCAGTATTCATTTGCTAAAGAATGGATTGATGTTTGTAAAGGGTGGGGACAAGACGAAGAGCAAGCAAAAGTAAGTCAGCAAATCGAGGCTTAACGGTAACCTTAGGGGGCGTATGATGCCCTCATAAAAAATTCAAAATAAACAAAAGTGGACCGGGCAAATTTGCCCGGTCTTCCTAATTAAACCCAATTACATTACGCTTTCGCCATTATCGTAATTAAATTGCCATTCAATTCCAAACTTATCTTTTAGGGAGCCGTAGCATTTGCTCCAGAATGTCTCTTGAAGCTCCATGACTACCGTGCCGCCTTCTTGAAGTTTGTTAAAATAAGATTTAATTTTATCCAAGTCCTTATTTACAATAGCAAGACTTATGTTGTTACCTGCTTCAAAAGGCATTCCAGGAAAAACATCAGAGAACATGACGTTGCTTCCATCAATGTACAGTCGTGTGTGCATAACCAAGTTTTTTCCTTCTTCTGGAAGTTGATATTCTGGGTTCGGAGGGGCTTCCCCGAAAGTCATAATTTGAGGTTTTTCTGTACCAAAAACCTCCGCGTAAAACTCTGCTGCCTCACGACAGTTTCCATTAAAATTAAGATAAACATCAACAGACATTTGCGATAACCCCTTTGTAATAAATTTCAATGGTAATTGTACCATTAACTGGAACAATATCAAATTCTTTGGAGGACCTATCTTCAATCAGACTACTATAAATAATTTTTAAACCGCGGGAATACAATTTACAAAAATCATATTTTGAATTTTTCAGTTGAAAGAAGGTATTGGGTGATGAAATTCAAAATACATCGATGTAATTGTCGAAAACTTTGGTCTGTTCAAACCAGAAAAACAAAGTTTACCGCATGCTCCGTTCTTTTAGATGGAAGTTGGAGTACAGAATTAAAGCCCGAAAGGAAATATAACCCCAAGGGATTTGTTACGACACATGGAAAACAAGATATCATAGTAAACCCATCAACAGAAGTCGTTGAGAAATTTGAAAAAATAGCAAAACTGATTTATGACAAAAAAAATGTTAATTTCAACGTCAACGAAGGGGAATCTTTATTTTTTGCCGAAGATGGAACTTGTTATATTCTTAAAAAGTTAATGAATTGAAGGAAAATTAATACTCCAAATGCTTTTGAACAAAATCCCCAATTTCGTCAATCGCCTGTTGACCTTCTGGAATATCAAACGTTTGAAAAACATGCCACATTTCATCCCATACTTTAAAAGTAACTTCGACACCCGCTGCCCGGGCACGATCTAAAAGTCGGGCCGAATCACTTAAGAGGATTTCATCATTTCCAACGTGAACTAACATGGAAGGGAGGCCCGACAAATCAGCATAAATTGGTGAAACAAGTGGATGTCGAGGATCCATATCCCGAATAAATAAGGCTGGTATAGCACGGGAGGCATCAGGTGATAGCCAAGGATCAGCATCCGCCCTTGTTTCCATTAATTGTGCCTTCCATATCTGTCCATGGAGACAGGAGCACCGCTAAGGCAGGCAAGGCTTCATCCTCATCTTTTACTCGGGCAGCAGTTGCTCTCGATAACTTCGATGCTAGATAACGATGGGTGTTGCAGCTTCCCATTATGTATGCGCCACCATGAAGATAAAGGAAACTCGGTCTTCCACAGCATTAGGTGCGGTTACCCATTCAGCAGGAATTTCCTCAATGATTTTTTTTCGACGTTGATATCTGGTGCAAGAGGGGTTAAGGCGGATAATGCTTCTAATCCGAGTCTAGCTGTTTCAATATCAGTTCCTGCTGTTTGGCTTGCTTTTGCAGTCATTAAATATTGTCTTACTAGTAAACTTTCTTGACTTGTTATGACGTTATACCCCTTTCAAAATAAAATGGAAGCGTGTACATATATGTATTTCTCTATAGATTCTATAATTCCTCCATAATTTCACAACGATTTTATGAACAAAGACCCCTGCATCAAAAGGGTAGATGCGGGGGCCTTAATCATATCTTATCTTGGTGTGATTGGTTTCACTGAAATAGCAGGGGAGCTAGTCGAAATTATGCAGCCCTCTAAATGATCGGGATTTAATAAGCCTAGGTTAAGAGCGGCTTTGATTTTTACATCATCTGGTTTTTTCACCACTTGGATGAGCTCATTCATCTGTAATTCTTCTAATCTTTTAATGGTTTCAACCTCGTCATATTTTTCTGTTTTTCGTATTTGCCGTTGAAGCTTATAGCCGCTTATGGTAATTTCGCCTTTATGATTAGATCCTACTAGATTATTAAAGTAATTTTGAAAGGCATCCTTTAATTCATTCATTTCCATTTCTATTTCTTTTTTCTGTTTATTCAGCTCGTAATACTTTACCAACATTTCTCCTGTAATCAAGTTCCCCATGTCCCCGCCTCCTGTTGCGAACGTATATTCCTATTTTATGTTTTCCTCTTCAAAAAAATGACCTATTCACCTAAAGCTGTGAAGAATATCTTTTGACAGTTTTTTGATGATTGTAGTTTTATCTGTCTTGGTGTCAGGCACCAGCGAAAAATGTGTGGAAAGAAAAAACATTTGCTTTCTTCTGTAGATAATGGCAAGCTATATTATGATTAAAAACTTTAATGGAAAGTACAAATAGGTGATTAAGATGATTGAGATTAAGACTTCGAAGCTTAGTGATGGGGAATTAAATAGAGGGGTATTTGCGACTCGTGATATTGCAAAAGGTGAGCTGATCCATGAAGCACCCGTTATTCCTTATCCTAATGAGGAGCATGTTCATATAGAGAAAACACTGCTTGCTGATTATGCATTTGAATATGGGATTAACCACACCGCACTTCTTTTAGGATACGGGATGTTGTTTAACCATTCATATGAGCCCAATGCTACATATGAAATTAACTTCCCGAATCACACGTTTGATTTTTACGCGTACAAGGATATCAAAGCAGGGGAAGAAATCCTTATTAACTATAATGGTGAAGAGGATAATAATGATCCACTTTGGTTTAATAAAGATGAATCCGAAAGTGAATAAATGAAAAAAGGATAGATAAAGGCAGGTTATCTGCTTTATCTGTCCTTTTTTCTTTGCAAAAAAAATCATTCAGTTAAAAGGTCTTAATGTTTGAACAAGTGTTAACTTAACCATAGTATTTATGAAGGAATAATCATAGGACTTTAGAAATAAGATGTCATAGGGCATGTTTATTTTTACCTATGAGATTGCCAGTAGGCATCTATTTCCAATATGAAGGCATTCCGAGGAAACCAAAAAAGGGGTGGAAGCTTGAAAACGATTTTTGGTTTGGGATTATTTATAATGATTGGTTTATTGAGCGCCTGTAATGATGATGACACATCAAAAGAACCGTCTAGTAAACCAGCAAGTGAAACTGCTAGCACGGTTGCAGGGGATGACATCTTTCAAAAAAGCTGTATTACCTGCCATAGTTCAGGTGACATTACTGGTGGTCAAGTAAAACTGGATTCAACGAAAATTCATGCCGATTTTCAAAAGAAAGAGGATCTTTATAGTTTTGTAGAAAAGAAGATGCCTAAGTCCGCTCCAGGTTCATTATCAAAAGAACAATATGATGCCGTTGTCAATTATTTATGGGATCAAAAGGAATAGTAAATGAAGGAAGATAATAGTCCGGAGGAATCTCCGGGCCTTTTTTTCATTCCCTCTTGAAGTGGTTTGTTTCAATTAATTGAAATATCTGATACTATAAGTATCAGTATATAAATCGACCATATCCATTACCAGCAATTATGCAAAACTGGATGGAGCGAAGGATATTTATAATATTGCCTCACAGCTAGTGATATCCCTTTGGCAATATTTGTTGCCATAGTGTAAATAAGATGCAGATTCGTGGAAAGGAGTGAGCATTCCAATCGCGGATCATTTTCCAGGACAACCCCCATAATGCTGCAATCTCCCATCGGAGGAAGTTTTTTTCCTAACCCCGCCCCAGGCAACAATGAACCGTCACGAACAACAATAGTGTTAACGATTCTTTCAGACCCTAGAACACTATCAATGGCAATGACAAAACTATTTTGGGGCAGGGTTAGCCGAGAAACCTGTGGGATAAGTGTTTTTGCATCTAAAGGAGATTCAAGGTTTCCGAATACTGTTAAGTGTTTGGGGTATAGATTATGTAGTAAGGTACCAACAAATGGACCTAGACTGTCACCACTTATGACATTTGAACCAATCCCTATTACGTAAATATGTTCTGTGCCTTCCGGAATGAGAGAATGTAAGCTGTCTCGAATGAATAGTGGTGCTAGCCTATCATTGAAAGTAATAATTCTTTCAGACAAAGCGTGCCTTACGTCTAAAGAAGTGTTCATGTCTATTTACCCCCAAGCAAAATTATTCTACAGAGTTGAACAAACGACCAAATATCGTGTTCAATAATAATGTTTTAATATTCTGCATTTACTTAAGATAATCCTTCTGTAATATTGTGAATTTCACTCAATCTCGTAGATTAGTAAATTGTTCTTAACTAGGAGGAATTAAAAAATGATTATCCAAAAAGCAACTATTAATGATCTCGAATCATTGACGGTATTGTTTGATTTATATCGGGTATTTTATGAGCAAACGTCCGACTTGGAGGGGGCACGAGAGTTTTTAAAAGCAAGAATAATGAACGACGAATCCGTTGTGTTTATGGCTGTTGATGGGGAAATTCCCGTTGGTTTTGTTCAGTTATATCCATCCTTTTCTTCTGTTAGCATGGGGCGATCATGGGTATTAAATGATTTGTATGTGAAGGAACAATTCCGTGGCAGAGGTGCAGGGGAGAAATTAATACATATCGCGATTCAGTTTGTAAAGGAAACAGGAGCAAAAGGAGTTATGCTAGAGACAGGCAAGGAAAACATTACTGCCCAAAGACTTTATGAAAAAATTGGTTTTGAAAGGGAATCGAATTATTTTTATTATTTCTCTATATGAAAAATAAGGTAGGTGTTTGTTATCTCCAAGTGTTACTAATATTCGTTATTTTTTCGAATTTCGTTCATTTTATGAAGCATGTAATCTGCTAATCTGAGAGTAAAGTAATGTAAGGAGATGATCATTCATGAAAAATTTAGCCGATGCAAATGATGTTTTGAGCGGAAAAGTGTATATGGTCGAAATGAAAGATGGGGAAATCAGTTCCTTTCGAATAATGGGCGAAACATCCACCCACTATATTTTCTCTTATTCCACTAACGAAACGGTAGAGGTTTTTGAAAAAGCAAAAAGTGAAGTCATCGGCATTTTTGAGGTTCGGGAATGGTGGGACACGAAAGGGAGCGAATAAGATAATAGCTAACCCCAATTCCGCATGGAAAAGGGGTTAGCTATTTTTTTACCGATTAATGAGTTCATCTAAATGTTTCATAATAACCTCACGATTACCAGCTATACGTTCTTCTCTAATCTGATCGTTTTTTAATTTTTTGAGGGACTTTTCCAATACAGCTTGTTCGACCATTTGTGGAATGACCACGACGCCGTCCGCGTCCCCAACAATGATATCGCCTGGATGTACTGTCATTCCGCCGCATGAAATCGGGATATTAATCTCTCCAACTCCTGCTTTACCACTTGCTGCAACGGTAGTGCCCCTCGAGAAGACGGGGAATTTCAAGCCCTTGATTCCAACAATATCACGAATGACACCATCAACTACGATTCCACCGACTCCAAGTGTTTGAGCCATGCCAACAACAAAATCACCAGCAATGGCACGATATGGATCTCCTTTAGCATCAATAACTAAAATATCCCCTGGTTTTGACGCTCGGATTGCCTTTAGGACGGCAAGATTATCACCGACAGGAATCTTCACTGTTAATGCTCTTCCAGCAAGCTTATATTCTTCTTTTAGAGGTTTAATCGAAGGGTGGAGGTTATTTAAGCCATCCATCGCATCGGATATACAGGTTGTAGGAAGGTCATAGAATTTTTTTACCAGTTGGTCCATAGGAAAACTCCTCTCATTTTTTAATCTTCTTACCGTCATTATAGCTCGGGTAGCTACACTTTGCCCATTTTTTTCCACAAAAAAAAGAAAGTGGCCGATTACCACTTTCTAAAGAAGGAAAACTTTTATGGGTTAATACATGATATGTAGAACCTTGGACGTGCATGTAGTAAACATGTCCATATGGAAAAAATATTTTTAATAATTTAAGCCTATTTTTTTAAAAAGGACTAACAAATTTTTTGAATAAGCTCAACGTTGTTATTTCTCGGTGAGTTTACTAAGGAGGATACTTCGTAAGTCTCCATTAAGTTTTCATCAAAGGGGATAAGTAGTTTACTTAAATCATTAGTATTGGAGATGGATGGATCCAGCCATGTTTTTTCATCGTCTGGCTTCAAAATAACGGGCATCCGATCATGAATATCTTTCATTAGTTCATTGGGTTCGGTTGTTATCACGGAACAAGTATAGAGCGTTTTTCCTTCAGGTGATTTCCAAGACTCCCAAATGCCTGCCATGGCAAACAGATCATCGGATTTTAGTTTAATTCGCATCGGGGTTTTGCTTTTATCCTCATGTCGTTTCCATTCATAAAAACTATCGGCGATAACTAGGCAACGCTTCTTTTTGAAGGCTGCTCGGAAGCTTGGCTTTTCCGATAATGTTTCGGCTCGGGCATTAATCATCTTATGGCCAATGGATGCATCCTTTGCCCATGGCGGAACTAAGCCCCATTTTAAAAATCCCATCCGATTTGACTTGCCGTCGTTAATCACGGCAAGTACGGCTTGAGATGGAGCAATATTATAACTCGGAGCATAATTTTCTTCTTCAAGAAAAGATATAATATCGAAACGATCAATGATTTCCTCGAACGTAGCTGTTAACGTGAATCGGCCGCACATACTATTTTCACCTCACGAATTTGTTACGTCTATTGTAACAAAGATCATGGACAAAATCCTTTTTATACGAAACTCTAAATATGACGTGAAGTAAAAAAAAAGGAGACCCCTGAAAATGATTGGAGGTCTCCTTGCTGGAATCAATGGGATCTGCGAGCAAAATCTACAAACCGAAATTTATCAGGCCGATGCCTTGATTCCGTAAATTGAAAGAGGGTGGCATCATCTAAATAAACATAGTTTTTTATGACGACTACATTGTGAAAGCCTTCAAGGTCTAATAAGGAGCGATCCTCGAGTGAAGGTTCTTCTACGACAATTTCTTTTTTGGCAAAGCTAATGGTCAGGTTTAATTGATTTTCAATATATTGGTAAATGGAATCCGCACAAATTTCTTCTGTTAGGGAAGGAACATGCATTTTAGATAAAAAATCTTTATCTAAAATGATTTTCTCTCCGCCCATTTCCCTTGTACGAACTACCTTCCATACCAGGTCCTTACTTCCCAGCTGTAGCTGCTGCCTGACAAAACCATCGGGCTTGATTAACGAGAGCTCGTTCACAATCGTTTTTGGTTTACTGCCCATTTTATTTGCCAGTTCTTTAAAACTAACCAGCCCCGAAACAGGAAAATCAAATTTGCTGATGTCGATCACGATCGAACCTTTTCCTCTAACTTTTTGGATATAGCCATTTTGCGAAAGCAAATTTAACGCCTTTCTAATCGTTTCTCTCGATGTATCGAATTGATCTTTTAATTCGTTCTCAGAGGGAAGAAGCGTTTGTGGAGGAATTTCTCCACTTTTTATTTGCTCGACAATAATGTTGTAGATCGTTAGGTACTTGTTCGTCATTAGGACATCTCCGTTCATCTTTTCAGGTAATACACAACCGACTCATATGGCCGCAAGGAGATTTCCGGGCCAATTGGTGTCGAATCCTCATAATTAGAGAGTAACATCTCACTATCATACTCATCAAGATGTAAATCAGTAGGGAGAACGAATGCTTTCTCTTTATCGTAAAAATTGTTGATCACTAGTAATTTTTCAGAGCCAATTGTCCTTACATATGCAAATATAGCATCATCTTCATTAGAAATAGGGAGATATTTTCCATCTGTAATCACATCATACTTTTTTCGTAATTGTATAAGTTTTTGATAGTGGAAAAAGATAGAGTCTGAATCTTTTAGTGCCTGCTCCGCATTGATTTCCTGGAAATTACTTGCCGTTTGAATCCAAGGAGTCCCGCTTGTGAAGCCTGCATTTTCATTTGCATTCCATTGGACTGGCGTTCTTGAATTGTCACGGGATTTTTGTTTTAGGATATCAATAATCTCATGTTGGTCCATACCCTCATTTTTCTTGATGTTAAAAATATTTAAGGACTCTACATCTCGATATTCATCGATGGAGTTGAAGTTAGGATTGGTCATCCCAAATTCTTCGCCCTGATAAATATAAGGGGTTCCCTGCATCATATGAAGGGTGGTGGCCAGCATTTTAGCCGATTCTTTATGATATTTTTGATCATCGCCGAAACGGGACACGACTCGTGGCTGGTCATGATTACACCAGAAGAGGGCATTCCAGCCGCCGCCTTGATTCATTCCAACCTGCCAATTAGATAAAATCTGTTTTAAAGTATGAAAATCAAAGTCCGCTTTCGTCCATTTATCACCATGGGGATAGTCGACTTTTAAATGATGGAAGCTAAATGTCATGTTTAATTCTTCTTGGGTTGGGTTCGTGTATTTAATGCAGTTATCAATTGATGTAGATGACATTTCACCGACCGTCATAATATCATATTTTGAAAAAACTTGTTCGTTCATTTCATGTAAAAATTCATGGATTCTTGGTCCATCGGTATAAAATTTCCGGCCGTCGCTGTCATCCTGTGGGAAATTCTGGTCTTTGGAAATTAAATTGATAACATCGAGACGGAAGCCATCGACACCTTTTTTTAACCAAAAGTGCATCATTTCGTATAGGGCTGCACGCAGCTTTTCATTTTCCCAGTTTAAATCTGCTTGGGTCACATCGAATAAATGTAAGTAATACTGTTCGGTGGTCTCATCATATTCCCATGCTGAACCACCAAATTTTGATTCCCAGTTCGTAGGAGCCTTGCCGTTCTTGCCATCTTTCCAGATATAGAAGTCACGATATGGATTGTCTCTAGTGGACCGTGCTTGTTTAAACCATTCATGTTCTGTTGATGTGTGATTAATGACAATATCCATGATGATTTTTAAGCCGCGTTTGTGTGCTTCTGCTAGTAACCTGTCAAAGTCATCCATCGTTCCATAATCTTCATGAATTGCGTAGTAATCGCTGATATCATAACCATTATCTCTTTGAGGAGATTTATAGATGGGAGTAAGCCAAAGGACTTCTACACCGAGTTCTTTTAGATAGTCTAATTTTTCAATAATGCCTTGAATATCTCCAGTTCCATTTCCAGTCGTATCATGAAAGCTTTTTGGATAGATTTGATAGACGACTGCTTTTTTCCACCATTCATTTGACATTTCAAACACCTGCCTATTTTAGATTAAGTAATTTAATGGAGAAAAGGAGGGAGCATGTCTCCCTCCTAAATATGTGATTTAGCTTTTATTTTTTAAAAGAAAATTTATTCATGCGTGTTTTAGCAAAAATAATTGTTAGTAGGAATGGAACGACAATGGCTACAACCATTGAAATGGCAAACATCGTCATGTGCTGACCTTGGATGGAAAGGAAGCCTGGTAAACCACCGACACCGATTGAGTTAGCCATTACGTGGCTACCAACGGAGACAACGCCTGCAATCATGGAACCAATCATCGCAGCAAGGAATGGGAAGCCATACTTTAAGTTAATCCCGAACATTGCTGGCTCTGTTACTCCAAGGTAACAAGAGATGGCTGCTGGAATCGATACTTGTTTTTCTTCTTCATTTTTACGATTGATAAAAATCATCGCAAGTACAGCTGAACCTTGGGCAATATTAGATAGTGCAATCATTGGCCATAGGTTTGTTCCGCCAAGTTCACTCATTAATTGTAAGTCAATCGCATTCGTCATGTGGTGCAACCCTGTAATAACAAGTGGTGCATATGCGAACCCGAAGATTGCCGCAAATACCCAGCCAAATGCAGAGGTTAAGCTTGAATACACTACATGAGAAATTCCAGAACCGATGCTCCAGCCGATAGGGCCTAAAACAGTATGAGCGATTAAAACAGTAGGAATTAACGCTAAGAATGGAACGACAATCATGGAAATGGAATTTGGAACAATTTTACGTAATCTAGTTTCTAAGAAAGCAAGCACTAATCCAGCTAAAATTGCAGGAATTACTTGTGCTTGGTAACCAATCATTTCAATTTTTGCAAAACCGAAATCCCAGACAGGAATATCCTTTGCACCTGCTACAGCATAGGCATTAAGCAATTGCGGAGATACTAGTGTAATACCAAGGACGATACCTAGGATTTGTGAACCACCCATTTTTTTCGTAACCGACCAGGTAATTCCGACTGGAAGGAAGTGGAATACTGCTTCACCAATCAACCATAGGAAGGAGTGAACACCTGCCCAGAACTGTGAAACCTCGATGATGGACTTTGTTCCATTCTCAAGTAATTTGATATCACCGATGATGTTTCTAAAGCCGAGGATTAAACCTCCGACAACTAGAGCAGGAATTAATGGGGTAAAGATTTCGGCTAGGTGGGCCATCATTCGTTGCAACCAGTTCATATTCTGTTTGGCTGCTTCTTTTGCTTCTTCTTTAGAAGTTCCATCCACATCAGCAATTTTTACAAATTCATTATAAAAGCTAGATACTTCATTCCCAATGATGACTTGGAATTGTCCGGCTTGGGTAAATGTACCTTTTACAAGCTTAATGGACTCGATTTCTTTAATATCCGCTTTGCTTGGATCGTTTAAAACGAACCGCATTCTTGTAACACAATGGGTAACGGCTGCAATGTTTTCTTTACCGCCAATGTGTTTTAATAGATCATTTGAAGGATCTGTGTACTTCGTCATTTGTCTTTCCCCCTGTTTGAATGGGCATGTCCCCATTTTATATCCTCTATTTTTTTATCACTCTATATACAGTCAATGTGTACGTTTTCATAAACGATTGTTGCTTGTATATACAAGTTATGATTACGATTTCATTCTAGCTTGTATATACATGTATGTCAACTAGGAAAATTTTTGTTTTTTAAAATTGCAGAAACTTTTACACTTTAAAGTAATAATGATTGAAAGAAAATTTTGAAAATGGTAATATAAAGATGTTTAAATTCTTCTGAGTTTAGACCTCCTAATTAAGGACTTGGCCTAGACCACCAAGTTCTCATTTGGACCTTTGATTTTATTTCAAAGGTCCTTTTTTTTATAAAAATCTTCCTTACTGGGTATTTTGGTAATAAAAGAAAAATGTAGGAGGCAAACTGCCTTGGAATTTCAAACAATAAATCAATGGGATGAAAAACTTTGGAAACAGGTGAGTCCTATTTACCATCAAGCTTTCGATGGGAAAGGAGCGAAGCCGGAGAAGATCATTCGGAATATGTTTCAGAAACAGCTTTGTTTCCTACATATAGGGGTTGAAGAAGTTCAAATAGTGGCGATGGCAATGACCGGGAAGTTGGAAGGAACGCAGGCCCTGCTAATTGATTATTTGGCTGTCCACCACAAATGGCAGCATCGTGGGATAGGCATGAAAATGATGAAGTATATTCAAGAATGGTCAATGACCAAAGGAAATATGAAAAGTCTGTTGATTGAAGTTGAATCCGAAGAAACGCCTGAGACACTTTCAAGGAATCGTTTTTGGAAAAAGTGCGGTTTTACCTTAACTGATTACATACATGATTACAAATGGGTGCCCGAATCTTACCGAGCTATGTTTTTGAATATGGTGCCTGACACCAACTTGCCTGAAAAGGGTGAGGAACTGTTTAAGTTAATTGAAAAGTTTCATAAGGCATCTTATCAGGGATCAGAAGTCGGGGGAAATAAAAATTAATTTTTAGGAAAAGCAGGTCTTGATGAGGTAAGTGTACTAAATAATATCGATGTTAATCAAAAGGGAGTGTTATAAATGAAGGGTCAAGCGACACCATACTTAATGTTCGATGGAAATGCAAAAGAGGCATTAGAGTACTACCGTGAAGTATTCGGCGGTGAAATATCAAATCTTCAAACCTATGGTGAGGCAGACTATCCGACACCGCCAGAGGCGCATGATCGTGTAATCCATGCTCAATTTAAAAAGGACGATCTTTTCCTAATGGCCTCAGACGCGTTTCCGGGGAATTCAGTCGTGGTAGGGAGTAATATTTCATTAACATTGGAATTCGAAAGCGAAGATGAAATCCGTGGGATATATGATACTCTTAGTCAAAAAGGAACGGTTTATATGGAGCTGCAAGATACTTTTTGGGGAGCAAAATATGCGAAGGTAAAAGATGCCTTTGGTGTGATTTGGGATCTTAATTATACAAAAGCCTAATTTTATCTAGAGGGAAAGGAGGCAGGAGTTTTTCGGCCTCCTTTTTTACATATAAAGTCCCGCCAAGAAAATTCCCAGTGATTTTTGATAGATCTCATCAAATTGTGACAATGGAAGTGGATTTATTCCTCGGCCGAGTTCAATCGTAAATCCTGGTCGCTTCCAATCTTGAATAAACCAATCCTTGCAACCGGCATAGCTCTCAATCGTTTTGATAGGCTCGTAACCACTTACTCGGCTAAATTCTTTCACAATGTCCTCTGATTCAGGAGGTTCAAGATTTTCAAACCCCCAGTAGATGACCTCACCTTGTGTATGAAAGGCTAGAACTCTTACAAAATCTCGTTTTTTTATTAGTTTCGCCATTGCCATTGCTTCAGGCTCTGATAAAGGTTTTTCTCCTACAAAATCTCTTGGTCCAGGCTCAGTCTGATTCCTTGCCTTTTCTAATTCCCATCTAGCCGGGAATTGGTCATTTAGGTCAACCCCTCGAATATTAGCTTTCCAGTCCGTAAAATCTGTACTGCCCTTATTGAAATCAACCACTCTTTTATTCCAATTTTCGATTTCTGGGGGGCCATGTAGAACGAGGTCTACTCCATCTGGATTTACCATTGGGACAATAGATAAAATGCTTTGTTGGTAAAGTGGAAACATGGGTAGCCCACGGATCAGATTATGATTTGTCAGAGCTAATAAATAATCATTTAAAAAGGTCATGATGATTGATGTGGTTATCCATTCATTGGCATGAAATGATCCATTATAATGAACTCTTTTTTCACCCGTTCCGATGACGATCTCTGGAATTTTTTTCCCAAGAACTGTCTTACCAATCACAGGTATCTGCATAAACGGATAAACCTCTAATAATCTCTTGATATCATTCATCAATTTGATGTAATCATAACTTTGGCCACTATCCACTAATCTCCAAGTGATCCTAGTTGGAACCTTAATGGTTTGACCTACATTTAGATTTTTTTCATCTAGGTTAGGATTAACCAAAGTAATAGCCTCTAGGGGAAGAGATCTGCGTTGACCAATACTCCATAAGGTATCGCCAGGGCGAATCTGATAATCCTGGGCAGCAAAGCCTGGTAATCGTACACGTTGGCCTTCAGAAAGATTATTATGATCGACATTTCTGTTCGAATCAATTATTAGCTGCAAATTTATATGAAACATCTGGCTGTAATGCCATAATGAATCTCCTTTTCTAACGACAACCTCCATAAATACCCTCCTGCAGTAAAAAATAGTATTAATAATATCTATGCTATAGGGAATAAAATATTAGTTAGAATTAGAGTTTCTGCCACCATTTACCAGTTACTGATGTATTAAACAATTCATCCTTAGTCCAAAAATCTCTGCTTCCATTTTGGCAAAGGGAGGATACAACTTTCTCTTTTTCCAAACCATTTATAACGATTCTTTGCAACTATGTCGTAAAGGAAATCCCTGAAAAGTGGAGGGAGGAAGCGGAAGATCGATAATATGCGCCAAGCCCCGCCTAATTTACTGCAAACACGAAGAGCAGCACTTGATTTTATATAGACCTTTTCCATTTCAATTAGGACGAAACTATTTAGGTCATAGTTTAAGCTATGCTTTTTTAATAATCTTTGGCCAGTCTCACCTTGGAGTGAGGCAAATTTAAAATAGCCCGAGGTGTCTCTTTTTATTATAAATTTCACACTGTTGTTACACAGATTGCAAACCCCATCAAACAAGATAATCCGATCCACCATTCCACCACCTTCACAACTAAGTTTGTGTTGTAATTTAGTTTAGCATAATTTCATCCTGATACAGTTTTGTAAGTACTTAGGAATTCGGAAAGCGTCCATTGGAGACGGACAGACTATTAGAAGTGTCCACGAATGGTGCCTGACACCAAAAATGACACCAAAGTAGTGACACTAAAAAAGGACTCCAAAAAAATTTGAGAGAAGTATGGAAATTTCATTTATTTTTACTGTATTTGTGGTACCATGGAGTGTGTTCGACTATTTCTGTATAGTAAACTAGAAAATTATGTTTTTATATATTAAGGGAGGAATAAGATTGAAAAATTTAATAAAAAAAGCTCCCAATTTACTATTTTTGCTTGTGATTCCTCTTCTAGCCAAAATTTATGAATTATTAAATTCCCGTTCACATAGAGCTGTCGATATTAGTACGTCAATTGACCAAGCGATCCCGTTTTTGTCGGTCTTTATCATTCCATATATCCTTTGGTATGCTTATATTTTTTGTTATTTAATCTACTTTTGTTTTAAGGACACAAAAGTATACCTTAAAACGTTAATTTTAATTGTTGTAGCAGAACTAATTTGTTTTGTTATTTATTTCTTTTTTCAAACCACAGTCCCAAGACCAACTATTGAAGGTAATAATATCTTTAATCATCTTGTTTTGTGGATTTATGCAAATGATCGTCCGTTTAATTGTTTTCCGAGTATCCATGTACTTACCACATTTGTTATAATGCTTGCTTCACTTCATATTAAAAACAAACATCTAATTAACAATGTTTGTATCCATGTTGTCGGGACTTTGATTATCATTTCAACCCTATTTGTTAAACAGCATGTCATATTTGATATGATTGGTTCGATGTTCCTTGTTACTTTCCTATACGGAATTGCGTTTGAATTATTGTCATTTACTCGAAAAACGGAAACTGCTTATGTTAAAGAAAAATAGTTTAATAAAAAGAGTGTCTCTAGACACTCTTTCAGACTGTCGACAAATC
>NZ_JAGGQR010000098.1:0-9732 GCF_018613205.1 Bacillus sp. ISL-46
TATGATTATAGGTTCTTGTATAATTCTTTTCTTGGTCAAACAGTCAGGAAAGGCTCTAAGCCAGAATATCGAAAAAAAACTGAAAAAGACTAGTTAAAAAAAGTCTATCAATGTTGATTCAACCTTAAATATCCAGCGGCAACGTTTTCTAGCTGCTGGAATTTCTTTATAAACTAAAATTAAGAGGTGTATTGGTCATGAATAAACTAGGTGTCTTAACAAGTGGTGGAGATGCCCCGGGAATGAATGCCGCTATCAGAGCAGTAGTAAAAGCAGCAAATCACTATCATCTAGATATAATGGGCATACAGTGTGGATACCAAGGTTTAATTGACGGTAAAATTCACCGATTAACTGCTTCAGAGGTAGAGGATATTGCAGACAGAGGCGGAACAATATTAAAAACGTCTCGATCTTCAGAATTCATGGAGGAAGCAGGAAGGGAAAAGGCTCTTACGGTATTAAAAAGCTTTGGTATAAATTCTTTGGTTGTAATAGGTGGGGAAGGTTCTTTAAAAGGAGCCGAAAAATTACATGAACTAGGTATTAAAGTGATCGGTATACCTGGAACGATTGATAATGATTTGGCTTATACAGATTATTCCATCGGATTTGACACCACTTTAAATACAGTACTAGATTGTGTTGGTAAAATTAAAGATACCGATTTTTCCCATGATAAAACAACCATTATTGAAGTAATGGGAAGATATTGTGGTGACTTAGCCTTATATTCAGCTTTAGCAGGCGGTGGAGACATCATCTCTACTCCAGAAAGAAAATTAGATTTTGATACAATCTGTTCAAAATTAAGCTCAAGAATAAGTAGTGGAAAAAATGATAACCTCGTCATCATAACAGAAAGAATGTATGATTTACAGGAATTACAACGATATATTGAAGAGAAGTTAAACATTAGTGTAAGAACTACGGTATTAGGTTTCATCCAAAGAGGAGGGAATCCATCAGCGTTTGATCGGGTATTAGCAAGCAGAATGGGTGCTAAGGCGGTAGAACTGTTGATGAATGGAAGTTCAGGACAAGCTGTTGGAATGAAAGAAAATAAAATCATCCATAGAGAACTTGAACATGTTAATAGCGAAATGGCTGATAAACAGAATCAATATAGGTTACTAGAAACGCTTTTACACTAGAAATATGATGAAAGTCCATTTTGTAGGTAATGTAATTGCAAAAGGATAGGAGGAAGAAATATGAAAGTAGCCATTGCATCTGATCATGGTGGCATGAATATTCGTAAAGAGGTCATTTCATTGATGGAAGAGATGAATATTGAGTATGTAGATTTAGGGTGCGAGTGTAACACCTCTGTTGACTATCCAGATTATGCTATTTTGGTAGCTGAAAAGGTAGCAGGTGGTGAAATAGACCGTGGTATATTAATTTGTGGAACTGGTATTGGGATGAGTATTGCAGCCAACAAAGTAAAGGGAATTCGTTGTGCGCTTGTGCATGATATCTTTAGTGCTAAGGCAACGAGAGAACATAACGATACAAACATATTAGCTATGGGAGAGCGTGTCATTGGTCCCGGTCTAGCTCGTGATATTGCAAAAACATGGTTAACAACACCTTTTGAAGGCGGTAGACACGAAAATCGTGTTAATAAAATAGCAATATATGAAGCGACTTTTAATAATGACTTGAATAATGACTTGAATAATAACTTGAATAATAACTTATGCTATGCAAGGAAGACTAACATGGAGCACAATGTAAAAGCATCAAAACCATAACATGTGAAAAAGTAACGATAATAAATCTTGCTAAATAGATTTAAAAATAGCTTCAATAATTCTAAAAAATGACTTTATTTACTTGTAGCCACTATCAATGGAATTTCTCCGATGTGTACTGGAAATTAGTTCATTTCTGAAAAAATAACTTGATTTAATAGCTACATATAGTTATTGGAAGATGAAATAGTTATGGTAGTAGAGTTGGCGATTGTCATTATAATCTATAAAAGGTTGATCGCACGATTCTTATAGGAAATAAAAAGTTTGGCATTTACTATTAAGGAGGATGTTAATATGGCTTTAGTTTCAATGAAAGAAATGTTAAATAAGGCGTTAGCAGAAGGTTATGCGATTGGTCAGTTCAACATGAATAACTTGGAGTGGACACAAGCGATTTTAGCTGCGGCAGAAGAGGAAAAATCGCCAGTTATCCTAGGTGTATCGGAAGGTGCTGCTCGTTATATGGGTGGTTTTAAGGTAGTAACAGCCATGGTGGAAGCTCTTATGGAGGAAATGAGTGTCACTGTTCCTGTAGCCATCCATTTGGATCACGGTTCTAGTTTTGAAAAATGTAAAGCTGCCATTGACGCTGGTTTTACATCGGTGATGATTGACGCTTCTCATCAACCGTTTGAAGAAAATGTAGAAATCACTAAAAGGGTAGTAGAATATGCCCGTAAACGTGGTGTATCTGTTGAAGCTGAGTTAGGTACTGTTGGAGGACAAGAGGATGATGTGATTGCAGATGGAGTTATCTACGCAGATCCAAAAGAATGTGAAGAGTTGGTAAAGCGTTCTGGCGTCGATTGTCTTGCGCCCGCGTTAGGTTCTGTTCATGGACCTTACAAAGGTGAGCCAAATTTAGGCTTTACAGAAATGGAACAAATTTGTCATGCAATTGGTTTACCCTTGGTTTTACACGGCGGTACAGGTATCCCGACAAATCAAATTCAAAAGTCAATCACATTAGGAACAGCCAAAATTAATGTAAACACGGAAAATCAAATTTCATTTACTAGAGTAGTACGGGAAGTGTTAAGTGCAGACTCTGACGTATATGATCCACGCAAATTTCTAGGTCCAGGTCGTGAGGCGATTAAAGAAACCGTTATAGGCAAAATTCGTGCATTTGGTTCTTCAAACAAAGCGTAACTGTTCATGATTTTACTACAGAACTAATAGTTTTGCTGGGAATGATAAGATAGAAGTTTAATGATAGAAAGCTATCTAGATCTAGTAAAAGACTATTCTAAAATAGGTGAAAATAATATTAACTTCATATAGACCAGACTATAAACCACTGATAATTATGATCCTCTTTAATTATATCCCTAGCTTCGATGCTAATTACAGTCTAAGTGGTCGTTTTAATAAGAATTGAGACCCAGTAGGGACTATAAATTAGGAGAAGGAAGGGTGAATAATAGTTGGTCGGTTCATTAATTCGTGTAGTCTCTCTTGTCATATTGATAGGCCTTATGGTCACGTTTCTAAAAGAAAATAATAAGCCTAGAATGGTTGTCGTTTTGAAACAATTGAACACAGAGTATTGGAAAACCATTAAGGTAGGAGCAGAAAAAGCATTTGATGATTTTAATATAGATGGGCAAGTAATAGCACCGGATTCTGAATATTCACCTATAAACCAGATTAACATGTTGAAAAATGTTCTGAAGAGGCATCCAGATGCACTAATTGTTGCCCCAACGCAACCATCTGCTGCTATTCCTGTATTGAAAGAATATCAGGAAAAAAATATTCCTGTATTGATAGTAGATACAGATGCTGGATGGGAGGATCAAACAACCTATATTGGAACGGATCACTATAATTAGGCCAAAAAGCAGGAGCACTATTGGGCTCCATGCTGCAACCGGGGGATCAAGTAGCCTTTATTGGTGGAATGTCAGTCAGTTCAGTCACGAATGAGCGGAAAAATGGAGCGAAAGTGGTTTTAGAATCTATTAGAGTTGAAATTGTTACAGAACAGCCAGGGTATGATCGATTTGGAAAGATGAACTCAGAAATGGGAAACATTTTGCAGAGTTATCCTAATATCAAAGGTGTATTTGCCACGGATGATGTAATGGCTCTAGATGCATTAGGTATAATAGAGAAGTATGGTCTAAAGATTCCCGTCATCGGAACAGACGGTACGATAGAAATGCTGAAGTTCATTAAAGAGGAAGAAATGAGTGCTACTATGGCACAGAACCCTTATGATATGGGGTATTTAAGTGTTGAACAAGCCATGAGAGCCATTAAAGGAGAACACGTTGAAAAAAGGATTGATAGTGGGATTGATATTATCACTCAGGAGAATGTAGAAGATAGGCTAAGTTTTCTGACCCAAATATTAAAATCTAAGGAACAATCATTTTTATATGGTATTCCTTGATTTAAGTAAACTCTTATCATCTTTATTATGTTAGTTTTATTAAAGGCATGGGACAAAGAAAGTCGAGGTATTAAAAAATGACTAAAATAGCACCTTCTATCTTGTCTGCGGATTTTGCTAGACTAGCAGATGAAATTAAAGAGGTAGAGGCAGGGGGAGCAGATTATATTCACGTCGATGTGATGGACGGCGACTTTGTACCGAATATCACCATTGGTCCACTTATCGTAGAAGCGATTCGTCCTGTTACAACATTACCGTTAGATGTTCATTTAATGATTAAAAATCCTGATCAATATATTCCTTCATTTGCAAGAGCCGGCGCTGACATCATTTCTGTTCATGTTGAGGCATGTCCTTATTTACATCGTACCATTCAATTAATTAAACAACATAGAATAAAAGCAGGTGTTGTTTTAAATCCTGATACACCGATTGATCAAGTTAAACATGTTCTTGAAGATATTGATTTGATCTTATTGATGACAGTGAATCCGGGATTTGGTGGGCAAGAATTTATTAAAAGTGTATTGCCGAAAATTGAACAACTTTCACAGATAATTGAGATGCGTCAACTATCAATTGAAATTGAGGTAGACGGTGGTATTAATGAAGATACGGCCAGATTATGTGTCGAAGCAGGAGCCGATGTTCTAGTAGCCGGTTCCGCTATTTATAATCAAGCAGATCGAAAAGCTGCGATTGAAAGAATTAAAAGAGCATTATAAAATAACGAGGTAAACTAAAAGGGACAGAAAGTTCCTCTTTTAGTTACCTTCAATTACTTGCTATAACTCCTATAGAATATCAACTTCTGCCTTTCTCCAAAAACTTTAGTTTAATCTTAGCAATTACGAAAAGAAATAATGGCATATAAAGACCGAACACGAATGAATAGGGTGTCCAAATGTTTGCAATAAAGTTAACCAAATAGCTTATATCGGGAGCTATCACAAGGGATAGGACCACCAAGATCATGGCGAATGGAAGTGTCAGCGGGCGATAATCACGCATCTCCAACGTTTGGGCGAGCACTAATGCGGATACATAATAACAGATCTGCAGTTTGAAAAAAATAGTAATAATCCATAATCCGGCCATAATGGCTTCTATCCGTTGGAGAAATTCACCAATGTCTATTTTTTGAGCCAATATATAGCTGGGAACATGTTCATTCTCTGTTGCTTCCGCTCCCAAAACGAGTATTGACAGCAGGGTAATTGAGAAGATGATTATTCCCCCGATCAGACTCCCTGCAAAAAAAGCTTTACCTGCTTCCTTAATCCGATTAACATAGGGAAAGATCATCAAAAACAAAACAAGCTCCAGATAAGGAACACCCAGTTGCATAAAAGCAGCACGAATAACAGGATTTGCCCCTTTTGCAAATACAGGCTGAATTTTTTCAAACTCTATTTGAGGAGAAACAAAGATAACTGTCGTAAAAAAAAGAATCAACACCCAAGGAAAGAAAATTTCCGAAGTACGGGCCATGTTTTCCAGGCCGTATCGCACCCCCATAATGACAATGCCTAACAAAAGGATATGTATCGCTTCAATCGGCGTTTCCGGCATCATCGTCGATACAAAGAAATTACTTATTTGCCGGAGTGTAATGGCACATAGGAAAAATGAATAGGTAAAGAATAAAAGTGAGGTTATTTTTCCCATCCATCTCCCTAAAATTTTCTGGCTGTATTCAACCAAGGTCATATCCGGAAAAAGACTTCCTAACGTTTTGTATAACCATGCCAGCAAAAGGCCTAATCCTACAAGAATCATAGCCGTTATCCAAGCATCTTGCTTTGCATCCGCGGCAATAAATTTTGGCAATAAAAGAATGGAACTGCCAATGGTAAATAGGATGACGAAAATCATAAACTGGCGGGGGGCAATTTTACCGTTCTCCTGCATCAATATCACCTGATCACTTGAATATTTCGGAAATAACCGTGCTATAAGGCTGGAAGACGGCTGTAATCCCCTCGAAGGGATTAGGAATACTTACCTCTAACTGCTCCGAAATATTTAGCACAATACCCAGAAGCAGTAGGGTAGAAAACACCCATAAATCCTTCCTATGATTTTTCTTCAAAAGGGAAGGGACTTCGATGAACATAATGATAACCCCTATCACTATTATTCCCACAATGGACCACATTTAATTTACTCCTCCATCCTGTCTCGAAATGATTTTTTAGTTAAAAATACGCCTCGAATATCGGCTTTCACTTCTACATTGACCTGTAAATCCGGAAATTCCTGATCCCAATCCTTTTTCAGTTTTTCCCAATATTTAGGATTGGTGCGGTTGATCACATCGCCAAAGCCAAAGATATCGGATTTATATTTTTTCTGCGCTGCTTTTAATGCCGCTGCAATGGTCCTTTCTATATCCTTTTCTGTTAATTTCTCTAACTGAGTAATCGTTTCCGGTTTCGATAAATCGATATCACATTGCGCATCGGCTACATTGCCTTCGAGACTAATTTTGACATCTATTTTAGGTATACCGTTTATTTTCTTGAATTGGGTCTCCTCTTGAGTACGAAGCACCTCCACAGTCATCTTCTTCTTCCCTTGGGGGCAAGGAAAGACAACGGACGTGCTGCTTATCTCACCCTGGGTATAGTTATATCCTTTGCTTGCCTCTTCATTTAACCAACCAACCAGCCGATCATTTTTAAACACGGCAAGGCCGTTATACTCCAAATCTGCACCGGGATCAATTTGTTGCCCATTCTCCATGGTTTCACCCAATGTCCGCTTTCCGCGCACCTTAATGCCTGTGAGTACGGCTTCTTTTCCGTTGTCAATGATATCTGACATAAACTGATCCATTCTGTCAGTACCTGCTACCCCCCAAGCATCAGATGAGTTCTCTAGAGAACGATTCATTTTTCTGGCGGGAATTCGGTCTATGAGGGTATAAACTTTAAGGATGTTCTCAGCCTTTGTGCCCCTCGCTATAACCACAAAGAAATCCCTTCGATATTGATGGTCTCTGGATATGTGATCCAGTATGTCGCTTAGCCCTTCTTTTGCCAATTCTTCACTGATGATAAGCATTTGGAGTTGTCCCGTATAAACTTTTCTTGTACTCGAAGTTGTCAGTCTTCGACCAGCCTCCTGCAAACTGTTCCCCGTTTCATGAAACAAAGTGACAGGAGTATCACTTGAAGCAGCACCTCCTTTGGCAGCAATCGCTCCTGGATTGACGATTTGGTGAGAAAGCAAAATTTGATTCCCCTTTTTATCCAATCCCATGGCTACAGTGACCGCAAGTTCGTTTAATTCTACCCGATTCCAGCATCCAGTAAGCGTAAACAAAATGACTATTGAATTCAACCATAAGGCCGGCTTTTGTTTCGTAACGACTCCTCCTTTCTTTGTATCAATTCCTAAACTTTTCTACGCGGTTGCGGGGTAGGAGGATTATCTTCACGGCTGATATTCTTTTGACTCATAAATCGAGGCCTGGAGAACATTCCCCACCAAGGTGCACGGAAAATCGCATCTTTTTGATCAGACATCACCATAGGGCCAAACGGTGCCATATAGGGAACTCCAAAAGAACGCAATTGACATAAGTGCTGTATGACAGCAATAATCCCTACAATAATGCCCAAGAGCCCGAAGGAAGCAGCCAAACCCATCATCCCAAAGCGCAGGATTCTGACAGAAATGGCCAAATTATAGGCAGGAATGATGAAACTGGAAATAGCTGTGATGGATACCACGATCACCATGGAAGCTGATATGATTCCCGCTTCTACTGCTGCTTGTCCAATCACTAAGGCCCCTACAATCGATACCGACTGTCCTACCGCTCTTGGCATTCGAACCCCGGCCTCCCGCAACAGTTCAAAGGTTACCTCCATTAATAGTGCTTCAATAAATACCGGAAAAGGTACCCCTTCCCGTTGAGCCATCAGACTAAAAAGCAGTCCGGGAGGGAGCATTTCCTGATGAAAAGTTGTAATTGCAATATATAAAGACGGACCTAGTAAGGCAATGAATAAAGACAAATAACGCAGCAAACGCAGGAGTGTCGCAATGTCTGACCGCTGATAATAATCTTCTGCTGCCGAAAAGAATTGCGTGAAGATGACCGGTACCAAAAGGACAAAGGGGGTTCCATCTACAAAGATCGCGATCCGCCCCTCCAAAAGCCCGGCAGCAATGACATCAGGCCTTTCCGTATTAAATACCGTGGGAAAAACGGTATATGTTTCATCCTGGATCAATTCTTCAATATAGCCGCCTTCCAGAATGCTGTCTATTTCAATCCGGGTAAGCCGTTTCCGTACCTCTTCAACGACTTTTCCATTCGCAATTCCCTGAATGTACATGATGTTGACGGCCGTTTTGGTTACCCTTCCTATGGTTAGGTTCTCCATCCAAAGGTTAGGATCTCTAATTTTTCGCCGGACTAATGCGGTATTCGTCCGTATGTTTTCAGAAAAGCCCTCTTTCGGGCCACGAATGACCGTTTGAGAAGAAGGCTCTTGAACACCGCGGTCTTCCGACCCTTTCAAACCGACTAGCAGACCTTGAGAATTTCCTTCTAATAGGATGGCAGCATCCCCTGATAAGATGGATGGAAGCAAGGTTTCAAAATCCGAAACTTCCTTGATGCTTCCCACAGGAAGAAGCTCTTTCAGTAGTTGAAAAGTATAGGGTATGGATGAATTGTCCAAATTTAGTTCAACTTCTTGTATATCCATCATTAAAGATTCCATGATAAATTGATTGACAGATTTAGTATCAGCCAAGCCTTCTGTATAGACCAGAGCTATTTTGATCTTCCTTTTCTTTCCGATACCAAATTTCCTTATGACAACATCTGGGCTATTACCAACTAATTCAATAATTGTTCGAATGTTTTCCTGAAGATTCGTTCGTAAGGGTGTTTTTTCATTTATATGTTGATTATTGGGGGTTGAATTAGATTTAAATATTCTATGAATCACTTTGAACATCCCCAAAAGTATATCATCTCCTAGTTTACACCTTGATTGTTATTCATTTCTCGCGACATCAGGAGAGTTATTATTTTCCGAAATTGACATTATTTCTTACCAATAATCCATTAATGCATGAACAGCATAAAACCAGTGTGATTAAACGAGCAATAATCGAAAACGATACACCATCTACGGTTAAATCCAGTGTTGGGTGCTGCTTACCTTAAATATTTATGTGCATGTTGTGGTTAATTTATCCGTTTTAGATTTAAATATACAGTTACCTCTACTAATCACTACCTACATTCTGTTTTGTTAAAGGAGTAAGTAAATCAGGGTTGGAAGTTAAGTTTCTTCATAATTTAGGCAATTTGCTTATTTAAAATAAAATCTATGTTGACAAATATCAGAATCAAGGTATACTAAAAACATAAGGTAACTTAGTAGACAAGTTAACAACAGGGGCGATTCTACTAAGGATCTTGGTTAAAAATTAAAATCGGCAAGTCATAAATTAATGAGGTGGCGGACATGAAACATATAAGTATTGATGAATTAAAAGAAAAAGCGATTGAAATGAGAAAAGCAGCTATCACCATGATTCACA